>JBEHYP010000075.1:0-18343 GCA_048498115.1 Bacteroidota bacterium | reverse complement strand
ACCACGTACGGGATTCGAACCCGTGATTCCTCCGTGAAAGGGAGGCGTCTTAACCCCTTGACCAACGCGGCATTTCCGTTAAAGGACGGCAAAGATAGTGTGCGGTGGTTTTGCAGCCAAATTTTTTAAAGAAATAGCCTAACTTTTATCACTCAGCAATCCCGGCCTTCTTTCTTTAGTGCGCTGCAGGCTTTGTTCTTCCCGCCAGGCTTCAATTTTTGCGTGGTTGCCGCTTAATAATATATCCGGTACCTTCCAGCCACGGAATTCTTCCGGCCTCGTATATACCGGCGGCGATAATAGATTATCCTGGAAAGAATCTGTAAGGGCAGAGGTTTCATTGTTCAGTACACCGGGGATCAGTCTTCCTACTGCATCCACCAGCACTGCTGCTGCCAGTTCACCGCCACTTAATACATAATCGCCAATGGAAATTTCTTTTGTGATAAAATGGTCCCTCACCCGCTGGTCAATGCCTTTGTAATGGCCGCAGATAAGCAGCAAATTATTTTTTAATGACAATTGATTGGCCATTGGCTGATCAAACAATTCACCATCGGGGGTTAAAAAGATCACTTCATCATACGAAGTGTTTTTCTGCAGGCTTTCTATTGCATTCACCAATGGTTCTGCCATCATCACCATGCCGGCGCCACCGCCAAACTGGTAATCATCCACCTGTGCACGGGGGTAGTTGGTATAATCCCGGAGGTTGTGAACATTTACTTCCAATATGCCTTTATCCCTCGCCCTTTTCATGATAGAATGGGAGAAGGGGCCTTCTAATAAACCGGGAACCACAGAGATAATGTCGATCTTCATTTTGAATTTGATTAACCGCAAAGACTGCAAAATTTGCCAGGTACATGCTGCTTCTTTGCGATTCTCTGTGCTAATCTTTGCGAACTTTGCGGTTCAATATTTTTACTGCCCATTTTCCAAAAACTCATCCAAATCCCTCTTATTCTTTTTTGTGGGCCTGCCGATCTTGCTCAATCTTTTGCCTGTATGAAAGGCTGCTGCCTGGTATTGCAATCTTTCCACTTCTTCCGGCGGGGTAATATCTTCGTAAAATTTTATGGCTTCTGAATATTGTACCCGGCGATCAAGCAGGCCGGTCACTTTCACTTTCCATCTTTTGGCTTCTGTTTTTACTTCGTATTCATCGTTTACATGGACAGTTTTAGATGCTTTTAAAGCATCACCATTCATTTTTACCCTTCCTTTATCACAGGCTTCCGCAGCCTGTCCTCTCGTTTTAAACAAGCGGATTGACCAGAGGTATTTGTCTAAACGAAGTTTATCCATACATCAAATTGTTACATTGCTTAATGGCTAAATTGTTCAAAAAGAACCTGGTATCTTAAAGTGTTCACCAACAGCTTAACCATTATTTCATCTCACTAAAAAACTTATGGAAATAAGGAATGGTTTCAATGCCTTTATAAAAATTTTCCAGATTGAATTTCTCATTCGGGCTGTGCAGGTTGTCGCTGTCGAGGCCAAAACCCATAAACACTATTTTAATGCCCAGCTCTTTTTCAAACAAAGCACAAATAGGAATGCTGCCACCGCCACGGACAGGGATTGGTTTTTTACCAAAGGTTGCTTCCATTGCTTTGGCCGCAGCCTGGTAGGCTTTGCTGTCAATTGGCGTCATATAAGGCTCGCCGCCATGGTGCTCAAATGCTTTTATAGTAACAGACGCCGGGGCTATTTGCTTAAAATAACTCAGCAGCTTTTCAGTGATTGTTGCTGATGATTGGTTGGGCACCAGCCTTGCAGAAATCTTTGCAGTGGCTTTGCTGGGCAGCACTGTTTTAGCGCCTTCGCCCTGGTAGCCGCCCCAGATGCCGTTCAGTTCCAGCGTGGGCCTGATGCCGGTTCTTTCATTGGTGCTGTAGCCCTTTTCGCCCCACAATTCTTTTACACCCAGGTCATCTTTGTATTCTTTTTCATCATATGGTGCCGCAGCCATTAATTTTCTTTCTTCCTCTGTTGCCACCACCACATCATCATAAAAGCCCGGAATGGTAATATGGTTGTTCTCATCATGGCAACTGGCGATCATCTGTGCCAGGATAGTGATCGGGTTGGCTACTGCGCCGCCATATACGCCGCTGTGCAAATCCCTGTTGGGTCCTGTCACTTCCACTTCAATATAGCTGAGGCCACGAACACCGATATCAATGCTCGGCGTGTCAAGGCTTATCATGGCGCTGTCGCTGATGAGTATGCAGTCTGCTTTTAGCAGGTCTTTATGTGAGGCCACAAACTTTCCCAAATTGGGTGAGCCCACTTCTTCTTCGCCTTCAATGCAAAACTTGATATTGTTCTCCAGTGTATTTGTTTGTATCAAAGTTTCCAGCGCTTTCACATGCATGTACACCTGGCCTTTATCATCGCAACTGCCACGGGCAAAAATTTTACCGTCAATAATTACGGGTTCAAAAGGCCCGCTTTTCCAAAGCTCCAGCGGTTCTGCCGGTTGCACATCGTAGTGGCCATACACCAGCACGGTGGGTTTGGAAGGATCAATTATTTTTTCTGCATACACCACGGGATGCCCTTCGGTAGGGTGCAGTTCTGCTTTATCCACACCGGCCTCCAGCAATCTTTGCTTTACTGCTTCAGCGCATTTTATCATATCGTCTTTATGTTCGCTTTTGGCGCTTACGCTGGGTATGCGCAGCAGCTCCAGCAATTCATTTAAAAAACGGTCTTTGTTTTTTTCCTGGTAATCTTTCCAAACTTGCATGGGGTGATATTTTATTTTTGGGTGGTAAAAGTAAGAGATTTTAGAGATGAAAGGAGATGCTGATAAAAATTGACTGAGGATATAGTGAAACTCAATGTGGCAACTGCCTCAACCGTAATTTTACTCTTCAATATATAACATAAATGGTGTCAGAACTTTACTTGTTCCATCAGCAAGTTTTGCAAATATTTTTTTAAAAATAACAGTATCACCACTTTTCAAATTGCTAAAAACTTTTGAAAGGTCGTCACTTATTTTATTGCCAATATTAATAAATTCATTAAGTAGGCATGTATCACCTCGGATTATACAGGTAGTGAAACTATCTATTTGTGCCTTTGCATCGAAACCGCAGCACTGATACTCTGCTCTTAAATATTGTTGTGCTGCAAGAACTACCTTTTTGATTTTGCCGCCTCCTGAAGGGCCTATCATAGGCACAGGGTCTGGTATGTATTTAACTCTAAAATAACTCCTGCCAATTTCTGTTTTATTGTTTCTGTTATATAATATGATTTCAGCTTTACCTATTTTGTTAGCTCGGTATAAATACTGTCCATTTTTTCCTGTGATTTCTCCATTATCAGTTTTGACTATTAAGTCTTTTGCAGCAAACTTTTCGACAGCAATTGTCAAAGAATTGTCTAATCCAAGGTACAGAATGTTATTTTGATCCGCAGCTATAGAAAATACTTGGGCTGGTAAAATAGAAGGGATGATAAAAAACACTGATAGTATTAATAGTTTCTTCATTTTTTCGTGATTTAAAAAAAGGAAGTCAAGTTTTTAAAACTTGACTTCCTTATAACTGACTTTACAAAAAACCTTTTACACCAACCCCTCATACCTCTCCGACACAAACTCCCAGTTAATAACATTCCAAAAGCTATCAATATAATCTGCACGGCGGTTTTGATAATACAGGTAATATGCATGTTCCCACACATCAAGGCCAAAAATGGGCGTACCCTTTACTTCTGCCACACTCATTAATGGGTTGTCCTGGTTGGGAGTGCTGCTGATCACTAATTTTTTTTCATTATTAAGCACCAGCCAGGCCCAGCCGCTGCCAAAGCGGTTTTTGGCGGCAGTGGCAAATTGCTTTTTAAATTCATCAATGGAATCAAAATTTTTAGTGAGGGCCATATTGAATTTGGTACTGGGCTGCGTGGCTTTGGGTGTAAGCGTTTTCCAAAACAGTTCATGGTTGTAGTGCCCGCCGGCATTGTTCCTCATTTTTGCAGAGTATTTGGAAATGCCGGCAAAGATTTTTTCCAGCGATATGTTGTCTTTATCTTTTATTTCAGCTTCCACTGCTTCGTTCAGGTTTTTGGTATAAGCGGCCGCATGTTTGGTGTAATGTATTTCCATCGTTTGTGCATCAATATTCGGCTCCAGCGCATTGTACTCATATTGCAAAGGCTGCTGCTCAAAACCAATACTCCCAAAAGACGGGATATTATTTTCTGCTGCAAATAATTTATTGAGGGAAGGTGCTGCCAGCATGGAGCCTGCGCTGATAGTGGCTGCGGATACCACAAATTTTCTACGGGATGTTTTTTTCATACTTTCAGATTTTGATGGTATAAATATACTCAAACTATTTTGTACGCCTGAACCTGTTAACAATTGTACCGGAAACTTGTTTTATTCCTTTAAAAAGACGGTAATAAAATTCCTTATTGAACAACTGTGAATCGTGCATGGCCTTGTAAGTAAGAAAAGCGCCTACAGGTGTAAGAACAATCACCGCCATCCACATGCCGAAAAATGCAGACGTGATATTTTCCTTCGCAAATTTTTCACCGAAAATATTCAGCAGGTGAAAAAGGATGAAAAATATAATAGCCACTACCAGCGGCATGCCCAGCCCGCCTTTGCGGATGATGGAGCCCAGCGGCGCCCCGATAAAAAACAATACCAGGCAGGCCAGCGAAAAGGAAAATTTCCGGTGCCATTCTATTTTATTACTGCGGGTTTCCTGTTGCTTATTTGACCACTCTGTGCCGGTAAACTGGAAAGTGCTTTTAAGGGAATTGATTTTATTCATTGCAAGGTCAGCTACCGTTTGCCTGGCTGAGTCAGGAAGAAGATCAATGAATTTTTTCACTTTCTTTTTTGCAGGCACCGCTTTTTTCCAGGCGCTGTCCGGCAGGTCGGTATATTTAAAATTATAACCGGTCTCTTTTTTCATCCTTGTGGCAAAGCTGTCTTCCACTTTTTGCAATGAATCAATGTTTTTATTCAACTGGCGAAGGCTCAGCATCCTTGAATCGTTTTGAAAAACGGTGTCAGATGTTTTTTTCATCTGGAATGATGAAACATCAAATAGCTTTTTATACTCTTTAAAACCCAGTTTGATAAATTCTGTATTGGTATCGCCCGTGTTTCCGCGTTCCTGGTAGCGGTAGCCGTTTTGCAAAGTAAATTCCATGAATTTTTTATCGGGCGACATGCCTATTTCCCCTTTTTCCGCCACAATGCAATTGTCCTGCAGGCTGCCCTGCTGTTCGTAGATAATTACATTGTGAATGGTCTTTTGATCTTTATCTTTTTTGCCCACTTTAATGGCATAGCCGTTTATCTGGGTATAAAACCTTCCTTCTTTCAGTTCCAGCGCCGGCTTTTTGGTATAGATGTCGTAATAAAGTGTTTTAAATTTCAGGTTGGCAACAGGAATAACATTGTTGGCAAAAAAGAAGCTCACCACGCAAAGGAATAAAGTAAAAAACATAAGCGGCCGCATGAAACGCAGCAATGAAATGCCTGATGACTTGATAGCCACCAGTTCAAAGCTTTCGCCGAGGTTGCCAAAGGTCATGATAGAAGAAATGAGGATAGCAATGGGAATGGCCAATATCAGCAGCGAAGCGCTGGCATACCACAAAAACTGGAAGATGGTAAGCAGGTCGAGGTCTTTGCCCACAAGGTCATCAACATATTTCCACAGGCTTTGCATCATCAGTACAAACAGGGCAATAAAAAATGTGATGATGAACGGCCCGATAAAAGCTTTAAAAATAAGTTTGTCTAATTTTTTTATCATACAGCCTTTTAATTTAGCTACAGACCCGATAGCTATCGGGTGCACAGGTTTCACAGATAAATGCCTGCAACAACATTTTAGCTACGACCCGGTAGCCAGCGGGTTTCACTACTACACATCAATAAGCGAAATTTATTCATCCGTGTTAATCAGTGTAATCTGTGGCTGCTTTCATTTGTGTTAATTCGTGTAATTTGTGGCTAACTATGGTACCAGATACAAAAATAGCCCTTTCTGCCAAGGAACTTGAACTGGTTTGTGATACCGGCTGGATTTTAACCAAACATACTATTATTCAAAAAGTGTATCAGCTATTCGGCGATGTATTGCCACAGCTTGAAACAATATTACTTGCACAAAAAGAGCTGCTGCCTGTGGAAATATTCATCAATGCACCTAAAATATCAAAGGGCGAAAATTACCGGCAGCTTCCTTATGTAATGCTGGATTATCCAAGGTATTTTGGCAAAGACGGCACACTTGCCATCCGCACTTTTTTCTGGTGGGGCAATTTTTTCAGCGTCAGCCTGCAGGTGTCCGGTTGTTTTTACGAAAAAGCTGTTGCCTTGCTTGAAGCAAAATGGGAATGGCTGCAGCAAAATGATTACTGGGTCTGCGTACACAATGAACCCTGGCAGCACCATTTTGAAGAAGATAACTTTGTACCTGTTCAATCATTAAAGGAAGAAACATACAGGGAGATATTGCATGGCAGGCCGTTTATTAAAATAGCAAAAAAGATTCCGTTACAGCAATGGGAAGAAACGCCATTGTTTATTGCCGGCACGTTTGAGGAAATGGCGGAGTTGCTGAAATACAATTAAGCGCCCAGCCTGTGAAAAAGGTCCTTGATCTGGTATTCCCACAGCTGGCTCTGGTCTTTCACTTCTTTTTTATCGGCAAAATCTTTTATTACAAGAATGGTCTGGTTGGTTACTTCTGATTTGTCAATGCTGAACTCAAAATACTCGTCCTTGGGGGCGGCCAGCCAGTGAAAGCGTACAAATTTGTCTTCCTCGCTTTCTATTAATTGTGCTTTATCTGCATTGCCGTTCCAGGAAAAACTGAATACGCCGTCTTTTTCATCCACTTTGTCGGCAAACCATTCCTGCAGGCCTGCGGGGGTGCTCAAAAATTCATATAAAATTCTTGGTGAACACCTTACCGGGTACTCCAGCGTATATAAAACTTTCTTACTCATCCGGAAAAATTAAAACATTCTTCAATAGTGCAATAATAGTAAATAAAATGTGGCGGCAAAATATTTTACCAACTATTTTTGGCCCCCGGCTGTAACTTCATTCCGGCGGTTTTGTGCTTTTTTGAAACCCGGGCATTCCCCGCCTAAAAAAATTTTTTTCCTGCCCGGAAAAATTTTACATTTAAGGTTCCTAAAAAACTTTCTTTGAATATTGTGTATGTGCAGATAGCGAAACCTCATTTTTAAAAACAAAAGGCTTATGAGTATGCGACAGTTGAAAATCACGAAGTCAATTACCAATCGTGAAAGCCAGAGTTTAGAAAAGTACCTCCAGGAAATTGGAAAAGTAGAACTTATCAATCCTGAAGAAGAAGTGAAGCTGGCCCTGAAGATAAAGCAGGGAGATGAGCGGGCGCTGGAGCGGCTTACCAAGGCCAACCTGCGCTTTGTGGTATCGGTGGCCAAGCAATACCAGAACCAGGGCCTCACGCTGGCCGACCTTATCAATGAAGGAAATGTGGGATTAATAAAAGCTGCCCGCCGCTTTGATGAAACGAGGGGCTTCAAATTTATTTCTTATGCCGTATGGTGGATACGCCAAAGCATTTTGCAGGCCCTGGCAGAGCAGTCAAGAATAGTGCGCCTGCCGTTGAATAAAGTGGGGCTTACCAACCGTATCAGCAAGGCCTATTCCCAGTTAGAGCAGGAATATGAAAGAGAACCAACGGCTGAAGAGATAGCCGGTTTTCTGGAGGTGGACGCAGAAGAAGTGGCTGCTGCGCTCGGCGCTTCTGCAAGGCATGTAAGCATGGACCAGCCTTTTGCGGAAGGTGAAGATGGTACGTTGATAGACGTGATGGAAAACCCCAATGCAGAAGCGACTGATACCCAACTGGTGTTCAATGCTTCGCTGACGGAAGAAATCAACCGTTCCTTAAATACCCTTACCGAAAGGCAAAAAGAAGTGATACGTTATTTCTTCGGTATCGGGGTTGATCATGCTTTAAGCCTGGAAGATATAGGCGAACGCTACAATCTTACCCGGGAAAGGGTGAGGCAGATAAAGGATAAGGCAATCACAAAGCTGAGATCTGTGTCAAGGTGCAAGCTGCTGCGGCCTTATCTGGGTGCTTAACTATATCACACAAAGAAGCATAAAGGACAGGGGCGCCGGGTTTTTCTTTGCGTTTTTGTGTGAAATTAAAACCGGCACACTATAAGTTCGTTCGCTCCCAAAGCATAAGATTTTATACATTTGCAAACTTATTTTAGAGTGAATCTTGGTTGATTCACTTTTTTATTTACAGAAACAAAATAACAGGAAGAAAGTGTTTAATTCTTTAAGTGAGAAATTAGAAAGCGCCTTTAAGAACCTTAAAGGCGAAGGCCGTATCAATGAGCTCAACATCGCCAATACCGTTAAAGACATCCGCCGGGCATTGGTGGATGCGGACGTGAATTATAAAATCGCCAAAGAGTTCACTGATAAAGTAAAAGAAAAAGCCCTCGGCTCCAAAGTATTACTGGCAGTAAACCCCGGCCAGCAAATGGTAAAGATTGTGCAGGATGAACTGACCGAACTGATGGGCGGCACCGAAAGTGATTTTAATATCACCGGCAATCCTGCCATTATTCTGATTGCCGGCCTGCAGGGTAGCGGTAAAACAACCTTTAGCGGTAAGCTGGCTAATTACCTCAAAACAAAAAAAGGCAAATCACCCCTGCTGGTGGCGGCAGATATTTACAGGCCTGCGGCTATTGACCAGTTGCAGGTATTAGGTTCACAGATAGGGGTGGAGGTGTATGCAGAAAGGGAAAATAAAGATGCCGTAAGCATTGCACAAAATGCTATTAAGGAAGCCAAAGCAAAGAATAAAAATGTTATCATCATTGATACGGCAGGCCGCCTGGCAGTGGATGAAGCGATGATGGCGGAAGTAGCGAATATCAAGGCAGCGGTTAATCCACAGGAAATATTATTTGTAGTGGACAGCATGACCGGGCAGGATGCGGTGAATACTGCCGCCGCCTTTAACCAGCGCCTTGATTTTAGTGGTGTGGTACTCACCAAACTGGATGGCGATACAAGGGGCGGTGCTGCTTTGTCAATCAAGTACACGGTAAACAAGCCCATCAAATTCAGCAGCAGCGGCGAAAAAATGGAAACGCTGGATGTGTTTTATCCTGAAAGGATGGCGCAGCGTATTTTGGGCATGGGCGATATCGTGAGCCTGGTGGAAAAAGCACAGGAACAGTTTGATGAAGCAGAGGCAAAAAAGCTGGAAAAGAAGATCCGCAAAAACCAGTTTGACTTCGAGGATTTTAAAACCCAGCTGCAGCAGATAAAAAAGATGGGCAACCTGAAAGACCTGCTGGGCATGATACCGGGCGTGGGCAAACAAATAAAAGACCTTGACATCAACGATGATGCATTTAAAGGAATTGAGGCAATGATAAATTCCATGACCCTGGAAGAAAGAAGGAACCCGGACCTTATCAACCCCAGCCGGAAGCAGCGCATTGCCAAAGGCAGCGGCAAGGACATTGCAGAACTGAACCAGTTTTTAAAACAATTCCAGCAAATGAAAGACATGATGAAAATGATGAATAAGATGCCAATGGGCATGGGCCGTATGCCGGGAGTGGGAAAAAGATAACCTTTCTTAAAAAAGAATAAATTCAGTACAGGCCGGGGTTTCCCGGCCTTTTTTCAGGGAAAATAATAGTATTTTCATAGATGCCCGGCAACCTTTTTTGCGGTGGATACGAATTATATGTAAACCAGTAAAAAACGGAATAACAGGAATAACTATAAAAGGAGAAAATTTTGCCCGACAGGCAGCAACTCAAAAATATCGTCCAGGGTTGCAATACTGCAAACAGGCAGAGCCAGAAAGCGTTTTATCAACTCTACTACGGCTTTGCAATGGGTATCTGCATGCGTTACTGCACCACTCATGACGATGCAATGGAAGTTGTTAACGATAGCTTTTTAAAAATCTTCAGGACACTGCCCCGCTTTGAGCCACGCCACGAAAACTTCGAAGCTTCATTAATGGGATGGATGAAAAGTATCGTTATTAATACGGCGATTGACCATCTGCGCAAAAACAAAAACAATTACCTGGTTGGCGAAATTGAAGACGAGCATTTTGAAATGACAGATGCGGTGGCAACTGCCATTGACGGCATGTCACACAAAGAGATCATGGAAATGGTACAAAAACTGTCGCCGGGATACAGGGCGGTTTTTAACCTGTACGTAATTGATGGATATAAGCATGAAGAAATTGCACAGCAATTGAATATTTCTGTTGGCACCTCCAAATCAAACCTTGCAAAGGCAAGAAGCAATATTCAAAAGATGCTGAAAGAAGCAAATGTAAAATTGTATGAACGACAAAAAACAGCTTGAACATATCGAAGATAAAATAAGGGCTGCTGCTGAAAACATCCAGCCTGCTTTTGATGAAAAAGCATGGCAGGCTATGGATGCAATGCTGGATAAGGAAGAGAAGAAACACCGCCCGTTTTTGTGGTGGTGGATACTGCCGGTGCTGTTAGCGGGAGGCTTTGCTTTTTATTTTTTGGCACAGCACAGCAATACAATTTCACAGCAGCACAACAGCAATGCGACAACGGATAAAACATTTACTGAGGAGAGAAAGCTGCTGCCTGTTTTGAAAAATGAAAATAATATAGCTGCGGTAACGGATAAGAAGGAAAATGAAAGTACAGGTATTTCAGCTGCTGATGCCAGCAGGCGGCAGGTCGCCGGCAATGAAAAAGTTGCTGGTGAAAAAAATACCGCCTCTCCGTTTTCTGCTTTACCTGGTAAAAGAAGATTTGCAGGTCACAAAAAGGTAACGGTTATAAATGCAGCTGCCGGGGAAGATGATAACAAAGTATCTCGGTCAAAAACAACTGAAAAAATTAAAGAGGATGGCACCGATGCAGTGCAGGAAGATGACCGTACTGATGCACCGGTTACAGATAAACCGGCAGCACCTGTTAACGATAGCAATACAATTGCAAAAAATACAGAAAGCACTGTTGCAAAAAAGGATGCTGTAAAAGTTACAGGCGGGCAAAAACAACCTGACACATCAAATAATAAAAAAACAAGTACAGCAAATAATAAAAAGAAAAGCGTGAAGAGCTTCTATTTGTTTGCTGCCGGTGGCGCTGATGCAGGCAGCACAAAATTATTATCATTTTCCGGCAGCAGTATTGTGCCTAAATATGGCCTGGGCCTTGGTTACCAGTTTGCTAAGAGGTTCAGTGTGCAGTCAGGCTTTTTTATTACCAGCAAAAAATACGGTGCTGCCCCCGGTGATTATACCATAAAGCCCGGCTCTCCCATGGCGATGTATGAAATGGAAAAAATAAAAGCGGCCTTCACGGTATATGAAATACCATTGTCAGTGAGGTATGATGTTATCAGCAAGCCATCTGTTATTATCTATGCCACAGCAGGTGCTTCTTCCTACATCCTGCATAAGGAACGGTACAACTGTTTTTACAACTATTACAATACTACCTATGAACAGGAATGGGATTACACCGGCAACAAGCATTTCTTTTCAACCGCTGTATTTTCATTAGGCATAGAAAAGAAATTGTCTTCAAGGTTTTCCATCATTGCAGAGCCATCTTTCAGTGTACCGCTTGCAGGCGTGGGCGATGGCAGCATGAAAATTTATTCAGCAGCATTGCAGGCAGGATTGAAATATCATTTCTTCAAAAAATAATTATTGCTGCAAGCAACTTTTAACAGGCGGTAAACGAATACATTAAAAAACCGCTTGTATGCTTTATAAAAATGCAATTGCTACAGGAAAGATGTTCTTGTTTGCATCCGTAGTTTATTTAACTTCCTGCAGCAAAGAAGAGAATACTGCTCCGCCACCACCTCCCGCCACAGATCCCTGTACAGGGAAAACCATTGTTATCACCGCACTGGCGGCTTCATCAACTCCCTGCGGCAATACAGGAAGTATAGATGCATCTGCAACAGGCAGCACCGGCTTTACCTTTAAGCTCAACAGTAGCGGCACTTACCAGGCTTCGGGCACGTTCGCCAACCTTGCTGCAGGCAATTACACCGTTTATGCAAAAGATGCCGGTGGATGTGAAACCACAAAAGCGGTATCAGTGCCGGCCTCTAATACCGCAGGGCCGTTATTTGCAGCTGTAAAAAATCTGATCGCATCAAAATGCCAGTCATGCCATAATAACGCTGTGCAGAATGGCAGCATGAACTGGGAGAACCAGTGCAACATCATCCAGTTTCAAAACAGGATAAAAGTGAGGGCAGTGGATGAAGGCACCATGCCACAGGGCGGACCGCAACTGACCACTGCTCAAAAAGCTGTAATAACCGACTGGATAAATGCCGGTGGCCGGTTCAGTGATTAATATCCAAAGGCTATTGATACAATTGCAGTAGCTATACGAATAGCTCCTGTAATTGATATACTAATTTTATTAAAGATGAAGCGCATTGCCGGCTAAATAGTTTGATTAAATATTTGGATTTTGTTGTACTGCTCATTATCTTCGCCTTCCTTATTTAAGGAGAATATAAACCCTATTTGTTCACAACCCCAAAAAATGTCTATTTTTTATGGCTGTAAAAATGAGACTGCAACGCCACGGGTCTAAAAAAAGACCATTCTATTTTATCGTTGTAGCAGACGCAAGAAGCCCGCGTGATGGCAAATTCATTCAAAAACTTGGTACGTACAATCCGCTGACAGTGCCGGCAACCATCCAGGTTGACCGCCAGAAAGCGCTTGACTGGCTGCACAAAGGTGCACAGCCTACCGATACTGTACGCCGTATCCTTTCTTTCAAAGGGGTACTGTATTTGAAACATTTACTCCGCGGTGTAAGCCTTGGTTTGTTTGACGAAACGGTTGCTATGCAAAAATTTACTGCATGGACAACGGAGCATGACTCCCACGTGGCCAAGCGCCAGGCAGCACACAAAAAGGCTAGAAGGGACAGCAGAAACCAACCTGTAGTGAAGAAAGTGGAAGCTGCACCTGCAAGCCCGGCAGAAGAAGCCAAAACAGAAGAATAAAAAATCTGTTAAGTAATTCTTTTAGGCAATCTCATTTTGAGATTGCTTTTTTATTTTTTACCGGGCTGCCGGCTAAAAATACATTTGCTTCGCAGCTTGTTTTAACTTTGCCCCCCTGCATGCTACCTATGCAGGTTTGTAAGTAACTTATCACATGACCCAGTATTTTAAAATAGGCAGGCTGGCTGCCAGCTTCGGATTAAAAGGTGAGCTTGTATTGCAGCACAGCTTTGGCAAAAAAACTTCTCTGAAAGGGCTGGAAACAATTTTTATTGAAGAAGGCCCGGATAATTTTATGCCTTACTTTATCAGCTCTTCTTCTATTAAAAACGATAATGAAGTTTTTATAAAGGTTGAAGGTATTGATACCAAAGAAACTGCCCGCAGGCTTACGCCAAAAGAAGCCTGGGTAACGGAAGAGAATTTTAAAAAATTTGCTTCCAAATCATCTCCCATTTCTTTGCTGGGTTTTCATTTGATAAACGGTAAAGAAGACCTGGGCGAGATACTGGAAGTGATAGAGCAGCCGCACCAGGTGCTGTGCGCTGTTTCATTAAACGGTAATGAAGCATTGATACCTGTTCATGAAGAATCACTGGAAAAAATTGATAAAAAAAACCGGAAGGTATTTGTGAAATTGCCGGACGGCCTGCTGGATATTTACCGGTAGTTTAAAAGCTGCCTGAACTATATTCTTTAATGGTTATTATTGTTAAATGGTGGATTGCTGTTAAGCTCTTTCAGTATAGAGTTTCGCTACAGTTTAACGGTTTCGCCATACAGCTTTATCCCAAACAACATCTTATTTTATAACTTGGTATAGTGAATAAGGAGCCTCAACGCATAGTAGCCCATTTTGACCTGGATTCATTTTTTGTGTCGGTGGAAGTTTTAAAAGATCCTTCACTGAAAGGCAAAGCTGTAATTGTTGGCGGCAGCCAGCGGGGAGTGGTGGCGGCCTGCAGCTATGAAGCCAGGAAATTCGGCGTACATTCTGCCATGCCTTCTTCAAAAGCAAAACAGCTTTGTCCCCATGCTATTTTTATCAAGGGCAATTATGCTGCTTACAGTCACTATTCAAGATGGGTGACACAGATCATTGCTTCCAAAGCACCGCTGTTTGAAAAAGCTTCCGTTGATGAATTTTACCTGGACCTCACGGGCATGGATAAGTTTTTTAATCCACTGCAATGGACAGTTGATCTGCGTAAACAGATTATGGATGAAACGGGATTGCCCATTTCATTTGGTTTATCGTCCAATAAAATGATGGCGAAGATTGCCACCAATGAAGCCAAGCCCAACGGCTATTTACAAATCCCTTTTGGAAAAGAAAAAGAATTCCTGGCGCCGCTGCCTGTTGATAAAATTCCCGGCGTGGGGGAGCATACGAATGCTGTATTGAAGTCAATAGGTATTTACAGCATTGGCGATATTGATAAATGTACTGCTGAAGAACTGGAAGAACGGCTGGGCAAATGGGGCACTGACCTGTGGAAGAAAAGCGCAGGCATTCATACCAGTGAAGTACATCCTTACCATGAATCAAAATCCATTTCATCGGAAAATACTTTTGATGAAAATAAAACCGATGTAAATTTTTTAATGAGCGAGATTGTACGGCTCACAGAAAAAATCGCTTATGAATTAAGGCAGGATAAAAAAGTGGCTGGTTGCATAACAGTAAAGATCCGCTATCCTGATTTTGAAACCACTTCTAAACAAACCACCGTACCATACACTTCCGCAGATGATGAGATTATTCCTGTAGCAAAAAAACTATTTCACCAGCTATATAAAAAAGGGCAGCCTGTGCGGTTGCTGGGTGTAAAGCTGAGTGAGCTTACCAATGATGCTGTGCAGGCTGATTTATTTGAAAACAAAGAAAAGAAAACGGACTTGTATAAAGCCATTGATGATGTTAAAAGCCGCTTCGGAAAATTGAAGATTAAAAGGGCATCTTCCAATTAAGCAACCACAATGCTGGTATTATGAGGAATTGATAAATATTTCATTGAGCCAACAATTATTTAATAAAACAGGAAGGTATTTTTACTATAACAGTTACGTGTATTCCACAGGTATTTTTTCATGATAGCATAGTATATTTTTGTTGACTTTAATGATAAATAAATCATAGTTTTACCACGCAAGATTTCAGCAGGTAACGTCCTGTAAAACATTCAAATTGTCCCGCAATTATTGCTGAAATTATATACAGGATACAGCGCATATTTTTTAATTGTAATTGCAACAATGTGTTGTAATGGTTTGTAATAACACAGACCCGCATGAAAGGTGTATTAAAAATATTATTACTTGAAGACAGCCCCTCGGATGCTGAAATACTAAAGGCTTTTTTGCTTGGCCATAAACCGGGCTGTGTATTTACGGTGGTGATGACAGAGGAGGCGTTTCTCAAAGCCCTGTATGAATTTGAACCTGATATTATTATCTCGGATAATACCATGCCGCAGTACAGTGCATCCGAAGCATTGGAAACATTTAAAAAAACTTCTCTTAATATTCCCTTTATCCTGGTTACGGGCACAGTATCAGAAGAGTTTGCAGCCGGAATTATAAAAGCAGGAGCAGATGATTATATATTAAAAGACAGGCTTACCAGGCTGCCGGGCGCAATAGATGCAGCGCTGCAAAAAAAGAAAACAGAAAACCAGCGGAAGGAAGCCGAAGAAAAAGTTCGGTTTAAGGCCGATTTGCTGAATGCGGTGGGGCAGGCAGTGATAGCCACTGATTTAAAAGGAAATATATTGTACTGGAACAGCACTGCGGAAAAAATGTATGGCTGGCAGACAGAAGAAGTGATGGCGGGAAATATCATAGAGCTTTTTCCTGAACTGTCAGGCATGGAAAAGACAGCAACTGTTATGCTGCAGCTGGCAGAAGGAAAGCCATGGAATGGAGAATTTGAAGCCAGGAAAAAAGACGGCACTGTGTTTCCCGCATTTGTTTCCACTTCCCCCTTCCGTGACCAGGAAGGAAATATCACAGGTATTATCAGTGTTTCGTATGATATTACAACGCAGAAAGAAGCGGCGGCTGCAATGAGAAACATGGAGAAAAAAATAGCGGAGCAGCAATTGAAGGAGCAGAAAAAAATATCAAGGGCAATGATAAGAGGGCAGGAAGCAGAAAAGAATCACATCGGTAAAGAATTACATGATAATATAAACCAGATACTTGCCGGCGCAAAAATGTTCTTGGTAATGGCTGCCAAAAAAAATGAGAATATTAAAAGCCTTATTCAATACCCTGTTGAGCTGCTTGACAGTTCTATTGAAGAGATCCGGAGGCTTACCTACAGGCAGGTAACTCCTTTAAAAAATATCCGCCTGCAGGAACAGCTTGTCAAATTGATTGACAGCGTGCAAATAAATACTTCATTGAAAACAGTATTGAATTTTAAAATTAATGAAGAAGGGCTTTCTGACGATTTAAAACTGAATTTGTACCGGATTGTGCAGGAACAAATAAACAATATTGCCAAGCATGCCGCTGCTAAAAATGTGCTTATCAATGTGATCAAAGATGGAGCGAATATTATTTTAATGGTATCCGATGATGGAAAGGGATTCAATACGGCAAATGAAAGAAAGGGGATCGGTATTACCAATATGATGAACCGTGCGGTTTCTTATGACGGTGTGCTGGAAATAAACAGCAGCCCCGGGAAGGGAACTGTTTTAACGGCCTCTATTCCCGGTTGATCTTCTTTGCAGCCGCCGGCAATGAAAAATAAAAAGCAGCACCTTTATCGGGTTCGGCCTCTGCCCATATCCTGCCGCCATGGCGCAATATAATGCGGTGTACTGTTGCCAGCCCGATGCCTGTTCCTTCAAATTCATCGTTGCTGTGCAGCCGCTGAAATACCTTGAATAATTTATGAGCATATTTCATACTAAACCCGGCGCCATTATCCTTTACATGATAAATAACTTCGTCCCTGTTCGTTTCAGCTCCTACGGAAATAATTGCTTCTTCTTTTTGCCCTGTGTATTTTACAGCATTGGAAATAAGGTTTTCCCAAACCTGTTTTATCAGCGATGGATCGGCTTCTGTATCCGGCAGGTTACCTATTTCAAATGTTATGTGCCTTTGCTTTTCGTGGCCGGTTATATTTTCAATGATTGCATTTACCATTGGCAGCATTGACACAGGAAAACGATAAAGTTCGGCTTGCCCGGTCCTGAAAAATACCAGCAGGTCATCTATCAGCTTTGCCATTGAATCGGTATTGTTCAATATCTTTTCTGCCAGTCCATATTGCTTGTCATCGTTATTCCCGGACAGGCTTTCGTGCAGCATGATGGTATAGCCACGGATAGCCCTTAAAGGGGCACGGAGATCGTGGGACACAGAATAAGAAAAAGCTTCCAGTTCTTTATTGATGAACTCAAGCTGGGTGGTGCGGTCTTTCACCCTTTGCTCCAGCTCATTGTATACTTTCACATTTTCAAGCGTTACCGCAGTGATGTCTGCCAGCGACTGCAGTAACCATACTTCATTCTCAGACGGCTTTCGCTGTACTGCCCAGTAATTGCCAATGGCACCCAATGGATCCATCGTCCTGATAGGCACCATCGCCATGCTTTTTACAAACGTGGGCTTGTAGGCAGCGGCAGGTATGCGGCTGTCCATGTAGATATCCTCAATTGTTACTGCCTGGTGATTATTCATTACCCAGCCGCTGATGCAAATGCTCATTGAGAAACGGCTGCCTTTCCATAAAGGCGCTATTGCATCTTCATCTGCATAAAAACATTTGTCCCCGTCTTTCAATACAAAGGTGGCCCCATCGGCGCCGGTTAATTTTCTTGCAGCAGTGCGTACTATTTTCATTACAGTATCAAGGTCACGTGCAAGAGATAATTCCTGCACCGTATTTACCAGCAGGAGAAGGCTTTCAGGCGCTATATTTTCCATATTGCAATATTGTTATCCTGAAGGGGATGTTGTTATAAAAATACAAATTAATCTGCACGGCAGATATCCTGTAGTTATAAACGCATTTTTATTCCTGTTATGCTTTGCAATAACGTAATTTTTATGTCCGGGCTGCATACCAATTTACCCCGCCTTTTCGTTACTTTGCAGGTTTGTATTTATATAACGTAACTTTCTAATGCTTATAATGCCTGGTTATGTGGCTTTTTTGCATCAGCAACAGTCTTAACTGTACAAAACAAAATATATTATGTGCGGAATTGTAGGATATACCGGCCCAAGAGAGGC
>JBEHYP010000074.1:0-18814 GCA_048498115.1 Bacteroidota bacterium | reverse complement strand
CTTTGAGCTGTTGCCGTGGCCAATATTCATGTTGATCAACCCACTGGAAAAATCTAAAATGCGGTTGTCATCATAATCATACAAATACACACCCTCTGCATGTTTAATGGCAAGAGGGTTGGTGCCTTTTTGTTTGCTCCAGCTAAAGAGTGTATGCTCCTGTGCATCCTGGATAATTTCATCTGCTAATGATAGTGTTTGTGTTTGAGACATAATATTTTTTATTTTTTTGTTACCGGCTCTTGTTTTTCAATTTAGCATCGTTGTGTCACTCACTTGTGCATTTATATAACTGTGGAGCAATAGTTATTTTTTGAATCCAATCCTCTCCCTTTCTTCCCATTTTACTTTTTTAGTATTTGCTTCCGCCTTTTCGTCCATCAGGTTTTCAATGGCATCGTAAATAGCGCTTAATTGTACATCGTGTTCGCCTATCCTGTCAAACAATTGCTGTATTTGTTCTGCAATCTTTTTATTGCCGTGCAATAGTTTTCTTGTTTCCACAAAAGCCCTCATAATGGCAATATTCATTTCAATGGCTTTGGGGGAGTTGATGACACCGCTCAACATAGCTACGCCTTGTTCGGTGAAAACGGATGGAAGATACCTTGTACCACCCCAACTTGAGGTCACAATTTGTGACCTCAAGTTCTGAAACTCTTTCTTGGTAAGGGTAAACATGAAGTCCTTAGGGAATCTTTTGGCATTTCTTTTAACGGCCTGTTTTAAAACTTTTGTATCAATCTCATATAATTCCGCTAAATCCCTGTCAAGAATAACTTTTTCACCTCGTAGCAGGCATATTTTCCTGATAATAGTTTCGTCAGGAATTATTTTAACAATCGCCTTTTTCGTTTTTGCCATATTAACTACCTTTTTAAGTTCCTGAAATCTTGAGGTCACAAATTGTGACCTCAAGATTTTATTTCAAGGTCACAATTTGTGATCTTAGAAACTTGAGATGCCAAATTAGTATCTCAAGATATAATTAATATTAACTCATCCAATTCACCCCCGCTTCCGGGTTCCACTTAGTCGTACTCTTCTTCAGCTTCGTCCAAAATTCAATAGAGCTTTTGCCCGTGATATCGCCTACGCCAAATTTACTTTCGTTCCAGCCGCCAAAACTGAATGGTTCTCTTGGCACCGGCACACCCACATTCACACCAATCATGCCTGCGCTAGCATGATCAATAATGTAGCGGGCAAGGCCGCCGTTTTGTGTGAACACACTTGCCGCATTGCCATAAGGGTTTGCATTTTCAATGGCCAATGCTTCATCCACCGTATTGGTACGCATAATGGAAATCACCGGGCCAAAAATTTCTTCCCTTGCCACGCTCATTTCGGGCTTTACATAATCAATTACTGTTGGACCCACATAAGTACCGTTCTCTTTGCCGGGCACTTTTGCGCCACGGCCATCCACTAAAATTTTTGCGCCGTCTTTTTCTGCTTCGCTGATATACCTTTCAATGCGTTCCTTGCTTTCTCTGTTAATTACGGCACCCAGGTTTTGTCCCGGCACTACTTTTTTTGCTTCAGCAACAATTTTGGTGATAATATGGTCAACATTGCCCACGCCTACCATGGCACTGGCTGCCATGCAACGCTGCCCTGCACAGCCGCTCATACTTGCTACCACGTTGGCCGCCGTCATATCTTCTTTAGCATCGGGCAATACCATTAAATGGTTTTTGGCACCGCCCAATGCAAGCGCCCTTTTGTAATTGGAAGTAGCCCTTTGATAAACAATTTTTGCAACCTTTGTAGAACCAACAAATGACACCGCTTCAATATTGGGATGGTCGCAAATGGCATTTACAATTTCTACATCACCATGCACAATATTCAATACACCATCAGGTAAACCGGCTTCCTTTAATAGCTCAGCCAACCTACCGCAGCACAGGGGTACTTTTTCAGACGGTTTTAATATCATGCAGTTGCCCAATGCAATGGCATTCGGTATCGTCCAGTTAGGCACCATTGCAGGAAAATTAAACGGAACAATGGAAGCAACCACTCCCAGCGGCACATGCTCTGTGCGGCACTCCACTCCCCTGCTCACCTCCAATATTTCGCCTGTAATTAATTGCGGCAATGAAGTGGCAAACTCCGTCAGCTCAATGCATTTTTCAATTTCAGCAACCGATTCGCCGTAAGTTTTGCCATTTTCTTCAGTGCATAATTTGGCCAACTTTTCCAGGTTTTTTTCTAACAAAGTTTTGTAGCGAAAAAATACCTGCACCCTTTCTTTGATAGGCATGCGGCTCCACGCAGGGAAGGCTTTTTTAGCAGCCGCCACAGCGGCCTTCAAATCATCATTAGTGCTCATGGGCACTGTTGATAATAATGTACCATCTACGGGGGAAATAACATCCAATGTCCTTGAAGAAGACGCGTCAACGAATTGGCCGTTGATGAAATTTTTTACAGGAGAATACTTCATAATATTTTGTTTAACTAAAAATTTTGCAGAAATTAGCCCTCTAAAATAAAAATATTTTATTGATTGCCAAAATAGTAAAGCCGGTTTAACTTGAAAAGTTGCATATTTGCCCAAACACCCAATTATGCAAAAGCTAAATGGAACCTTAGACGAATTGGACTTTTCTATTCTTTCGTATTTGCAACAGGACGGAAGAATGTCGTTTACCGTAATCGCTGAAAAGTTAGGTGTTTCGATCGGAACTATCCGCACAAGGTTCAACAAGCTGATCGAAGAGGCCACTATTAATATCATCGGCAGGGTTGACCCGGAAAAAGTTGGCTTTCGTTCTTATGCACACATAGCTGTGTATGTAAGACCGGCCACGTTGAAAGAAAAAGTGGCACAAGCCATTACTGTATTGCCCGAAGTAAGCTTTTTGGCAATGACTTCCGGTGATTATGATTTGGAAGTAGATGTGATGTGCAGGGACAATGAGCATTTGGTAAAATTTGTGAATGAGCTATCAGATATCAACGGCGTGTTCCAGACAAAAACAACCATCTACTTTAAAGTGTATAAATACGCACAGCCTGATTTGAATTTATTAAAATAATTTTCTCACAACGAAACAAAGAAAACAAAGCACACAACGTTGTTTCGTTGTATCCGTAGTACTGTTGTGTGAAACCAAACGATTTCCGTATGAGCAAAATAGCAGAATCAGAATTGATCATCACCGACAGGGGCGCTATCTATCACCTGAACCTCCGCCCTGAAGAACTGGCGCCAACCGTTATTTTAGTAGGCGACCCCGACAGGGTGAAAAAAGTGAGCAAACACTTTGATAAAATTGAGCACCAGTTACAGCACCGTGAGTTTATCACCCACACCGGCTATATCGGCAATAAAAGATTGTCTGTTCTATCCACCGGCATTGGCCCCGACAATATTGATATTGCACTGAACGAATTAGACGCATTGGTGAATATTGATTTTGAAACAAGGGAAGTGAAAGCCCAAGCCGGTTCATTGAATATTGTACGCTTTGGCACATCCGGCGCTTTGCAGGCGGATATTCCCGTTGATAGTTTTGTGGCTTCTTCCCACGGGTTGGGGCTTGATAACCTGCTTAACTATTACGCCTATACGAAAACGGAAGAAGAAAATGAACTGGCGAACGCCTTTATTGAACAAACGGAATTAGATACAGCTATCACCATTCCATACATCTCAAAAGGCAGCGAAACCTTACTGAATAAATTCCCGGCAGAATATTTCAAAGGCATTACAGTTACCTGCCCCGGTTTTTATGGCCCACAGGGAAGGATATTGCGTTTGCCGGTGGCAGCGCCGGGTTTAATTAATAAGCTCACCCATTTCAGGCATGGCAACCACCGCATCACTAATTTTGAAATGGAAACATCTGCCATTTTTGGATTGGGCAAATTGCTTGGGCACCATTGCATGAGCATTAATACTATTGTTGCCAACCGTGTATTGCAGCAGTTTTCAAAAGACAGTGATGCAGCGGTGGAGAAGATGATAAAAACAACTTTGAAACATTTGATGAAATAAGTTTAAGGTTTAATAGTCTAAAGTTTTAAGTTGTTTTATTTTGAATTCTTTAATACTATTCAATCATGAACCTTAAACCTTAAACTTTAAACGCTAAAAGTTTTAAACAAAAGATATGGTCGCAATAAAATCAATCCCCGACTTTTCCCTATCACCTCATATAGACCAGGTGGGTGTGGAAGAAAGGGCTTCCCGTGTTACCAAGCGAAGCATAAAAAATGAAACAAAAATAAACGGCCTTAAGCTGGCGCTGAACATGATTGACCTTACCACACTGGAGGGAAAAGATACAGACGGAAAAGTGAAACAGCTTTGCTACAAAGCACAGCATTTGCATGATGCTTACCCTGGCTTACCAACTGTGGCGGCTATATGCGTTTATCCAAGTATGGTAAAAGTGGCCAAAAAAGCATTAGGTGATTCAGGAATAAAAGTAGCTTCTGTTTCCACTGCTTTTCCTAGTGGGCAGGCGCCAAGAGATGTAAAAATCCGTGACACCAAATTTGCGGTGAACGAAGGCGCAGATGAAATTGACATGGTGATATCCAGGGGAAAATTTCATGAAGGTGAATACAATTTTGTATTTGATGAAATAGCTGCCATAAAAGAAGCCTGCGGCGAAGCAAGGCTGAAAGTGATTTTAGAAACCGGCGAACTGGTAACGTATGATAAAGTGAGAAGGGCAAGCGATATAGCCATGTATGCCGGTGCAGATTTTATTAAAACATCTACCGGGAAAATTTCCCCTGCGGCCACGCTGCCGGTTACACTGGTCATGCTGGAAGCCATCCGTGATTTTTATTATAAAACGGGAAAGAAAATTGCGATGAAACCTGCCGGTGGCATCTCAAAAGCAAAACTGGCGCTGCATTATCTTGTCTTGCTCAATGAAGTGTTGGGCGAAGAATGGATGAACAATGAATGGTTCCGTTTTGGGGCAAGCAGTTTAGCTAACGACATTTTAATGCAGTTAATGAAACAAAAAACGGGAGTGTATCAGAGTGCGGATTATTTTTCGATAGATTAAACTGTTCAAAGGTTCATGGAAGGAAGCAAGGGAATTGAATAAAAATATTGGAAGACTTATTGACGAAGAAAGGTTCAAAAAGAACTTCAGGCTTATTGGACAAATTGAAGGTTCGGCTGGTTCAATCATGGATAACATTGCAGAAGGTTTTGAAAGAGGAGGCAACCGGGAGTTTATACAATTCTTGTACATTTCAAAAGGGTCTTGTGGCGAATTTCGCTCTCAATTATACAGGGCACTTGACAGGAATTATTTAAACGAAAAAGAGTTTAATGAATATTCATCACATGCAAAGAGAATCAGTAACCTTTTGCAAAAACTAATAACTTATTTAGAGGAATCGGAACTAAAAGGCATTAAGTACAAGGATAGAAAACCGGAGAAGAAAAAACCAAAATCAACAGACAATGATGAGGCTCCATAAGGTTGCTGAAGTGGCACACAAACCTTTGGAACTTCTTGAACCTTTGGAACTTCTTAAACTAATTCAAAATGGCAACAACAAAAAGAAACAACACCATCAAATTAAAATTTGATTCGTCCAGAAATTTAGCGCCTGCACCGGAAAGCAAAAGCGCTGCAAAAATTAATGAACGATATGATTTGTTCATCAATGGTGAGTTTCAAAAACCATTGAGTAAAAAATATTTTGCTACCATCAACCCGGCTACGGAAGAGAAGCTGAGTGAAGTAGCAGAAGCAAATACTGCCGATGTAAACAAAGCCGTGGAAGCGGCAAGAACGGCTTATGAAAAAACATGGAAAAAAACTTCACCCAAAGAAAGAACAAAATATATTTATCGCATTGCAAGAATGCTGCAGGAAAGGGCAAGGGAATTTGCAGTGGTTGAAACATTGGACGGCGGCAAGCCCATTCGTGAAAGCCGTGATTTTGATGTACCCACTGCTGCCAATCATTTCTTTTATTATGCAGGATGGGCAGATAAATTGGAATATGCTTTTCCTAACAGGAACGCACAATCGCTTGGCGTGGCCGGGCAAATTATTCCGTGGAATTTTCCTTTGCTGATGGCTGCATGGAAGATAGCGCCTGCATTGGCCACAGGCAATACCGTTGTTTTGAAACCGGCAGAATCCACGCCACTAACGGCTTTGAAGCTGGCGGAAATTATACAGGAAGCAGACCTGCCACCCGGTGTGGTGAATATTATTACAGGCGCCGGCGAAACTGGCGCTGCTATTGTGAACCATTCCGGCGTAGATAAAATTGCATTCACAGGTTCTACCAATGTGGGCAAAATAATTCAGAAAGCTATTGCTGGCACCCATAAAAAAGCTACGCTTGAACTGGGTGGCAAAGCTGCCAATATCATTTTTGAAGATGCAGCACTTGACCAGGCAGTGGAAGGTGTTATCAACGGGATATTTTTTAACCAGGGACATGTTTGTTGTGCAGGTTCCAGATTGTTTGTGCAGGAATCTGTTTATAAAAAAGTTGTACAAAAATTAAAGGATAGGATGGAAAGCCTGATTGTAGGCGATCCGTTGGATAAGAACACAGATATAGGCGCTATCAATTCAAAAGAGCAGTTAGGCATTATCAATAATTATTTAAGCATTGGCCAGAAAGAAGGTGCAGAAATGTACCAGAGCAGTTGCGCTATTCCGAGGAAAGGTTTTTTCTGCCGTCCCACTATTTTTACAGGTGTGGCACAAAGCAGCCGCATAGCACAGGAAGAAATTTTTGGGCCGGTATTGACCATTCAAACTTTCCGTACCGAAGATGAAGTGATTGAAAAAGCCAATAACACACCGTTTGGCTTAAGCGCCGGTGTGTGGACGGATAAAGGTTCTAAAATTTTCAATATGACCACCAAATTAAGAGCAGGTGTGGTTTGGGCAAATACTTACAATAAGTTTGACCCCACTTCGCCGTTTGGCGGATATAAAGAAAGTGGTTATGGAAGAGAAGGTGGGTTGCATGGATTGATTCCTTATTTGAAGTTGGAGTAAAGTTTAAGGTCTAAAGTTTAAGGTTCATTAGACCTTGGGCGATTTAATATACTCAAAATTTAAAATGAAGGAAATAATTCGAATTGAGCAACTTTAAACTTTAGACCTTAAACTTTAAACTCTAAAAACATGGCAACTATTAAATCGTTTGAAGATATTGAGAGTTGGAAAAAAGCAAGGGAAGTTTGCAGGATTTTGGGGAAGATAATTGATGAAGGAAAATTCAGAAGGAGTTACAGGCTTATCCACCAGGTTGAAGGTTCTTCTGGTTCGGTAATGGATAATATTGCAGAAGGATTTGAAAGAGGAACAAGAGCAGAGTTCATACAATTTCTTGGATATGCAAAAGGCTCTTGTGGAGAATTAAGGTCACAATTATACAGGGCGCTTGACAGAACTTTTATAACAGAGAATGAATTTAATGAACTCAAAATACTTATACTTAACACAAGTGGCTTGATTCAAAATTTTATAACTTATTTACAAAATAGTGAAGTGGACGGAATAAGAAAAAAGGTGGCATCTAAAAAACCTTAAACCTTAAACTTTAGACCTTAAACTTTAAACTTTACATTATGACAAAAAGATTAGAAGTTCTAAAAACTTACAAAATCTACATCGGCGGGCAGTTTCCAAGAACAGAATCGGGTAGATATTACGTGGCTACAAATAGTAAAAATGAAAAATTAGCCAACGTATGCCTTAGTTCCCGAAAAGATTTTCGGGATGCTGTGGTGAGTGCAAGAGGAGCTTACAATGGATGGAGTGCAAGGGCAGCTTTTAACCGTGGGCAAATTCTTTACCGCATTGCAGAAATGCTGGAAGGAAGAAAAGCACAGTTCATTGATGAATTGACAAAACAGGATGCCACCCCTGCACAGGCAGAAGCAGAAGTGAATTTGGCCATTGACCGTCTTATTTATTACAGCGGCTGGTGCGATAAATTTCAACAAGTGTTCAGTTCGGTAAACCCCGTTGCCTCTTCACATTTTAATTTCTCTGCGCCGGAGCCAACGGGAGTGGTGGCCGCTATTGCTCCGCAAAATAGTTCACTGATTGGTTTGGTTTCTGTCATTGCACCCATCATTGCCGGTGGAAACAGTTGTGTGGTATTGGCTTCATCAAGCAAGCCATTATGTGCTGTTACTTTTGCAGAAGTGTTGAACAGTTCTGATTTGCCCGGAGGTGTGGTCAATATCCTTACCGGAAAAGTAAGTGAGCTGCTTCCTTTCTTTGCCGACCACATGGACGTAAATGCTACACTGTATTGCGAAAGCGATGAAGCCAGTCAAAAACTCATCAAAGAAAAATCCGCCTTAAATGTAAAACGCATTGTTATTTACGATAAAAAAGAATGGAACACTGATGCGGCACAATCACCATATTTTATTATGGATTTCCAGGAAATAAAGACCACCTGGCACCCGATAGAAAATATTGGCGGGGCAAAAGCAGGGTATTAATTTTTGATAAAATAATTGTTATGAAGCGGCTGTTAACAGCCGCTTTTTTAATTTTCGCCATTAAAAATCCCCCAAAAGGGGTAGTTCCCGGCATCCATACCCATACTATTTTTATATGTTCATTTTTGTTCCCTGTACATAAAACTATTGTTTATGAAATTATTGATTAGCGCATTCTTTTGCATGGTTGCCGGTGCTGTATATGCACAACCTATGGACCTTACTGTTTACAACAGCAGCAATACCCCTGCCCTTCTTACCAACAGTTTTACTGCTATTGGCGTGGGTAAGGGCGGCCATATTTGGGTGGGCACTTCCAACCAGGGCATTTACAAATACAATGGCACTTACTGGGAAAAAGGCGGCGTATTGCTGGACAATAACATTGGCGATATTAAAACAGACCTCAACGGTGGCATTTGGGTGGGGCAATATGGCCGTTCTGGTGCACAGGCACTCACGGGTGGGCTTAACTATTTTGCTGATACCACGTTCACCACTGTTTTTTATTCTGCCAGCAACGGGTTGCCTACACGCTATGTAAAATCAGTGTATGTAAACAATTCCCAGCCCTCGGCACCTTTTCCTTACAGCAGGTTGTGGACAGCCAATTTGGGAACCACCACCGGCAGCACTGTTACTACCGGTGCAGTAGGCCGTGGTGGAAATGTTGCCAGCCCTGAATTTAAAAAAATCACTGCCGGTGTGGATGTGGCAACTGACCTTGGCTCCGTGCAGGCTATTGGCGGCAATGGCGCCGAAGTGTGGGCCTTTGCATCCGGCAATTTTGGCCATAGCCAGATACTGCGTTACAATGCAATTGATGAAACTTTCATACAATATTTTGATGACAGCAACTCTCCCCTGCCTGCCAGCTTTTCTGCAAGGGCCATTTATTGCGATAACAGCGGGCGTGTGTGGGTTGGCATGTCGGGAGGTAATGGATTGTATGTATATAACGGCACTGCATGGCAGCAACTTCCTGTTGGTAACAGCATTTTCCCAACCGGTACAATAGTGAATGCCAATGCTATCACGGGCAGTTATCAAAATAATACAGTGTATATCGGCACTTCTGCCGGTATGCTGGTGTATAATGGCGGCAGTGTTACCGATACCGCCTCTTATAAATTATATACTGCGGCCGATGGGCTTCCTTCATCCAATGTAAAAGGGATTTGCATTGACAGTATTGGCAGCAGGGTGCTCATCAGTACAGATAATGGTATTGCCTTTTGGAAAAAACAAACAAAGCTGGCAGCGAAGCTGGCATGGGATTATAGTTTTCCTAACCCCGGCGTAGAACCAAAAGGCGTGGTGGCAGATGGCGTATCAAGGCTGTATTTAAAAATTAAAAAAGGTATTCCTGATACCAATGTTATCAGGGAAGTGGAAATAACTATTAAAGACACTACCCGTAACAATACATTGTGGGGCAGGGTAAAAAAAGCAACCAACCTCACTTCTTACAGCGATGAAGCAGCAACAGGCGGCAGCGGCTCTGCCAAACGAAATGATTCTACTACCGCCGGCGAATATGTATTCTGGTACCTCTCTCCCGAAGATTTCAGCCGCAGTAACCTTGGGCCTTATGTGGCTTTAGGCGAAAGAGCTGATACCATCAAAGTAAAAGTAACTTACCGCAGCAATGCAAAAGATTCTTTTGAAACAGAAATAAAAATTGCAAGGCCGCCGTTAGTGATGGTGCATGGCCTTGCCAGCGGCCCTGAAGCATGGAATGGTTTTAAACATGATAACGGCACCATTCCATTTTTAACCAGTCCTTTGTTTAAATACAAAAGGGCATTTAAAATGAATGGGAAAGCTGCGTTCAGGGATAATGCTGTGTTGTTGCTGGCGGGTACAGACCCTTCGCAAAAACTCAATTCTCTCCCCGGCAATATTGAAAACATGAGAAAGCTTGGCTACGCTGCCAACCAGGTAGATTATGTGTGCCACAGCATGGGTGGATTGATGATAAGAAGTGCCATCAACTGGTTTCCTGATAAATTTTATAATCATCCTGTATATCAAACGTACAGCAAAGGGTTTGTACATAAACTCATTACCATTAACACACCGCATAACAGTTCGCCGGTGGCGGATGCTGTAACAGAGATGATACCTGATTTGCCTGAAATACCAAGGTCGTTACTATACGTTGCATATACTTATTATCCTGATGAACAAAAGCCATTTGATTTTTTTGTGCCGAAATATCCCGGCGATATGCTGTCTCCTTTTGAGGCAACATGGGCTATAAAAAATTTAAGTGTAAGCGAAAGTAATGGCGGCATCAATTTGGGTGCTACGCATGTAAAAAATCATTTGATAGTAAGCGATGTGAACTATGAAATTGCAAGCGCTGCCGGGAATGCTCTTATCCCCTACCGGAGGTTTATGGAATTATTAGATGAGCTTTTGGATGTGGCAAGGGATAAAGCAAGCGGAAGTGCTAAAGTATATTTGAACACATTATATGCAGCAAATAAAGTAGCAAGGGCGCTTACGTTTGTAGAATGGTACAGCCAGCAAAAAGGCTTCCCTGCTTTTTTAGGAGATGGCGATTTGATAGTGCCATTACAAAGTGAAACAGCAAGGCAAAATGAATCTGCGCCACACATCACCAAGTTTTACAACTCCGCCGATTCTTATTTGGATGCCAATCATGCTGCCATACTTGACAGGAAAGAAGTGGGACAACAAACCTTACTGCTGTTAAACTCAAATGTGAACGGAACATTCTTTGCAGATGAAATTCCTGCCAACACAGATGCCGCAAGGCCGGCAGCAGCAAGGCCAGCAGCCACTCCCACTGCTGTTTCCACTGTATATGATACCACCAAAGTGGTGATACGCACCCCTGTAACAGCAGGCAATATTAATGTTGACAGCACTTTAAATATTTCCATCAGGCTTAAAGACACTGTGGGGCTTGCATATATTAAAGTATATTTCCAGGGTAATGATACGGCCACTATCAGCCGCAATGCACAACAGCAATTTTCATTTAAGGTAAATGCTTCTTATCCCGGTGCACAAACTATTATTGTACAGGCTGTGTATGACATAGGAAATGATGCCATACACCATGTGGACACTACCCTGCTCACTGTTGCAAACCTTAGTACCCTGCAGGGCTTCAGGATTGAAGAAGATACAATAGAAATAACAGGTGGTACGGCTTATTATCCATTATACCAGGCAATGTATAACGGGCAATGGGTGAACATTCCTTCCAACACAAGCGGCATTACTGTTGCATTGCAAAGCAATACTGCATTGAACTATAACAGCTATGGCATTACGGGTTTAAAAGACAGCACTTCATTTGCTTATTTCAATTACGGCGGTTTTAAAGACACGATGCTTTTCAAATCTTATATGCCATTGTACAGCGGCTGCATTAATAAAAGCGTTACTTCCGGCAGTTTTAAAAACCCGGCAATATGGAGCAAGGGTAATGTACCCGGCGATTGCGACAGCGTAGTTATCGTAAGCGGACACACGGTAACGTTAGACACTTCTTTAACCATTCGTTCTTTACGCATTAATTCAGGCGGCACTTTGTCTTTATCGAATAATAACATCAGCTTTACTGTGGGTGGTAAAGACGAAGCAGACCATATTGTTGACAACGGCGGCACACTGCAAATATCCGGCGGCACTATTGCAGTGAATGGAAGGATGCAGCTGCAAAATGCCTCTTCCTTTGCCATGACAGGCGGCAAAATAATTTTAGATGCCAATACCGGCCTTGCACCTACCAGCCTGGGCGATGGCGCTTATATTTTTGATGTGTCTTCTTCTATGAGTTCATTCTCCTTTACAGGCGGCACCTTGCAAATAACCGACCCGCCGCTGAATGCAGGCAGCCAGGCAATAAAATGCTCTTACAATTTTGGCCCTAACAGTACACTGCAATTAGGTGATGGCATATCAACCACAAGCAGCAACAATGCAAATGGTTTTGGCGGCAACCAGTTGCCGCCTGTTATCGGCAGGTTTATTTTGGATGCAGGCAATGGCAATACTACACGCCAGTTCAAAGTATTGTCACCGCTTACCATTAAACAATCTGCTACTGTAAAATCAGGAAATTTTGTACAGGCAGCAGCAGTGAATGTGCAGCAGTAATTTTCTTTAAAAAATACCAGTCAGACCCGGGACGGTCAGACTGGTATTTTTTTACCTTATCACGCCCGCCAGTTCCAAACTTTTCTTACTTATCTTTTTATACTCCACATCTTCTGCAATGGCATCAGGAAAAACAATCAGCGAAACACCCTTTTGTTTCCACCAGTCGTTCGCTGCTAATTTTGATACATGGATAACGCCTGCTATCCAGCTATGCTTGTATTCATTGTGCCATTCTTCTATCCATTCAAATTCCTCTTTATTTATTTTAGCCACATCATCCACACTTACAAAAACTTTCAGGTAAAAATCATTTGACAGTTTGGTATCTGTTTGGTGAAATATTTTTTTGTACTCGTATTTGTAATCATACCTCAATGCAGAAATATCACTCAGCACCGCAGAAGCTGTAGGAAATGCCCCGGCACCTTTGCCTTTAAAAAAATGCTTGTCTGCAAAACTGCTTTCTGTTATCACTGCATTAAATTCATTTTCCACATGGTACAGGTCATCATTTTCATTCACAAATTGCGGCAATACAAATGCAGCCAGTTTTCCATCTTTCAGTTTTTGTGCATTGGCCACTAATTTTATCTGCCATCCCCTGCCCTTTGCCACCACAGCATCCTGCAAAGAAATATTTTCAATACCGTTAAAGATGAATGCATCCGTTTTGGCAACAATGCCAAATGAATGTGCCAGCAATATGCTCAACTTGTTCGCTGCATCAAAGCCGCCGATATCCAGCCTGGGATTACTTTCTGCAAAACCGCTTTGTTGCGCCAGCAACAACGCTTTATCAAAATCCAGTTGTTCTTTAAAAATTTTAGTGAGTATAAAATTGGTGCTGCCATTGATAATGCCACGAAAAGAATGCAGCAGGTCATTATCATAATACTCCTCAAGATTGCGGATAACAGGCATGCTGGCGCAGCAGGAAGCTTCGTATAAAAATGGCACATTGTGTTTTTGCTGTAGTTCAAATAATTCTTCAAAATGTTCTGCTATCATTTTTTTATTGGCGCTTACTACCGCTTTGCCTTTTTGCAAAGCTGTTTTCACAATGGCAAATGCAGCATCGGCATCATCTATCAATTCCACTATCACATTAATGCTGTCGTCATTCAGCAACAAATTGGCATCGGCAGTAAAATTTTCCGCAGCAATGCTTCTTGGTTTATCAATGTTTTTTATACATATCTTTTTAATGGAAGATTGCAAGGCCGGTGTGTGATGAAGCACATCATACAAACCATTGCCTACTACGCCAAAGCCAAAAAGGCCGATGTTGAGTTGTTTATTCATTTTTATCGTATAGAATTTTTCCAGTGTAAGCCAGTCTGACCTTCGGTACCGACCGGGGTTCAAGAAAGGAAAGGGCAACAAAAAAGCCCATCCGTAAATCAGATGGGCTTCACTATTTTGAAATGATGTAAGCTTTGAATCTGACTTATCTGCCCCAACAATTATCGCCGGGGATGGAATTGGCACCTTTTCCTCCGGTGTTTTATATCCGGAGAAGAGGTTGTCAAGGCTTCGCAGGGCCATTACCCTCTGCCTTTCTTGATAAGTGCGTTTAAAGAACTTGCCTGTTTTGTGCAGTCGGCTGCAAAGATAGGCGCAGCAGGCTAAATAGCCCAAAAAAATTTAAAATAAAAAAAGGCCTGGATAGAAATCCGGCCCGGTAAAAATCCAATATCCTATATTTGAAAAACCTGGCTTAATAGAGAACAAATGCCACGCCAACAAAAATTATACGGCAACATGCCTCTTTCCTTCACGCCAATGAGGAATATCATACTCAAAAGGGGATTTTAATGGGAATGAAAAATCACTATTAAAACGAAGGCCTTCCGCCCGTTGGCCCGCCACCCATTGGCCTCCCGCCCCTGTTGCCCGCCGGTTGCTTAGGCGCACCGAAATTTTTGAGCTTATACGAAAACGTCAGCATAAAATACCTGGTGAGCACCTGGTTCTGCACATCCTCAATATAGCTTTCGGTTACTGTTCTTGTAATGCTCCTGTTCTGCTTCAGCAGGTCAAATACAGACAGCTTTATTTCGCCGGCCTGCCCTTTCAGGAACTTTTTGCCAATAGCCGCATTCCACAGCCAATAGCTTTGGTTAAAGCCTGAACTTAACCCGCTGTAAGACTGGTTGCTTACATCGTTCTGGACAAACCAGCCTTTTTTCGACAACAGGTTTAGCTGCAACCCTGCATTTTGCATGGTGTAAGTATTATTCTGCAGTTGAACGGAGTTATTGGCCACACTGTAATTAACATTGTACGACAGGTTAAAATCAACATACTCACTGATGTTGCTGGCAACAACTGCCCCGGCAGAATAAGTGTAGTTATTGGTTTTGCTGCTCACATAGTTAACAATACCCGGAATTTTTGACCAGGTAAACCCGCCGTTTATATTAATATTCGACTTGATGGCATTCACCGGCATGGCATAGGTCAGGAATGAACGGAGGCTCATATAACCGTTCACGTTTACGGGCTTTGTCAGCTGTGCGCCCTTGTATAAAATGATATTATTATCCAGCACCGAATCAGCATTGGCTATATAAGTAGCATTGGCTATATAATTATTCGCCTGCTGCAAATACACATTGGCAAAAAAGCTTTTCCCCTTCGTGGTATTGGTAAATGTGTACCGTGCGCTCAGCGTATTGGATGTTTGCTGCTTCAGGTTGGGATTACCTGTTGAAAGAAACAACGGGTTTGTATTATTGATCACATTTTGCAACTGCCCGATGGAAGGCGCATTCGTGTTAGCCCGGTAATTGATATTGATATTGCTCTTTGCATTCAGTTTTTTACGCCACATCAAATTAGGCAGCAGGTTGCTGAAAGACTTATTCACCGTAATTTGGTGAGGGAAAAACTGGTCGCTGTTCAATTCGGTATATTTATAGCTAAGCCCCACAGCAAGCATATTGTCCCTGGTGCCCACCCGGTAGCTCATTCCTGCATTGTGGCTGGTTACCGTATTATTGAATTTATTGGAAAGGCTGGTATCAAAGTTTGAATACTTCTCATCGGCCGCATTAAACTGGTTTACCTGCTGGTCAGATTTGTTTTTTGATACAGACGGGGAATAATTGAATTGCAATTGCCCCTGCTTTCCTAACGGTTCCGTATAAGCGATATTGCCCGAATAATTAGTGCCGTTCACCAACTGTGATGTTTGCTGCTGTGTAGTGTCGCTGGTGCCTGATGAATCATAATAATTATTGAATGACTGGAGGTAAATATCACCTTCTTTATGATTGCCGCCGATGCCCAGGTTCACTGACAACGTCCTTCCTTTTTTAGCAAATGCATGGCGGTACAGCAGGTTATTATTCGTGCTAAACCCAGATGTGTTGCTGCTGCGGCTGTATTGGGTGCTGCTGATGAGATCATTCAGCGTATAATAGCGGGTGCCGTTCACATCGTTGTTCCCGCTGTTTTTTTGAAAGCTCACAGAAGGGGTAAAAATAAATGAATTGAAAGAATCCAGCTTATACTCTACCCTGAAATTGATCCTGTGGTTGTAATTATTGGTACGGGACAGTGAAGTTTCATCATACAGCTGGTTGGCCGTATTTTTCAAAAAGTACTCATCGTTGGTAAGCTGGTCGTTACTGGTTTTGCTGTTGTTAAAAAAATAGCTGCCGGATACATCTATTTTTTTACCCCATTTGTCTCCGTAATTGATGCCAATTGAATTAGTGTTATTGATACCGCTTTGCTGGCCAACCAAAAAATTGTTGGTATTCCCAAAGCTCCCGCCGCCACGGTTGCCGCCGCCACCCCGGCCACCTCCGCCACCACGACCGCCGCCACTGCTGGTAACGCCCAATAAGTCTTCGTTGCTGAAATTTTGCTGGTTCACATTGTTAAACAGCGCTGCTATGGAGAAACGCCTGTCCCCATTAAAAAAACTTACATTGCCTCCTGCCGCATACCTGTCATCGGTTCCATAGCCTGCATATATCCTTCCAAACTGCCCGTTTCGTATACCCGTCTTCGTTACTATGTTGATTGACTTCACCGTGTTGCCGTCATCAAAGCCGGTAAATTGAGCCTGGTCGCTCAGCCTGTCAAATACCTGTATCTTATCAATGATATCAGCAGGCAGGTTTCTCAGTGCCGCAGTGGCATCATCGCCAAAAAAATCCTTGCCGTCCACGGTTATTTTTTTCACCTGGTCGCCCTGTGCGGTCACGGTGCCGCTTTTATCTACGGTAATACCCGGCATTTTTTTTACCAGGTCTTCCACCGTGGCATCAGGGCTTACCTTGTACTGGCTGGCATTGTATTGAATGGTATCACCTTTTTGTGACACCGGTGGCGTTTTTGCCACAATGGTAACCGTTTCCAGGTCTTCTCCTTTACGAAATAAAAGAACAGTGCCCAGATCCTTTTCACCGCCCTTCATAAAAATAAAAGAAACAAACTGCTGGTAGTTGACAGCAGTGGCAGTAATAATAAAACTGTCTGCGGGTACATTATTAAAAACAAAATAGCCATCGGCATCAGAAACCGTGGTGGCTGCCAATGTTGAATCCTTTTGCAGCAGCATGGAAACCGTGGCGCCCCTTACAGGTGTTTTGTCTGTTTCGTCCTGCAGGTAACCTTTAATAGCGCCGGGAGATACGGCTGTGTCTGTTTGTGCCAGGCCTGTATATGCGGCCAAAATAAAAAATGAAAAAAGGGTAAGTGATCTCTTCATACAGTGTTTTCTTTTTAATACGGGTTTTTTGACTTTGGTTATGCTGCAACGTAAAAATATACTGCAGGTAAATATATAAACGGCAAATTAGCATGCTTTTTTAAACCGGGAGCAATATGAAAGGTGATCCTGAGTCACCTGCTTTCTTCAAATATACCGGTCTGCCGGTTTTTCCGCACATTGTCCCAGTTAAAATAGCGGCCATTCATTGCCACATACACACCTGCCGGCAATGATTGCGCAAAAGCCAGTGCGCTTCCCAGGTTAAACAGGCCATCACTACTACCGAACTTTATCGGTATCATGGCGCCCGTAAGGATAACGGTTTTATCTTTTATATGCTTTGCAAGCACCCTGGCCGTTTCCGCCATAGTATCGGTGCCATGCGTAATTACAATTTGTGTTTCATCACAGCTGATGGATTGATGAACGATAAGCTCCCTGTCTTCGTCCGTCATTTCAAGGCTGTCGATCATCATCAGGGTACGAATTTCCACCGGCACCTGGTTGCGGCCCATTTCCAGCAGGTCGCTCATGTGAGTATCTTTAAAATAAAGCTGGCCGTTCAGCTCATTATACTCTTTATCAAAAGTGCCGCCGGTAATAAATATTCGGATTGCCATATTAAACCTGTTACGGATATTTTAGCGGTGAAGGTAAATGAATTTGGAATAGCTATACCTGCTGATCGCCGAAAGGCAATATCCGGAGGTAAATTAATTACGTATAATGATAGCGCTGTTTTGCTTTAAAACCTATAATGAAACGGGCAAAAAAATAGGTGAACGCCTGTTGGGATTCTCCTTTTTTACGTTAAATTTGCCTCTTTGGCTTATTTTAACGGGAAAACAATATCATCCACATTCCTGTGATGGTAAATTGTCCCGGAAAATAATCCAATTATGCCCATTCGTATTTAAGGATTTCTAATAATTAAAAACTAACAATTTTATGAGGAAACGACCAGTCGGTTTGTTCAACACACCTGTGTTTTGTAAGCTTTTCGTTTTTTGTTGTTTTGCCCTGTTAGGTATCACTGCTGCCAAAGCGCAGGAAACTGTGAGGGGTAAGATTACAGATAGTGCATCCAGGCCCCTTTCAGGCGCATCCGTTCTTGTAAAAGGAACAACAAACGGTACCAGCACTAATGAATCAGGGGAATTTCAATTAAGCAATGTTGCTGCCGGCGCCACGCTTGTTATAAGCTACAGTGGCTTTGAAACAAGGCAGGTAAAAGTAACGCCCGGCAAACCTGTGAGCGTTAGTTTGCATAGCGATGCAAGCCTTTTGGGCGATGTGGTAGTGACCGGTTTTCAAAGTATTAATAAAAAGAAATTTACCGGTGCCGGCGTAAAATTAAAAGCCGATGATATTAAAACGGCCGGCGCTGTGGATGCTTCCCGTATGCTTGAAGGCCGTGCGGCAGGTGTAACCGTACAAAACGTTTCCGGTACCTTTGGTGCAGCACCCAAAGTAAG
>JBEHYP010000073.1:0-19165 GCA_048498115.1 Bacteroidota bacterium | reverse complement strand
ATAGACGGTTCATTCCACAGGCTTGTGGTATATGGCAGGGGTTGCAAAAAAAATTACATGGCACAGCATACAATGAAAGCAGCAGTTTTAGTAAAAACCGGCGAAGCGCACGGTGCTTTTGAAATAAGGGAAATGCCCAAACCTGTTCCACAACCCGGTGAAGTGCTTATAAAAGTAAGTGCCTTTGGGCTCAACTTTGCTGATGTAATGGCAAGAAGAGGGCTGTACAAAGAAGCACCGCCCATCCCTTCCGTACTGGGATATGATGTGGCCGGAACAGTAGATACTGCCGGCAGCAATGTAATACACGTGCAACCCGGTGACAGGGTGACAGCGCTTACACGGTTTGGCGGCTATGCAGAATATGCCATTACAAAAGCCGAAGCGGTTGCAGTGATACCCGCCGGCATAGGTGATGCTGCCGCTACGGCACTTACTACACAATACTGCACCGCTTATTATGCAGCAGCAGAAATGCTGCAATTGCACAAGGATGATAAAGTGCTGGTGCAGGCAGGCGCAGGTGGCGTGGGCACTGCATTGATACAATTTGCGAAATACAAAGGCTGCGAAATCTTCTCCACCGCAGGCAGCAATGAAAAACTGCAATACCTTTCTTCGCTGGGAGTGCAGCATCCCATTAATTATAATGAACAGGATTTTGGCATTGCAATAAAACAACTCACTAATGGCAAAGGAGTGGATGTAATATTTGATGCTGTGGGCGGCGCTTCGGTAAAAAAAGGTTTTCGTTCACTGGCTGCAGGCGGCAGGCTTGTTTGTTATGGCGCTGCTGACATGACCGGCAAAAACATTTTCGGTAAAATAAAAACAGGGCTTGGCTTTGGTTTTTATCACCCGGCCATGCTGATGATGCCGTCTAAATCCATTATCGGCATCAACATGCTGCGCATTGCTGATGAAAAGCCTGCTATTATACAACGCTGCCTTGGCGCTGTAATACAATTGACCCGTGAAGGCATTTTTGTTCCAACCGTTGGCAAAGTATTTCCTGTGAATGAAATTGGCAACGCACATGAGTATTTGGAAACAAGAAAGAGTGTGGGGAAGGTGGTGGTGAAATGGTAATCTGTTGCTCTTTTGCTTCTTTGCCTCCTGGCGCCTTTGCGTGGAAAATATTTCCTCCCAAATCAATATCTTTACCCCGTATTCTATACTGATACCATAACTAACTTCAATGAAAACAATTACCGTTTTTGCTGTAACCCTTTTATTCAGCACTACCCTCTTTGCACAACAACAAAATATTGACACCATTTTCAGGGCGGCATCCAATACGGCGCTGCAGAGCAGTAAAACAAACCCGTTTCTTCCTTTTACAGGAAAAACAATCCGCCATATTTATATCAAAAATGTAGGCTTTGAAGGTGACATAAAAGATACCAGTAAAGTAAACAAAGGCTTTGGCGTGGCGATAGGCAATGCGCTGCATAAAAACACCATCACTAAAGTAATCATCAACAACCTGTTTTTTAAAGAAGGCGAAGCGGTAAACCCTTACCTGCTTTCTGACAATGAACGTTATTTACGTGATCTTGAATATATACAGGATGCCGTTATCATGGTGCAAAAGACCGATGAACCCGGCACGGTTGACCTGCTGGTGCTGGTGAAAGATGGGTTTTCCATTGTACCCGGCCTGGGTATTGGCGGCACCAAAAAATACAAGCTGGAATTAAAGGAACAAAACCTTGCCGGCACCGGCTCGATGATTGCCGCGAGTTCACTGTATGACGGTGCCAGAAATCCCCACTTTGGTTTTGGCGGTGATTTTCTGCAAAGGAATCTCGGCGGCAGCTTTATCAACTGGGGATTGGGTTTTAAAAATTACAACAGCGCCTTTAACAGGACTAATAACAGGGAGAATGAAACCATTTATTATATGCGTTTCGAAAAACCATTGGTATCGCAATACCTGCGGTGGTTTGGATCGATTGACTTTTCTTATAATAAAACAAGCAACAATTACGACAGCGATTCCATTTATAAAAGTGATTACCGCTACGGTTTTTACAATATTGACGGCTGGGTGGGCTACAACATCGGTGCAGGCAGGCTGAAATATAAAAACATCAACAGCAAGCTGCGCAAGCTGGTTGCCCTGAGAGTTTTTCACCAGCACTTTACTGATGTACCGGAGAAGCTCACGTATGATTTTGACAATGTGTACAACAATTCAATGGGTGCACTGGCCAGCTTCAGCCTGTTCAAGCAAAATTTTTACCGTACCAGCTTTATCTATGGCTTTGGCAGGAATGAAGATGTGCCGCAGGGCTTCAGCGCTTCAGTGATCGGCGGTTATGTAAAAAGAAGCAATATCAACCTGTCGAAAACAAGGCCTTATTATGGAGCAGAATTCACTGCCGGTAAATATGGAAAAAAAGGTTTCTACAGCTTTTATACCGCAAGGATCGGCGGCTATCAAAGGGATTCAAAATGGGAAGATGCCAGCCTGCTGCTCAATGCAGATTTTTTCACCCGCCTGCATACCATCAACAGCAGGTGGTACAGGCGTTATTTTTTCAGCGGTTCCTTTGCCAAACAGTTTTCACCGCTGCTCGACCAGTCGCTGCAACTGATAAGCCCTTATGGCCTCTCCTATTTCAATGTGCCTAAGGATTCTGCCAACCTGCGCCCTTATGGCGATATGCGTATCACGGCTAAATCGGAAATGGTTTTTTATAATACTAAAAAGTTTTTCGGCTTTGGCTTTGCGCCTTTTGGTTTTGTTGACCTGTGCTTATTAAAACCCAATCAGCAAAGTTTCGGCAAAAGTGACCTGTATTCCGGTTTAGGCGGCGGTTTCCGTTTGCGGAACGAAAACCTTTTGTTTGGCACTATTGAAGCAAGATTCTCTTACTTCCCCCGTGTGATACCGGGCATGAATGCGGTTAAGGTAAAATTCAGTACCAACCTGCGGTATAAATACAACAGCAGTTTGGTGAGGAGGCCGGATTTTGTGGGAGCGAATTAGGGAGATGATTTGGAATCCTAAATTTATAAAAGAAAATGTAAAGAACATGAAAAGGCTATTGCCATGCTTACTGCCCTTTATAGTTTTCTGCTCATGCAGTAAAGAACACGCAGAAGATACAAATGATGGCAACTTTACATTTTCTGCGAATGGGATAAAATATGATTGGAGTGGCACATTATCATTTAATGATACGCTTGAAAAAAAAGGCGCTGGTATCCTGCATCAAAATTTTCATTACCTGTTTAATAGGGGCAAACTTTACTGACAACACATTTAACCGGCTTGATATTGATCTTACATACGATAGTACTTTACGTCCCATGGCTTATTCTTATAGAGATCAAAGTATCGATTTTTATACTACCACCTTTCGGTTAAAATTTGATACTCCTGATGGAAAAGAATATGTAAATGTTACAGACGATGATTCGGTAATCATTTCATTTACTTCTATTGCAAACGGGTTAGCAAGCGGTACTTTCAAAGCTGCCCTTACCAATCCATAGCATAATGATTAATCCTACCGGGCCTCCGGAAAGGATGTTCATAACAGATGGGATTTTTAAGAATTTAAAAATTGTAGAAAAACCCTAATTGTTATTCCATCTCAGTATTTTTCATTATTCCAGCATTCTCTCCCTTATATATTTCACCGGCGAACTGCCAAAGCTCAGGAATTTTTCATGGAAATCTTTTAAGCTGAACTGATTGCCCAGCTTCTTTTTGTATTCATCCCTCAGCGCCAGTATGGACATAAACCCCGTATAGTAAGAGCAAAGCTGCACCTGCGACACCGTGGCCCGGTGGTATTTTTCTTCTGCCTGCGCCGGGGTTTGAAAACATTCATCCACCAGCAGGTGTACAATGCTGTCTTTAGGTTTGTCCAGGCATTGAATATCGTAATCAATGATCACATTGGCCAGCTCTCTTAATTTTAATTTATCATGCACTAATTGTATTTCAGGCGTATTGCCGCCCCAGCCGTTTTCCAGCATCATGGTTTCGGCATATACAGCCCAGCCTTCTATCATAGCACCGTTTTGAAAAACAGACCGCACCACGTCCGGCGATTTCTTGTTATTATAGATTCCCTGCAGGCAATGGCCGGGCATGGCTTCATGAATGGAAAGAAACTGCGACATATAGTTATTGTCTTCCCGCAAAGCGCCTTCTGCTTTTTCGGGTGGGTAAGCATTGCGGTCGGTAAGGTCGTCTATATTAAAATACGTTTCTCCCTGTTTTTGATAAGGCGGCGTAAACTCTGCATTGGCAGCAGCCACACCCCTTGCATACTCCGGCATCAGCCTCACTACAATCGGGTAGGAAGTATCGAAGTCAAATAATTTTTTTTCAACAATGAACTTTTTCAGCTGGTACACCTGGCTGGTAAGCGTATCAAAAAAATCTTTCGGTGCTGCATGCTGCAGGGATATTTTATCGCTTACAGCTTTTATGAGCGCCAGCGTATCTGCAGGCTTCGCCTGTGCAGGAAAATATTTGGGCCACAGGCTGCCCGCCGTGCGGAACATGCGCTGGTGATAAAACTGCTTGTCCGTTACAGATTTGTTGTAAATCTCTTCCGGCGTAAGAGTGCTGGCAAGGTCAAATTTGAATTTTTCTTCAAACAATTTTTTACCGATACGAAAATCACGGAACGGGTAATTTTTGTTTGCCAGCAGGCCATTCAATGAATCAACAAACCCTTTAATGGCGGCGGTTGTTTTAGCAATGTTTGCAGTTAATGTATTTTTTTCCTGTTCGGTTAAATGTGATGCTTTAATGGAATCCGTAAGCGATTGCCCAAACACGGAAAGCCCGCCTTTGTTTTGCATCACAGACAGCTCAGTATGTTCTCTGGTGGGGTTGTGCAGTGTTTTAAAAGCGGCTTTGTAATAGGCATCTGCATTTTGCAGGTGAGCAGATAATATTTTAAGCCTTTCATCCAATGGCGCATAAGGCTGGCTGATAATATAATAACATTCACCGCTGATATTGTAAGTGGAAGGATCCCATTCCTGCGGCCTGAATACAGACTGGTACCAGCTATCGCTTTCCAACTGGTTTTTGATGATGTTGAAGCTAATCTTATTATTATCGCTTAATTTATCAAAATCAAGCGTATGCAGTGAATCAAGCCATTTTTTTGAAAAAGCAATATTATTCACAAATGCATTGCTGTCGGGAATTATCAGCCTGTCATAGTACTTACCATATCCAATATAGATGGAGCTGACGGGGTATTGCTTCCAGTAAGCATCCAGGAAAACGTCTTCAAACCCTGCAAAGTTTTTATCAGCGCCCGCTGTGCCTGCATCATTTGTTTTTGTGTGGCATGACACCACTGCAAATGTTAACAGCAGCGCAACCGGCAGGCAATATCTTTTTTTCATAAATAAATTTTTTGGCTGTGTAATATAATGAAATTGCCGGCAGCCCGGCACTTTGAAGGAATGCCATTGGAGAATATGCTTTTTATGCCTAACTTACATTAGTTACACTAAAAATCTTTACCATGCTTATTCATCTTGTTTTTTCATTTGTATGCAGCATCCTGTTTGCCATTGTGCTTACATTCCTGCTCAAAAGAAGGGGCCCCGGACCGCTAAACGGCATACTGTATTTTTTCGCCATTATTTTCGTGTTTACTGCAGGATTGGGGATATTGATAAATCCTATCGGGCCTACTGTTAAGAATGTGCCGTGGCTGGCTATTGCTGCATTGGGGCTGCTCATTATGCTGCTTATTGCCGAGCTGCTGCCCCACCACGAAAAAGGCGTAATTGTAAAACGGCGCCCCAACAAGAGCGAGGAGGAGAAAAACGAAGAAACGCTGGAAAAAGAATTTAATATTTTGATAGTGCTGATATTTGCAATCCTTATTGCCGCTATTATATATGCAGCTACCTCCAATCCTGAAAAATTTCACATGACCTTTTAACCAGGGGACTTTCACCGGTAGCCACTGGCTTATATTATACGGCATAATTGCCTGCCGCAATTAATAACCTTCAAGCGCCTTCCATTTTACCCGGTCTTTTTCCTCTGCTGTTGGCTTTTGCCCATGCCATAAAGCATTTTCCCAGTCGCCATAAGTGGCATTGGGCAGCACGATGTATTTTGAGCCAAATAAAGATTGTATTTTATCTGTTGCAGCATTTCGTTCTGCGGTAGGAGTATTGTAAAATATTTTATCAAAATCATTCAGGTTGTCGCCGATAAGCAACGCAATATTATACTTTGCCGCCACATCAAGCCTTCTCGGCTCTTTATTGCCTGTAGTGGTCTTAAGCAGTATATGCAGGCTGTCCACCTGCGGAAAGCCCCTTAACCGCAGGTTCTTCATAGTAGCCGCTTTATCCCGTTCATCCCTGTTGGATATATAAAAGCACTGCACCCCGTGCTGTGCTGCATAATTAAAAAATTCAACAGCGCCGGGCAGAGCATTGGCCACGGCAAGGTCAACCCAGCGGCGCCAGCTGCTGTCTGCAAAACCGTGGTTAAATAAAATATCATGCGCTGCATCGGGGCCGTTATCAAGTATGGCTTCGTCAATGTCTGTGACAACCGCCAGCGGCAGGCTGTCTTTATTTGTATGCAGGATATCGTCTAACCGGAGCCGTGCAATATAAAATGCCTGGTAGCAAAGCGCTTTGTACTCACCACTCTGCTGCTGCCATATCACGCCATTTACATTATACTGTGCAGGGTTATGCAGCTGGCACTGTGCATGCAAACCAATAATAAATACAAAGCAGCAAGATAAAAGAATGCGTTTCATAATACACTTTTCATTAAAGAGGTGAAAATAAATATGGTTTAATACGGCAATGTAGAATATTTCCCCGTTCTGATTGCATCTTGTTGCCAAATCCTTCCCCGAAACTTGCAAATCAGGGAGAAAATTTTTAATATTGGTACAGCAGGCAATTTAAATTTTATATCATGAAAGCATTTTCACAATTCAGTCTTTATATGCTGGCCGTTATATGCTCTTTGTTAATTGCATGCCATAACAGTAATACGGCTTCGCAGGCTGCTGCTACCGGGCTGAACCTGAAACGGGGTGATATCATTTCCTGCGGCCCGCCGCAGCAGGAATTTGGCAAGGTTGATTTTGCTACCACTTGTTCCGCTGAAACAAAAAGTGATTTTGATCTGGGCATTGCCTTGCTTCATTCATTTGAATACGATGAAGCCGAAAAAGCTTTTGCCAAAGTGATTGATAAAGACCCGAACTGTGCTATGGCCTGGTGGGGCATTGCCATGAGCAATTACCATCCCCTGTGGGCGCCGCCCACGCAGGAAGACCTGGAAAAAGGAAGCAAAGCAATTGCCGTTGCCCAATCGCTTAAAAGCAGCTCTGCCACAGAAACCGGCTTCATCAATGCTGTCGCTGCTTTTTATAAAAACTGGCAAACTACTGACCACCGCAGCCGCAGCCTGCAATACAAGGAAGCCATGGAGAAATTGCACCTTGCAGATACAGGCAATAAAGAGCTTACTATTTTTTATGCCCTGTCGCTTATTGCCACAGCCGATCCTGCAGATAAAACATACAGCAATCAAAAAAAGGCAGGCGCTATATTAAGTGCATTATATCCCGAAGGCCCCAATCATCCTGGCATCATACACTACATCATTCACACGTATGATTCGCCGGAGCTGGCGCCCTTAGCATTGGATGCTGCCCGCAAATATGCGTCCGTGGCGCCTTCATCGGCACATGCGCAGCACATGCCTTCTCACATCTTTACCCGGCTGGGGCTTTGGGATGAAGATATCAGGTCAAATAATGCTGCTGCTGCTTCTGCCAGGTGTTATGCTGAAGCTGTTAAGCTAAGCGGCCATTGGGCCGAAGAGCTGCATGCCACTGATTATCTTGTATATAGTTACCTGCAAAAGGGAGATAATATTTCTGCAAAAAAAGAATTGGATAATGTGGATACCATGCAAAAAGTAAGCGGGGTAATGGCAACCAATGCCTATGCGCTGGCCGCCATCCCTTCAAGGTATGCACTGGAAAATAAATTATGGAAAGAGGCTGCTTCGTTGCAACTCCACCCTGCCATAGGTGAGGCATGGAAAAAATTTGTGTGGCAGGCTGCCATTGTTCACTTTGCAAAATTACTTGGCGTTGCCAATACCGGTAATAGCACATTGGCAAAAGAGGAACTGAAAACCCTTATTGCTGCTTATGATACATTGATGAACAGGAAAGACAATTACAGCGCCAACCAGGTAATGATACAAATTAAATCAGGCAGCGCCTGGATAGCATTGAAGGAAGGTAAAACCGCCGAAGCGCTCCGGTTGCAAAACGAAGCGGTGGATCTGGAAGATAAAACAGGAAAGCATCCTGTAACGCCCGGCGAAGTATTGCCTGCCAGGCAGTTGCTGGCCGATATGCTGCTGCAACTGAACAAACCTGCCAAAGCGCTGGCTGCTTATGAAGCAGACTTAAAAGTGCATCCCAACCGCTTCAATAGCCTGTACGGCGCCGCTTTTTGCAGCGAAAAAACAGGTAATGAGCCAAAGGCTGCCGGTTATTACCATCAATTATTAACCATCGCCAACAGCCCCGGCAGCAACCGGCCTGAACTGCAAGTGGCAAAAAGATATTTGGAGAACAATGAAAAGCGGGCGCTGGCGTCTGTCCATTGAGTTTCCTTTTAACCGTTTTGTTCCAGCTTACTATTTTTCAATTACCGGGCAATAAAAAAACAAATGTCCCGGTTTTGTTTTTTATTGTATATTTGTAAGGTAAACTTACAAGTTTTTCTACCAAGGTTATGGATACACAGGAATTAGCATCCGCATTGCGTTCGGTAGTATCGGCGCTGCACAAAACCCTGCGCAAGCAGGTTTATTCCACGCAGAGCTATTCGCTTACCGAAATGGAAACCATCGGGCATTTGATGCGGAACGATTTTTTGCTGCCGACAGAACTGGCTGTGCTGACAAATGTCAAAACGCAATCCATGTCGCAAATACTGAAAAAAATGGAAGAAGCCGGGCTGGTAAAAAGAACAGCCTCAAAAGAAGACAAGCGCAAAGTATTTATTTCCCTTACTGCTTTGGGAAAAAAAATGGTGGAAAAAACAAGGTACGACAGGGATGAATTATTAAAGGCAATGATGGAAAAATCATTAACTCCAAGGGAAAAAGATTTGCTTATAAAAGCATTGCCCGTCCTGGAAAAGCTGTCCCAGTCAAAATAAATAAATTATGGAATGGTATCATTATTTCAGCGCATTTTGGGCCGGTATGTTCCTCGCCAATTTTGTTCCGCATTTTGTAAATGGCATTTCCGGTGATGCGTTCCCCACGCCCTTTTCAAAGCCCCGCGGTAAAGGGCTTTCATCACCAACGCTGAATGTTGTATGGGCCTTATTCAATTTGCTCGCCGGCTTCCTGCTTTTCCGGGCAGCTAATATTTCCATCAATAATAATTTATCGGTAAGTATATTTTTTGCCGGGATAGCCTGCCTGGGCATTCCGCTGAGCAAACGCTTTGCAGGCAAAGAAAAGAGGAATGGTTAAGAAAAAATGAACATCAGTCATATCAGCGCTTTCAGGGCATTCAGGAGCCTGAATTATACATTGTACTTTACGGGCCGCTCAGTTTCCCAGTTTGGTACGGCCATGCAGCAAACAGCTGTTGTGTGGGTAGTGTACAGTATCACCCACTCTGCCTTTATGCTGGGCGTTACCATTTTTGCCGAGCAGTTTCCCGCCTTCCTGTTTTCTGCTTTTGGCGGCATTGCTGCCGACAGGTACAACCGCTATACCATTATCAGGATAACACAAATCACTTCCATGATACAGGCAGTGCTGCTTGCAGTGCTGATCATTACAGGCCATTACGTTGTTTGGGAAATACTTACATTAAGCGTGATGCTTGGCATCATCAATGCCTTTGATGTACCTGCCCGGCAGGCTATGCTTCATGAGGTAGTGCACAGCCCGGCAGACCTGCCCAGTGCCATTTCATTAACCTCGGCAATGGCAAGCCTTGCAAAATTGCTGGGGCCTGCACTGTCAGGCATTATCCTGGAAAACTTTGGGGCAGGCGTTTGCTTCCTGCTGAATGCAGCCAGCTTTGGCGCTGTAATGCTTTCGCTTGCTTTTATGAAACTGCCGCCTTATGCAGCACCGGCCCCCACAAATAAAAAAGTGGTGCATGAGCTGGTGGAAGGTTTTGTTTACCTTAAACAAATGCCTGCTATCGGCATTATTATACTTGTGCTGGCTGCCGAGTGCCTCCTGGTAATACCATACAGCACTTTAGTGCCTGTATTTGCAAAAGTTATTTTTAAAGGCAATGCCGCCACTTTCGGTTATATCACCAGTTGTATCGGGGCCGGCGCTGTAGGCGGCACGATCCTGCTGGCTTCTTTCAAAAAAAATACGGATCACAGGCGGCAGCTGATGATCAGCATGGTTTTCCTGGGTGCAGGGCTGGTGGCATTTTCGCATGCCGGCAATTTTGCACTGGCAATGCTGTTTGCTGCCGTATGCGGGTTGGGCACTGCCTCCCAGGCTACTATCAGCAATATCATTATACAGTCTGAAAGTGCACCGCACATGAGGGGCCGGGCCATCGGTGTCATGCTCATGGCCATGTTTGGAATGGTGCCCCTGGGCAGCCTGATTATAGGTTTTGTATCAGAAAGGATCGGGGCGCCCAATGCCATCCTTTGCGAGGGCATTGCCGGCTTATTAATTGCAGCAGTGTTTTTTAATTTTCTCAAAAAAAACAAGCATAACAACGAAGTCATTATTGAACATCCTAAAAAAATATAAACATGAAACAGGGTACAGTTTTATTGGTTATGGATATGCAGTCATCCATACTGGGCATGCTGGGCGATGCAACAGCCTTTACAAATAAAGTGGCCGGCGCCATAGCCCACGCACGCAATGCAGGCATTCCCGTTATTTACGTGGTGGTAGGGTTCAGGCAGGGCATGCCTGAAATAAGCAGCAACAACAAAGGCTTTATGGCAGCAAAGGAAAGAATGGCCGGCACCGACATGAACGAGTGGATAAAAATTGATGCGGCCGTGGCGCCATTGCCCGGCGAAGCGGTAGTAATTAAACGCCGGGTAAGCGCTTTTGCAGGAAGCGACCTGGAAGTGTTGCTGAGGGGCTGCAATGCAAGCCACTTAGTGCTTACAGGCATTGCCACCAGCGGTGTGGTGCTTTCCACTGTACGGGAAGCAGCAGATAAGGATTTCCGCCTTACAGTTTTATCAGATGCCTGTGCAGACGGCGATGGGGAAGTGCACCGTGTATTGACTGAAAAAGTGTTTCCGCGGCAGGCAGATGTTTTTACAGTGGATGAATGGGTGAAGCTGTAAGCATTTTGTAACAGGGAGGTATTTATTTTTCTTCTTCAATTAACCGCTTATTAAATTCAGTTAAATATTTTCTTGTAATGGTATTTCTGTTGGGATTAGGCTCTTCTATATCCGGGCCTAATTCATACCTGAAATGTTCCCATATATCAGGCTCCCATTCAAACAATTCCAAAACATCGGCAGAATATGCCTTTTTGAATTTTCCTTTTTCATTCATCAGGAATATTTCACAATAATTATCAAGAGAGATTATTTGTGCTGCAACCGAAAGTGTGCCTTCAACTGCGCCTGTTAAAATAAGGCCTGGTACAGTAGTTTTAGGTAAAGAAAGAAAAAACGGATAGGGGCCAATACAATCAAGCTTTCTAAAATCACCCCTTATATCTGCAAAATATACGTACACATCATTGCCATCACAAAACCCCCACACTTTCTCATTAATCAATGGCTCTCCTTCTTCCAACTTATAAGATACTGCCATCATGCCTCTTGCTATTTTTTTCTCCGATGTTGTCTGTTCTTTTACCGAAAAATCCCTAATGATCGAGGGCGCATTATTAAAAAACTCTTCTTTGCTTTTATAAAAGCCTTTATTTAAAACTTTGCTTTTGTAAATTTTTACCGGTTTGGCAACAGCGGAATCCGTTTGTGCCTGCAGTAATGCAACCGGCAGCAGCAGGACAGTTATAAAAACTATCTTTTTCACAATGAACGGGGATTAGTTGTTTGTATTATGAATTAAAAAAAATTGCCGGCTTAAAGATAAGGAAATAAAAAAGCCTGTTTAATAAACAGGCTGCCGAATAAGAAAAGTTGTAATTATTTGCTACGGGCTGCTTTCCTTCTGTCCCTGTGCTTAAGTATAGGCGCCCGGCTTTCGTTGCCCCGCAGCAGCTTGATGATATTTTTCTGGTGGGTAAGCACCACCATAAAAGCCACCAGCACGGCAAATATCCTGTACACCGCCACATCATCATTCCATATCCACAATACGCAAATAGGAAGGGCTATGCCTGCCAGTATGGAACTGAGCGAAACATAGCGGGTGAGAAAAAGCACTAACAGGAACACTCCCACGCAGCTGGCTGCTATCACCGGCTGCACCGCCAGTATCATTCCAAATAAAGTGGCCACGCCTTTGCCGCCTTTAAAATCGGCGAAGATGGGAAAGATATGGCCTAATACGGCAGCAAGGCCAAGGGCAATCATAAAGTTTGTCCTGTCCCACTCGCTGTGCACATACAATGGCAAAAAAGCATAGAGGCCGACAGCCGCCATACCTTTTAAAATATCTGCCACCATCACAATAGTGCCGTATTTGGAGCCCAACACCCGGAAAGTATTGGTGGCGCCCATATTGCCGCTGCCATATTCACGGATGTCAATACCGAAAAATCTCTTGCTTATTATCAACGCAGTGGGAATAGAGCCAACCAGGTAGGCTATGAAAACTAAAATCAGTTCCTTCATTGTTTCTTTGGATGAGTTGAATGATGCAAAGATAATTGATTTACTCCATTGGTTAACAATTATTTAATGTCAATAAGGCCGGAATATTGTGCCGATGTTACAGTTTTTTTATCCTCATGGCTATCCAGTCGCCTTTTTGGGTAGTGGAAACAGCTTGAAAACCGGCTTTTTGCGCAGCTTCAGTCATTATTTTTTCATCACCGGATAAAAACCCGCTGAGGATTACTTCCGTGCCTGCATGGGAAACAGCGGCTAATGCCGGAAGGTTGGGCTTGATTACATTTAAATTTATGTTAGCCAGTATCACATCGTATTGTGTTCCTGCCGGGATGCTGTCTTTTAGTGCCAGTGTTATTTTAGTGCAATGATTTTGTTCAATATTTTCCTGTGCGTTGGTAATGCTCCACTCATCATTGTCAATGGCAAAAACAGCAGCAGCGCCCAGCTTTTCTGCCAGGATGGCGAGAATGCCCGTACCGGTGCCGAAATCAAAAACAGTTTTGTTGGCAAAGTCCACAGGCTGCATATGCTTCATCACTAAATACGTGGTGGCATGGTGTCCGGTGCCAAAGCTCATTTTGGGAGTGATGACAATTTCATGGGCCACATCTTTAATGGGTTTATGAAAATGCGCCCTGATGGCAACGAATTTGTCAACATACACCGGCTCAAATTCCGATTCCCATTTTTGGTTCCAGTTGATATTCTCTATGTCCGACCTGGTATATGACAGGATAGAAAATTTTGACAGCGCATTTTCAAATGCTTCCTGGTCAAATTTTATTTCGGGGATAAATGCCGTTAGCATGTCTTCTTCCTCTACGAAACCATCAAAGCCCTGTTCTGATAGCAGGGCTATCAGTTTATCAGTCTCTTCCTGGTTGGGAAGCTCAAAATCAAATTGGTAAAAGTTCTGGTGCAAAGTGTATAGCGTTTAATTTAACTACAAAGAACGAAGGTTTTGTACAAAGTTCACAAAGAGACATTGCACTTTGTGCTTCTTTGCATGCTTTCTTTGTGGCAAAAAATATTTTATTCTGTTTCTTTTTTATTAAAAGTCAATTCTATTTTTACAGGCTTGCCGTCAAAATCTATTTCTACGTATTGCAAATGTTTTTTAAAGCCAAGTATATCCACATGCGTATTATCGCTCATGGTTTCTTTATTGATCTTCTTCCCATTGATAATGGCTTCCGCATCTTCATCCAGCTCCTTAAATGTTTCAAGGCTGATATGCCTTTTAAAACCATTGGCGTATGCTTTGGTATTATTGGTGCTTAGCTCAATTGTTACAGTATTGCCTTTTTTAACGCCTTTAAATGTTATTATATCTGCATTGGCTTTTTTGCTTTTCCCATCGTCATTATACAAAATACCGGTGCTGTTGTTTTCTGAAGGGTGATACCTTACCGATACTGTTTTTGTATCATCGTACTCAGCAGTTGACTGCAATTGCCCAAATACAGGACGTGGCCAGTAAGGGATAAAGCTTCCCGCTTTTACAAACAGGGGAATATAGCTGATGGTAACAGGCACGGTTGCCCATGAAGCGCCGCTTAGAACATCCCCGTCAAAAAAACTATACCACTCTCCTTCCGGCAAATATACTTTTCCCTGTTCAGCATTTTTTTCCAGCACGGGCGCCACCAATATATTTTCTCCCCACAAATATTCATTGTTCACATTTGCTGCCATAGTGTCTTTTGGATAATAATAATACAAAGGTGCCACCAGCGGTTCACCTTTGGATGCCTGCTTGTAAGCCAGCGTATAATTGTAAGGCAGCAGCACATACCGGAGCTTAACAGCATTGGCTGCATAGTATCTCCACGGCGTATCAATCAGCGCAGGCTCACTCGGGAAACTATACGCCGCCGTATCTTTTTCAAACAGCGCTGTACCATGCGGACGAAAGATCGGTGTAAAAGCTGCAAACTGCAGCCAGCGAACATATAATTCATTATCTCCCTGGCCCCCGGCAAAGCCGCCTGCATCTGCATGTATGTACGGAATGCCGCTCATGCTCATGCCCAGCATTAAAGGCACCTGCGCCTGCAGGCCGCTCCAGCTGCGGCTCACATCGCCGCTCCACGGAAATATGCTGTAGCGCTGGCTGCCTGCAAAGCCCGAACGGTTCAGGTGAAATAATCTTTCGTTGGGCAATTCCCTTACATAATTTTCATACAGCATCTTGTTCCAGTAATGGCCGTAGATATTATGCACTTCATCAGCTCCAAGCGGCCTTTTTACGCCTAGGCTTTTTACATTATGCAGTAATGCCGAAGGATGTTTTTCCGGCTCGCCCAGGTCTGTCCACCAGCCGGTAACGCCATTGGCCAGTTGCTTCTTGTAATGGTTTTTCCAAATCCAGTCCCCGGCATCTTTACGAAAGATATCTAACAGCCCCCCGTACCCGAAATAAAAATCCGTTAAGCGGAATGGCTTTCCTGCGCTGTCAACAGCAAAATATTTTTTGACAGTCTTGTATTGTTTGGTGCTTTCCAGCACAAACGGCTCTGCTATCAATACGCTGTGGATGTTGTCTTTCTTAAAATCATTAATCATTTTCTTGGGATCAGGCCATGCCGTTTTGTTCACCCAATCCAGGTTGCCCATGGTTCTTTTAATGCTGTCGCCAAACCAGAACAGGTCATAGATGATAGCATCAAAAGGAATATTTTCTTTTTTCATCTTTTCTGCAATGGCTTTTGTTTCTGCTTCGCTGCCATAGCCAAAGCGGCTCATTAAATTGCCCAGCGCCCAGCGTGGCGGCAATGGTTGTGTGCCGGTCAATTTAAAATATGATGAAAGAATTTCTTTATAATCTTTTCCAAAGATGATAAACACGTTCAGTTCGCCGCTTACAAAACCGGCTTCAAACACATTATTGTTTGTTTTGCCGATATCTGCATAACCTCTGGAGGCATTGTCAAAAAATAATCCATAGCCATTAGAGGAAGTAAAGAAGGGAACAGAAAAATTCAATGCATCGGCACCATAACTGTAGCTATACCAGGGATTATTGTACAATGGAAATTTATAGCCCCGCCTGTTCAGCGGTAAAGCCCTTTCGCCACCACCAAATATTTTTTCATCATCGTTCAATGTAATGTCAAACCCATTATACCCATCTTTACCTGCTGCAGGCCGGATACGGATGGCTTTGTTTTTTCCTGCTATTAACGTATTGCCTTCCAGCCTTACAGGCATGCTTGTTTTCTGCAAAGGTTTTGCAATAACGGCATTGGTAATATTTTCATTGGTTTTATAACCCGTTGGGATAAAAACCAGCTTTATAATATTTGATGAATATGATATAGCTGTCCATTCACCATGTGTTGCTTTGAGTTTTTTATTTTGAGCAAAGGCAATGGTTGTAATGAAAAAAGATACAACTATTGTGAATATCTGTTTTGGCATAAGCAAAATATTATACAGGAAGAAAAGCGAATGTAATGCCATTTAGGCATTAAAAAGATGCTGTATCTCAACAGGAATAGCCCTTAAATAAAAATCAACCACCAAGCACACAAAGCATAAGAACACAGAGGCAACAAAGATTCCTCCGTGCCCTTTGTACAAAACTTTGCGTCCGTTGTGGTTTAATCAAAAACAAAACCCCTTGTTACAGGGGCCTTGGCGAATATAACAGTTAGTGTTTGAATTACCTGCTTGCCAGCATGGCAGTGTATTGATGTGTTACTTTCTTAATGATATAGCCGCTTATCCAGCCCACATAGCCATAGCGGGGATAGATGAATTTTTTACCGGGGCTTATTCTTTTCACCAGCTCATCCAAAATAATGGCGCCGGTGGTGAGGGCACGCTGGTCATAAGTTTTTGCGGCACGTTTTATATTGCTGATGGCAAGTGTGACCGTTTCATTGTCTGTAACGTTGTTCAGGTCAGGGGTTGTCAGGTTGCTGAAATCATTCAGCAGCCTGCTGCGGAACGCAGCAATATCCTTTGCGCTTATTTCCACGTAATTTTTTTGTGCATCCTGCGGGTACATGTAAGACGTGAGCGCCCACACAATGCCGCCGGAGAGGTACACGATATCTTTTGTTTTAAAGCCATCCTTGCCTCCCACCGCTTTGTCCAGCACGGCGCCAATGCTGTCTTTCCATAACTTTTCTGCGGCTGCAGTAAAATGGGCAATGTCGCCGCTTTCACGGGCATCCACCAGGCGCTGGAACGATTTGGTGCCTAAAGAAAAAGTAACAGGCACCAGCATATGTGTATCATCAAAATAACCGCCCTTGGTGTTGCCGCTGCCCACGTCCAGTTGATTGGCGGCAAACCTGTCTCTTTGCGGCACAATGCCCAGCAGGCTCAGCTCGGCTTCTTCATCGGCAGTTACATATTTCACTACTACATCTGCATCCATTTCTTTGGGGTGCACTACGCCGGCAAAATAATCCACCTTATTGTATTTATCCAGTTCCTGCTTAAGGCCGCTGCTGATAACAATATGGATATTGCTGTTGGAAATTTTATACCGTTCTTTCATTATCTTCCAGAACTTACTGAGGGCATCGCTTGTTTGTTTTTCGCTTTCGTAAGAAAGTTCCGCTGCATCCGTATTGATGGAAGTATCGCTTACCAATGTATAATCATACTGCCTGTCTTTGCTCAGCTTTACTTCAATAATGCTCAGCTTTACGCCTTTGGCGCCTATCTCCACCCCGGCATACATATCACCGATGCCCTTTGCGCTTTTCAATAAGCTTTCCACTACGTTGGCCAGCACATTTTGTTTGACAGCCCTGTATAATTTTACTGACTGTTCGTAATTCTCAATTGATTTAGCCGGCTGCTCCAGCTTGCCATACAGTGTGCCGAGCCCCTGGTAAGCATAAGCCTGCGAATACACATCCTCAAACGCAATGGCTTTGGCAAGGCCTTTTTTAAAATATTCTTCTGCGCCTGCCAGTTGCTGCGCTTCCATCAGCGTGTTGGCCGTTTGCAGCAGCTTAAAAGCCGCCTGGCTTTTTATTCGCTGTGCAGAGGCGGACGCACTTACTATTACCAATACAAACAATAAAATTCTTTTGCTCATTTTCATGTGTTACCTGTTTGAAACAATGGCAAAGTAAATATTAAACCGTGGTTGCTGCTGCGTTTTATATCCACCCACAGCAGGTATGTGAACAAAATGTGCAGGAAGGGCATCTTTCATTTATTTTTACAAAATGGAAATCAGTAACCGGAAGGCGTACCACGATTATTTTTTTGAAGCTACTTATATTGCCGGCATTGTATTGAACGGAACGGAAGTGAAAAGCCTGCGGAACGGCAAAGCCAGCTTTATTGACAGCTATTGTTATTTTGATAAAGGAGAGCTATATGTAAAAAGCCTGCACATCAGCGAATATGCCTATGGCACTTACAACAATCACCAGCCCATGCAGGAACGCAAGCTGCTGCTGAACAAAAAAGAGCTGGCAAAGCTGGAAGCCAAAACAAAGGAGAAAGGCTATTCCATCATCCCCCTGAAAATATTTTTAACAGAGAAAGGCATTTTTAAAATGGAGATAGGCCTGGGCAAGGGCAAAAAGAACTACGACAAGAGGGAAACAATAAAAGAAAGGGATAGCGAGAGGGATATAAAGAGGAAGTATGGGATGTAATAAAGTAAGGCTGTTACTCATCATTCCCCGTTTATGTTTCTTGTTTCTCGTTGTTGAGCCTTCAAGATTTAGTGCCGCCTTGCTATGCAGCATAAAGTTTGCATTTAACAAAGGGGAAACGAACAATAAGAAACAGTTTTAAAAAAGACAGAAAGGAGAAATTCAGCACTCACTCAAGCTCAGCGGCACATTCACCGCCAGCCCGCCGTCGGCAGTTTCCTTGTATTTGCTGTTCATGTCAATAGCCGTGTCCCACATCGTTTTGATAACGCTGTCCAGGCTCACTTTTGCAAAATCAGGCTTGCTCTGCAATGCCAGCTGTGATGCAGTGATGGCCTTGATGGCGCCCATGGTATTTCTTTCAATGCAGGGAATCTGCACCAGGCCTTTGATAGGGTCGCAGGTAAGGCCGAGGTGGTGCTCCATGGCAATTTCTGCCGCCATCAGTGTCTGCCGTTGTGTGCCGCCGAGGCCTTCCGTCAAGGCAGCGGCAGCCATAGCGCTGCTTACACCAATTTCTGCCTGGCAGCCACCCATGGCAGCAGAAATGGTGGCGCCTTTTTTAAAAATGCTGCCTACTTCCGATGCCGTTAATAAGAATTGTACCACCTTATCATCCGTATCGCAGCCGCTGAAGCAAACATAATATTGCAGCACCGCCGGTATCACGCCGGCAGCACCATCGCTCGCCTTGCATTGGATGGTCG
>JBEHYP010000072.1:0-19188 GCA_048498115.1 Bacteroidota bacterium | reverse complement strand
GAAACCTCGCGGCAGAGCCCGAATCAAGGACGATAAGGGCTTGACGGGCTGGTGATTGCCACTCCCTGGGAATGGCACAAGCCGATGGTTATAGGGGCACTGGAAGCAGGTATTAAATACGTAGGCACCGAAGTAATACTGGGCATTACACTGGAAGATCATTGGGAAGTAGTGAAAGCGGCGGAAAAATACAACGCCAATGTGATGATGCTGGAAAATGTTTGCTACCGCCGTGATGTAATGGCAGTGCTGAATATGGTACGGCAGGGTTTGTTTGGAGAATTGATTCACCTGCAGGGCGGCTACCAGCATGATTTGCGTGATGTAAAATTCAATGATGGTGTGCATACATATGGCTACGGCGTTGAATTCGGCGAAAAAGCTTTTTCAGAAGCACACTGGAGAACAGAACATTCTGTGCACAGGAATGGAGATTTGTACCCTACGCACGGTATTGGCCCGGTAGCCCATTATATCAATATTAACAGGGGCAACCGTTTTCTCTCACTCTGCTCATTTGCCTCCAAAACAAGAGGGCTGCATAATTATATTGTAAAAAACGGCGGTGAAAACCATCCCAATGCAAAAGTGAATTTTAAACTAGGGGATGTAGTAACTACCAATATCAACTGTGCCAATGGCGAAACTATTTTGCTGCAGCATGATACCAGCCTGCCCAGGCCCTATTCACTGGGCTTCAGGGTGCAGGGCACCGAAGGCTTGTGGATGGATGTAAACAAAAGCATTTATATACAGGGTAAATCGGATAAAGAAGATGCCTGGGACAATGCCCAGAAATGGCTGGAAAAATATGATCATCCTTTATGGGCAAGATGGAGCAAAGAAACCGAAGGAGCAGGCCACGGCGGCATGGACTTTTTTGTGATCCATTCTTTTATTGAATCCATCAAAAGAAAAACGGCCACACCGATGGACGTGTATGATGCCGCTGCATGGAGCGCTATTGTTCCGCTCAGTGAACATTCTATAGAGCTGGGCAATGAAACAGTGGAATTTCCTGATTTTACAGGAGGGCAATGGATGTACCGAAAGCCTGTATTTGCATTAACCGATGAATACTGATCTGACAGAAATGAACAGCACAGCAAGCAGCAACATTGACAAAAAAACAGACCTTCTCCAGCTTGTGCTGGCAGCATTTGGGCTGCCGGGAGAACAGTTGAGCATTGCAGCATTTGGCAATGGGCTCATCAACCATACCTGGAAAGTATTGGCTGGTGATACTGCTTATATCCTGCAAAAAATTAACCACCGTGTTTTTAAAGAACCGGGCGCCATTGCAGAAAATATTGACTTGCTGGCCCATCATCTTAGAACACATTTTCCCGGCTACTACTTTGCTGCTCCTTTATATTCAACAGCCGGAAAACCTGTTGTACATATTCTGCATGAAGGCTTTTTCAGGCTTTACCCCTTTGTAGAAGGTGCTCAATCGCATGATGTAGTGCAAACACCGCATCAGGCTTACGAAGCCGCCAGGCAATTCGGCAAGTTCACCAGCCTTTTAAGCCGGTTTGAAATTGGACGGTTAAAAACAACCATTCCTTCGTTTCATGATCTTACGTTAAGATATTCCCAGTTTTTGCAGTCTTTGCAAACAGGTAATCCTCACCGTAAATTACAGGCGGGGGATAGTATCGAAAAGCTGCTGGGCTGGTCGTATATAGCAGAAGAATACCGGCATATAAAACAATCGCCCCGGTTTAAATTACGGGTTACGCACCACGATACCAAGATCAGCAATGTATTGTTTAATGAAAACGGCGCAGCTTTATGTGTTATAGACCTCGACACTGTAATGCCGGGATATTTTATCAGCGATGTGGGAGATATGATCCGCACGTACCTGTCGCCGGCAAATGAAGAAGAAACCGATTTTGACAAAATAACAATCCGTACCCATTTTTTTGAAGAAATTATCCGGGGCTATTATACCGAGATGAAAAGCGAATTGACCGATGAGGAAAAACAACATTTTTTTTATGCAGGCCTGTTTATGATATATATGCAGGCGCTCCGGTTTATTACTGATTATTTAAATGATGATGTGTATTACGGGGAAAGGTTTTCCGGGCATAATTTAAAAAGGGCTGCCAACCAGGTTTCATTATTGCAAAAATATCTGGAAGAAAAAGACACGCTGGAAGCAATCATTAAAAATATAGTTGATTAGCTGCCGGTCTCTCTGCTACCGGTGCAGCACCAGCGTAGCAGGTATTTCCTCTGCATAAATTGTGCTGCCTGCATTGCTGCTTTTATCTTTAAGTATCTTTATCATTATTTCCATGGCTCTTTCGCCCTGCATATACGGGTATTGCTCTATAGAAACAATTGGCGGGTAAGCAGTGTAACTGGTAATGGGTAAGTTGGCATAGCTCACAAACATAATGTCTTTATTCACCCTTATGCCCTGCTGCTGTGCATATTGTATGGCGTCCATATGCACATAATCGTTGAAAGTGATCACTGCCTGCGGCAAATGTTTTAAGGACAGCAGCTTTTTCATGGCAGCGTTAGTGCTTTCTTTTGACAGGTCAGAAGTTTCCACCAGCTGCATATCTACTTTCATTTTTACCCCGGCTATACCATCAATATATCCTTTCAGCCGCTCTTTGGTGGCAGCCATTTTTTCAGGTCCGTTGATAAAGGCTATCCTGCGGCGCCCCTGCTTAAACAACCAGTTCACTATATCCACGGTGCCCTGCCGTAAGTTGCAATATACTTTATGTATGTTTTCGACATCGGGCACCCTGTCGAAAAAAACTACGGGAATGTCAAACTTTTTAAGCCCGTTAATATGATCATATTTAGTGGTAGCTTTTGACAGTGATATGATTACCCCGTCAACCCTTTGCTTTTTCATAGCCTCAATTACCAGCCTTTCTCTTTCGGGGTCGTCATAGCTTTGCCCAAACAGGATGGTGTATTTATGTTCCATGGCCGCTGCTTCAATACCGCTGATAGCCTGTGAAAAAAATTCTTCCTGCAGCCGGGGTATAACCACCCCGATAATATGGCTTTTCTTTTGCTTAAAAAAGATGGCCATTGCATTGGGTTCATATCCCAGTTGTTTGGCTAATTGCTGAACCCTTGTTTTTGTTTGGAGTCCTATGCGTGGATGGTCATTGAGTGCCCTTGATACGGTTGATTCAGAAACTTTCAGCTGCCGGGCAATCTCTTTTATGGTAGGGGGATTAGTTTCCATTATTTTCACAAGATAAGAAACCTTCTGCGTATAGCTGCATTATGTATAAAAGCTGATATGGTATTTCGATGAGCAACGACTGGTAAAATTTCATTTGCCGGCCCTGATTTATACTAAGCCAAACGTGCTGAAAAAACATACTTGCCCAACGGCGCAAACGATTGTACAAAATGCGATGCACTCCTTTGCGTAGATTGCAAACTTTATTTTTCATTGTTTAACATTGTTTGTTATGAACCCAGCCTCCGGCAGCCGCTATGCAATCATTATAATCGGTATCTTATTTTTTGTTTTTGGTTTCGTCACCTGGCTCAATGGCACATTAATCCCTTTTTTAAAACTTGCCTGCCAGTTAAAATCTGATACACAGGCATTCTTTGTAACCTTTGCTTTTTACATGGCGTATTTTTTTCTTGCGTTACCATCTTCTTATATTATTAAGAAAACAGGGTTTAAAAATGGTATGGTGCTGGGCTTGTTCATTATGGCCATAGGCTCTGCTGTTTTTATTCCTGCAGCACAGTCAAGAAATTTCGGCTTATTCCTTACCGGCTTGTTTGTGCAGGGCACAGGACTGGCCTTGCTGCAAACAGCAAGTAATCCCTACATCAGCATTATCGGCCCTATTGAAAGTGCAGCGCAGCGCATTAGTATAATGGGTATTTGCAATAAAGTGGCGGGCTTGCTCAGCCCGCTTATTCTTGGGGCGCTTGTTTTAAAAAATGCCGGGGCACTGCAAGCTCAAATTGCAGCAGCAACTGATACCGCGGCCAAAGAACAGTTGCTGACCGAGCTTTCCTCAAGGGTTATCACACCTTATATTGTAATGGCAATTGTATTGTTGCTGCTCAGCGGTATGATAAAATTATCTTCCTTGCCTGAAATAAGCACCGGGGATGAAACAGGCCTTTCTTCCCCGGCAAATGAGAAAACAACTGTTTTTCAGTTCCCGCATTTATTGCTGGGTGTGCTTTGCCTTTTTCTGTATGTAGGTGTGGAGGTGATGGCGGGTGATGCTATAGGCACTTATGGAAAGGAATTAGGCCTCCCGTTGGATGAAACAAGATATTTTACTACTTACACGCTCTGCGCTATGTTGCTGGGGTATATCATTGGGATATTCACTATTCCTAAATTTATTTCGCAACAAAAAGCATTGTCAATATCTGCTGTATTGGGTGCAGTGTTTAGTATTTGCATATATTTTTCGCAGGGATACGCCGCCATTATATTCATCGCATTGCTGGGATTGGCAAATGCATTGATGTGGCCTGCTATTTTTCCGCTGGCAATTGACGGCCTCGGCAGGTTTACTAAAACAGGATCCGCTTTATTGATTATGGGTATCGCCGGCGGAGCAATCATGCCGTTACTGTACACTTACTTAAAGGATGAGCATATCCTGACTAATCATGCAGCATTTTTAATATGTATGCTTCCAGCCTATCTCTATATTTTGTTTTACGCTGTTGGGGGTTTTAAGGCGGGTAAAACGGCTGTGTCCAAACTCCGGGCGGTGTAGTAGGTGTAGTATAATAATAGTAGCTATTAAATTAAATGATAGCTTTCAAGAACAGGAAAATTTCTTATGCCGGCCCATGTATTAAAATGGCGGGAAATAAAAAGCGGCTGTAGTTTTCACTACAACCGCGTTCTTCGTGGTGTGGGCCGGGATCGAACCGGCGACACAAGGATTTTCAGTCCTTTGCTCTACCGACTGAGCTACCGCACCTTCCATCCTTTCTCCATTTCTGGATTGGGGCAGCAAAAATAGGAGATTTGGCTGAAAAACCTCTAATTAATGCTTATTTATTTCATGGATGCAATATCAATTACAAAGCGGTAGCGTACATCTGCTTTCAATGTCCTTTCATAAGCTTCATTGATATAATCTGCCTTTATCACTTCCACATCTGATACAATATTGTGCCCGGCGCAATAGTCGAGCATTTCCTGTGTTTCTTTAATGCCGCCGATCAATGACCCGGCCAGCGAACGCCGCTTGCCAATAAGGCTGAAAGCTGCTACAACAGAAGGCTGCGGCGGCACGCCCACCACTACCATGGTGCCGTTCAGGGTCAGCAGGTTCAGGTATTGGTTATAATCATGCTGTGCAGAAACCGTATTTAAGATAAAATCAAATTTTCCCTGGAGGGCCTTCATCGTGTCTGCATCTTTTGTCACCGCAAAATGGTGGGCACCCAATGCAAGGGCATCGTTCTTTTTAGATGGTGAAGTGCTCAGTACGGTCACATCTGCGCCAAAGGAAGCTGCAAATTTTACTCCCATATGCCCTAAGCCGCCCAGGCCAACTACTGCTACTTTTTGCCCCTTGCCCACTTTCCAGTGCCGCAGCGGCGAATAGGTGGTGATACCTGCGCAGAGCAACGGCGCCACGCCTTCAATCGGTAGCTTTTCTGATACATGTAAAACATAATTTTCGTCCACTACAATTTGTGTGCTGTAGCCACCATAGGTTGGGTTGCCTTCTTTATCCCTTCCATTGTAAGTGCCGATCATTCCATTATCGCAGTACTGTTCTTCACCGGCAAGGCAGCTGGGGCAGGTACGGCAACTGTCAACAAAACAACCCACGCCGGCCAGCTCACCCACTTTAAAATTTTTTACATGGTCGCCTACTTTGGTAATGCGGCCTACAATTTCATGTCCCGGCACCATCGGGAAAATAGAGCCGCCCCATTCATCCCTTACCTGGTGAATATCAGAGTGACAAATGCCGCAATATAAAATTTCAATTTGTACATCGTGCGGGCCTGCCTCTCTCCTGTCAATATTAAAAGGGGCGATGGAGCTTGTTTTTGTTTGTGCTGCATAAGCATTTACCTGTGCCATAGTTTTATCTTTTGATGTTAAGTTTTGGATTGAAAACAAAAAGCCCCTTTCAGGAGGGACTTTTAGAGTAACAAAATAAAATCAGTTTAGTTGCCAAACACACTTAAAAACTTTATCCGCATTATTTTCAATTGCTCCCAGGTAAAGCTGCTGTCGGCCAGTTCTTCCTGCGCCACGGCAAGGCTGCTGGTTTCGCAGGCTTTGAAATAATCTATAATCTCTTCCTGCTCATATTCATCCACCAGCTCGTCAATGGCATAATCAAGATTAAGCCGGGTGCCGCTTGCCACAATGGTTTCCATTTCTTCCAGCAGCTCAGCTATTTTGAGGTCTTTGTTCCTGGCAATGGTCTCCAGCGGTATCTTTTTATCTACGTTTTGAATGATGAATATTTTATTGTTGTTCTTGTTCACTACGCCTTTCACCACAAAATCATCCGGCCTTTCTATTTCGTTTTCTTCCACGTATTTGGCAATCAGCTCCACGAACTTTTTACCATAGCGAATCGCCTTGCCCTTGCTTACGCCCTGGCATTTTTCCAGCTCCTGTACGGTAGTAGGGTACATGGTCGCCATGTCTTCAAGGCTGCTTTCAAGAAAGATCACAAATGGCGGAAGATTATTTTCTTTTGCTACCTTTTTCCGAAGCTCTTTCAGCATCTCCATCAGCCTGTCGTCTGCAGCACTGCCGGAAGCAGCTCCTGATGCTTCATCATCGTCTGCATCAGCACCTTCAAATAAATTATTCAATACAATTTTGAAAGAAGCAGGTTTCTTGATGAATGCTTCTCCTTTCTTCGTAATTTTCAATACGCCGTATTCTTCAATATCCTTTTTGATAAATCCTTCCAGTATCATCTGCCTCATCAGCGAATTCCAGAACAGGTCATCTTTATCTTTTCCAATGCCGAAAAAATCTCTTTCGTCATGCCTGAACATTTTAACCTGTGTATTGGGCTTGCCCCTTAAAATGTGCAGGATATAGTCCATCGTAAATTGTTCATCAAGCCCTTTGATCACTTTCAATGCCTGCTGTGCTTCTGCTTTTGCTTCTATCTGCTCTTTCGGGCTGTTGCAGTTGTCGCACATATTGGTGCAGCGCTTTGTTTCATACTCTTCCCCAAAATAATTCAGCAATATTTTTCTCCTGCACACGGCCCCTTCAGCAAACGCCACCATTTCATTGATCAGTTGCGCCCCCACTTCCCTTTCGCTTAAAGGCTTGTCCCTCATCAGGTGCTCCAGCTTTGCCACATCCTTGTGGGAGTAGTACAATATACATTTGCCTTCCAGCCCGTCTCTTCCGGCACGGCCTGTTTCCTGGTAATAATTTTCTATTGATTTGGGAATATTGTAATGGATCACAAAACGGATGTCCGGTTTGTCAATACCCATACCGAATGCAATGGTCGCAACGATCACCTGCACATCTTCATTTAAAAACTGGTCCTGTCTTTCCGCCCGCAGCTTGCTTTCAAGCCCGGCATGGTAAGCCACTGCTTTAATGCCATTTGCCATCAGCATCTCTGCAAGCTCCTCTGTTGTTTTCCTGTTCAGCGTATAGATAATGCCGCTCTTGTCTTTATTCTGTGAAATAAAACGGACAATGCTTTTGGCAGTCTGGTCTTTCTGCACTTTTGGCAATACTTCATAATAAAGATTAGGCCTGTTAAAAGATGAAATATAAATTTTAGGATTGCGCAGGCCAAGGTTACGCAGGATATCGCTCTGCACTTTTGGGGTAGCCGTAGCCGTTAGTGCTATCACGGCGGCATTGGGCTTTATCATTTCCATCATTTCCCTCAGGCGGCGGTATTCCGGCCTGAAGTCGTGACCCCATTCAGAGATACAGTGCGCTTCATCCACCGCAAAAAAAGAAATGTTCAGGTCTTTAAAAAATTCAATATTGTCTTCTTTAGTGAGCGTTTCCGGCGCCACGTACAGCATTTTTGTTTTGCCGGCAAGCAGGTCGTCCTTTACGATTTTTTGCTGGCCTTTATTCAATGTGCTGTTTAGGAAATGCGCTACATCATCATTGCTGCTGTATCCCCTTACCAGGTCCACCTGGTTTTTCATCAGCGCTATCAGCGGCGATACAATAATGGCGCAGCCTTCGCTTATCAGTGCCGGCAGCTGGTAGCAAAGGCTTTTACCGCCGCCCGTGGGCATTATTACAAAAGTGTCGTTGCCCGACAATAAATTTTTAATGATTGCTTCCTGCTGGTCTTTAAACCCACTGAATCCAAAATATTGCTGCAGTTGTTCGGTAAGGTTGGTGTTTTGTTTTGTAGTATCAGCTTTTTTTGCTGCTGCCTTTTTAACCGGTGATGCTTTTACTGCTTTTTCAACTCCAGTCTTTTTCTTTGCGTTAACGGTAGCCATAGCGTTTCTATTTCCTCAATATAGTTGTGATTGGATAACCACTTTAAGGTACTTCATAGTTTTTGAAGCCTGTAAAGTTAGTTCAATATAACTGCTCTTCAAAATAGCAATTGTTATTACTTTGTTTAAGGTAAGCATTTTTTTTAAAAGATGAAATAAGATTTAGTAGAAAGGACAACTTTGTGTTGTGGATGAATTAAAGTAGGTTTGCCACCTTGCTTTGGGCTGAATTGCATATATTTTCATTTATACTAGTAAATGAAAGCTGTTGCAGCCGGAACATATTTAACAGTTCCCTGTTATTTACACAAAGCTGAAGTTAAAAAAGAAACGGAGCGATGAATAAAAATCATTATGTGGCTATAATGGCCGGCGGTATAGGCAGCAGGTTTTGGCCAATGAGCCGCACAGATTTTCCCAAGCAGTTTTTGGATATTTTAAATACGGGCAGAACATTGATACAGGCTACGTTTGACAGGTTTGCCATGTTTATCCCAAAAGAAAATATTTATGTGGTAACATCTGAGCAATATGCCGGTATTGTTGCCAAACAATTGCCTGAAATACCGGAAGAAAATATTTTAAGCGAGCCTTCCCGGAAAAATACGGCGCCCTGTGTGGCATATATTTCCTATAAATTAAAGCAACTGAACCCCGATGCCAATTTGATCTGTGCTCCGGCAGATCATCTTATTTTACAACCGGATGTTTTTAAAAATGTTTGCATCAAGGCGCTTGATTTTACTTCGCATATTAAAGGGCTCGTCACGCTGGGCATTAAACCCACTTATCCCAACACAGGGTATGGTTATATACAATATGAACAGCAGGCGGTAAGCAATGATGTGTTTAAAGTAAAAACATTTACCGAAAAGCCCGATAAGGAGCTGGCAGAAGCATTTTTGCAAAGCGGAGACTTTTTATGGAATGCCGGCATATTTGTATGGCAGGTAAAAAATATTATTGCTGCTTTTGAAAAATTTTTGCCGGAGATGCATGATGTGTTTGATGCAGAAAAAAATTATTTTAATACGGAAGATGAGCCTGGCGCCATTGAAAGAATATACCCGCAATGCATAAATATTTCCATTGATTACGGGGTAATGGAAAAAGCAGACAATGTATATATCATTCCTGCTTCTTTTGGCTGGAGCGATCTTGGCACCTGGACAAGTGCTTACGATAACCTTGAAAAAGATTATTTTGAAAATGCAGTAGCAGGCAACAACGTAGTGGTGATAGACGCCACAAGAAATATGGTGCATGCAGACAATAATAAACTGGTGTTGCTGCAGGGGCTGGATGATTTTATTGTGGTGGATACAAAGGATGTGCTGCTCATTTGTAAAAAAGACAGGGAGCAGGAAATAAAAGAATATGTGGCAGAGGTAAAAAAACAGAAGGGTGATAAATTCTTATAAAGGAATTGCGGCCGGCAATTGACAGGCGGGGTCTCACAGGCAGGCAGGGAAAATTATGGGGCTGATATTGACGGATGCACTAAAACAGTCGTTTCTGCGTTATATATCTGCCCTGCATAAGTTAACCAAACCTTGTGAGCCGATATTATGAACAGAATCCATAAGGCTTACCAGTTCATACTGGCGCCTTTTATAATGATTGCTGCAGTAGTTATTTTCATTCTTGACAACCTGAATGTGAACGTAACGCCGATGGTTTCTTATATTTTAAAAGAAACAAAGCAGGCGTAAATTTTTCGCAGCAAATTGTAACCCTGATACGTACCGCCATCCGGGGATAGATAATATTCGCCACCGGGCAAAATTTTCCTACTTATTTTAGCGGGTTATTTAAAAAGGCAGTATGCTGTAAAGCTTAACAGGTAAGCCAGCGCCGTCATGTAGACCAGCTGTATTGCGGGCCATTTCCAGCTGCGGGTCTCTCTTTTTACCACAGCCAGTGTGCTCATGCACTGCATGGCAAATACGTAAAATATCATAAGCGATAAGCCTGTTGCCAATGTATATACTTTAGAGCCATCAGGCTTTACAGCAGCATTCATTTTTTCACGGAGGGTGCTGTCATTATCGCCCGTATCATCACCCACGCTGTAGAGAGTAGCCATAGTGCCTACAAATACTTCCCTTGCTGCAAACGATGTGATCAATGCAATGCCGATCTTCCAGTCGTAACCCAATGGACGGATGGCGGGTTCAATTGCTTTTCCTAAAATACCGGCAAAAGAATTTTCGAGCAATGCTGCTTTTTTTTGTTTTTCCAGTTCGGTTGCCTGGCCGGGATTTGCGCCAATGGCCGTTTCATACTTTGCTTTTATAGCGTTTATTTTTTCCGGTGGGCCAAATGTACTGAGTGCCCAAAGCAAAAGGCTGATTATCATGATCACCTTTCCTGCATCAAATACAAAGATTTTAGCTTTTTCTATCATGGTGCTCAGGGCATTTCTCCACCGGGGGCTGCGGTACACCGGCAATTCCAGTATGAAAAAACTTTTTTCCTTTACGTTGATGAACCATTTCATCACATACGAAACCACCAGCGCCATCACGGTACCCAGCAGGTAAAGCCCCATCATTACCAGCCCCTGCAGGCTTAAAAAACCAAAATACAATTTAGACGGAATGACCAGCGAAATCAGGATAATATACACCGGCAGCCTGGCGCTGCAGCTCATCAGCGGGGTGATCATTATAGTGAGCAGGCGTTCTTTTTTGTTCTCGATATTTCTTGCGCTCATCACGGCAGGCACAGCACAGGCAAAACCGCTGATCATCGGCATTACGCTTTTGCCGTTCAGCCCTACTTTACGCATAAGCTTGTCCGTCAGGAAGCTGATCCTTGCCATGTAGCCCGTATCTTCCAGCAGCGTTATCAGCCCGAACAATATCATTATCTGCGGCACAAAAACGAGGATGCCACTAAGCCCTGCCACTACGCCGTTAATAAACAGGTCGGCCCACCAGGTATTGGGCAAAATGCCGCTTAAAAAGCCACTCAGCCTTCCAAAGCTCCATTCAATGCCGTCCATAGGGTATTGCGCTATCCAGAAAACACTTTGAAACAAAAGGAACAAAACTGCCAGCAATATTAAATACCCCCACCGCCGGTGCAATAAAATGTTATCGAGCTTTTCTGTAAACAATGCTTTTTTCAGGGGGTCTGCTTCTACCACGGTCAGCTGCATGATCTGTTTTATGCGGCCGTAGCGCTGCATAATCTCTTCTGCCTGCGTTTTAGCGGGGTTAAAATTATTTTTTACCTCCACTGCTTCTATCGCATTTTGCAAAGAAGGGGCAAGGTCAAAATGCTCATGGTTAATGAGAAAATGAAGCGCCTTATAATCACTGCTGTTTGGGATAAGCTGCTTTACTTCCTCTACCGGGGTTTGTGCAAGCTCAATGGTATTAATGAAGGGGCGTGGATTTGCAAGGTGGGCCGCCACCGTTTGCTCAACTGTTTTTTTTATAGCAGCCGTGCCTTTGTTCTTTCTTGGATTGGCAGTAACTACCGGCACGCCCAGTTCTCTTTCCAGACCGTTGATATCAATCTCCGTTCCCTTCTTTTGTGCAAGATCCGTCATTGTCAATACCACGATTACCGGCACTTTCAGGTCAATGATCTGGGAGCAAAAAAGTAAATTCCTTTTAAGGTTGCTGGCATCGGCCACCAGCAATACCATATCCGGCTGTATCTCCTTATCCTGGTGCAGCAATACTTTATATGCCACCCATTCATCTCCTCTTTTGGGGTACAGGCTGTAAGTACCGGGAAGGTCAATGATAGTAGCAGAAAGATTTTCATTGATCCTGCAAATGCCTGTTTTTTTATCAACCGTTACGCCGGGGAAATTGCCTACTTTTTGATTAAGCCCGGTAAGCAGATTGAACAAGGAGCTTTTGCCGCTGTTGGGGTTTCCTACTAATGCTATATTAATGTTCTGGCTCAAATGCTGGGGTTCCCTCTAAATATAATTTGTAAAAATACTTGTAATAAATGGTTCCGCCTTACGAAATAAGAAAGTTGGTTTATACAGTAAGGAAGTTGTTATTGCTGTATTGTTTAATTGTTAATAAGGATTTTTCCATAGGTATCCTCAACAATTTAACCATAGAGCAATATAGCCATTCTCTTTACTTTTGTTAAATGTGGCAGCAATACCTGCAAAAAATACAAAGCGGCGATTTTAAATCGCTGGCACGCTGTATCAGCCTGGTTGAAAATGAAACAACAGGCTACGAAACATTGCTGCAGTTGTTGCCTGCTTCAACTATTCCTGTTATCGGCATTACCGGCCCGCCCGGCGCAGGAAAAAGCACATTGACAGATGCCCTGATTGGAAAAATAGCAGGGCAGGGAAAAAAAACAGCCGTGCTTTGCGTTGACCCTTCCTCTCCTTTTAACCTCGGTGCTTTGCTTGGCGACAGGATAAGGATGAGTGAATGGTACGATAATCCTGCCGTATTTATCCGCTCCCTTGCCACCCGGGGTTCGCTGGGAGGGCTGCACCCCAAAATTATTGAAATAACAGACCTGCTGAAAGCGGCGCCTTTTGATTATATTATTATAGAAACAGTGGGTGTGGGGCAAAGCGAAATTGAAATTGCAGGACTGGCCGATGTGACCATTGTAACTGTAGTACCTGAAGCAGGTGATGAAGTGCAAACGATGAAAGCAGGCTTAATGGAGATAGCCGACATATTTGTAGTAAATAAAAGTGACCGGCCCGGCGCTGATCTGTTTGTGAAAAATCTAAAGTCTATGCTGGCGCCCGCCTTCCATTTAAAGCAACAGAAAATACCCGTTATTAAAACCATCGCTTTACAAAAACAGGGTATTGAAGAGTTGTACACAGCAATAAATGAAAGCATCCGGCAACCGGTTATAAACAGCAAGCGCAGTTGGTTACTTGCAGAAAAAGCATATCATTTAATCCGGCAAAAAAGAATGAAAGATGTTGATAAAGCTGCATTGAAAAATGAAATCGAATCATCAGGCAATGTAGTTAATCTCTACCGGTTTATCCAGCAGCATTAAGGAGAATATCAGGCCTCATTATTACTCTTCCACCAGCGGTAACCAATAATGCCAATCGCTGCAAAAGGCGCCACCATCAGGTACAATATGCCACTGTTTAATCCTTCGGCAGGCTTTTCACCTAACTGCTGTGCCGTTTTGGTGCAAAGGGAGCATTGTGCAGCAGCACTTATTACGCCAACACAAAAAAGAAAGAAAAATATAGTAACAACTTTTTTCACTCCTGCAAAGGTAGCCACAAATTATGTTTAGCCACAGAAAAAGAAAAAGCCACGAATTGCACCAATCAACACTAATAAAATCATTCGTGAAAATCCGTGTAATTCGTGGCTAACCATTTGTGGTTTATACCGCATCGGCATTCATCTTCTTTGCCACTTTCTTCCTTTCTTCCTCGTCCAGTATCACTTTACGCATGCGGATAAAGTTGGGCGTCACCTCAATACATTCATCCTGCTGTATATATTCCATGCATTCTTCCAGCGTCATCAGCACTTTGGGTGCAATATTAGTGGCAGCATCACTGCCGCTGGCACGCATGTTAGTAAGCTTTTTTCCTTCAATCACATTCACCACCAAATCGCCGGGCTTGATGTGCTCCGCAACAATCTGCCCCGTATATACATCTTCCCCGGGGTCAACAAAGAAAGTACCACGGTCCTGCAATTTATCTATTGAATAGGCAGTGGTAGTGCCACCCTGCTTGGCAAGCAACACGCCATTGTTGCGCCCGGGAATTGGCCCTTTCCAGGGTTTGTACTCTGTAAAGCGGTGTGCCATCACAGCTTCGCCGGTAGTGGCAGTAAGCATTTGTGTACGCAAACCAATCAGTCCGCGGGAAGGAATTTCAAATTCCAGGTGCTGCATAGTGCCTTTGGTTTCCATTATCTGCATTTCACCTTTGCGGCGGCTTACCAGGTCAATTACCTTGCTGGCAAATTCTTCCGGCACATCCACCACCAGGTTTTCGTAAGGCTCACATTTGGTGCCGTCAATTACTTTCACAATTACCTGCGGCTGGCCCACGGTGAGTTCATATCCTTCACGACGCATGGTTTCTATCAATACGCCCAGGTGCAAAATGCCGCGGCCAAACACCACAAAGGCTTCGCCCCCTTCACTTTCTTCCACCCTCAGCGCCAGGTTTTTTTCTGTTTCTTTCATCAGCCTGTCACGCAGGTGGCGGCTGGTAACAAACTTTCCATCTTTACCAAAAAACGGGGAATTGTTGATACCAAACAGCATATTCATCGTAGGCTCGTCCACGCTGATAACCGGCAATGCTTTCGGGTTTTCAAAATCAGCAATGGTATCGCCGATATTAAAATCTTCAATGCCCACCACGGCACACAGGTCGCCTGCCTGCACTTCGCTTACTTTCTTTTTGCCCATTCCCTCAAACACGTACAATTCCTTCACTCTTGATTTTTTTTGCGTGCCATTTGTCTGCATCAGGGTAAAAGGCTGCCCTTCTTTGATAATGTCACGGCTCACTTTGCCAATGGCAATACGGCCAAGGAAAGAAGAATAGTCCAGTGAAGTAATCTGCATCTGCAGATTGCCTTCGCTCACCTTAGGTTCCGGCACATATTTTAAAATACCATCCAGCAAGGGATTGATATTGTCTATCTGTGTTAATGAATCATTGAACCAGCCGTTTTTACCGCTGCCGTAAAAAGTAGGAAAGTCAAGCTGCTCTTCTGTTGCATCCAAATTGAAGAACAGCTCAAATACTGCATCATGCACTTCATCAGGGCGGCAGTTGGGCTTGTCCACTTTATTGATTACTACGATGGGCTTCAACCCCAGCGCCAGCGCTTTTTGCAGCACAAACCTTGTTTGCGGCATGGGGCCTTCAAAAGCATCCACCAGTAAAATAACGCCATCAGCCATTTTGAGCACCCTTTCCACCTCGCCGCCAAAGTCGGCGTGGCCCGGGGTATCAATCACGTTAATTTTAACGTCATTATAGGTTACTGCTGCGTTTTTGCTGAAAATAGTAATGCCGCGTTCTCTTTCCAGGTCGTTGCTGTCCATGATGAGGTCGCCGGTGGCCTGGTTTTCACGGAAAACCTTAGTGGCATGTAATATCTTGTCAACCAGGGTGGTTTTACCATGGTCAACGTGGGCTATAATAGCTATGTTGCGTATATTCATAATTGCTTTTTCAAAAAGAGCGGCAAAGGTACTTCATTTAAGGCGGATGGCAAGATTAAATTGGAATTAAGTAAAAGGTGATTTTTGTCAACATGAATGCTTTCTGCCAGAGCAGGTTACTTTTCTTATATTGTGAATATTACAAATTTCTTACTCATGCCCACAACCCGGAAAATACAAAAACGCAAACGCATTGCTCTTGTAGCCCATGACCATAAAAAGAAAGAATTGATGGAATGGGCGAGACACAATGCCGCCACTTTATCGGCGCATGAGCTTATCTCCACCGGCACCACGGGAAAGCTGCTGGAAGAAGAAATGGGCATCCCCGTTAAAAAAGTAATGAGCGGACCGCTCGGCGGAGACCAGCAAATCGGCGCCCTTATAGCCGAAGGGAAAATTGATGTGCTTGTTTTCTTTTGGGATCCTATGGAAGCCCAGCCGCACGACAGTGATGTAAAAGCGCTGCTCCGTCTGGGTGTGGCATGGAATATTTTACTGGCCTGCGACATTGCTACCGCAGACTTTATCATCACTTCTTCTTTAATGCAGCAAGAGTATGAAACCATCATTCCTGACTATTCCGGTTATTTGAACAGGAAAGTAGAATAAGCCCCCGCTTTACAACTCTTACCGCGTTAAAACCAACAATCGGTTTTTTCCAAAATGCGGAAAAATCTTCCATATAATATTTCTTGTATAAAATGTTCAATTCTGGCTTTTTGTATTATCTTGCATCAAGTTTATCTCCTTTCCCTATCAATTAGACCAGACCCTACGGGTAACATTTAAAGACTTCATCTGTACAAAAGGCCGACATTTTACTCCAATTCCTTCGGATAGCACACCGTAAGATTTAGATTCAAATTGCCATTGATAAACCCCGGGTAATAACTTTTTAATACCCATTATAATATTTTATTACATATTTCGTTTATTACCCATACCGGCATTATGAAAATCTTTACTATAAACCAGCCAATTATTAAGGGAATGCTTTTAAGGCTTTGCCTTATCCTGCCCTTTATCATTTTCACAGCAGTTTGTTTTGGCCAGCCGGCTTCCGGCGTATGGCCGCTTGCAACAGATGCTGTTGCTATAAATTCAGGAAATGTAAGCGGAGCTAACCAGTCAAGTGCAGGAGTAGGCACTAATAGCTATGGCATTGATGGTGTTGGTTCAGATAACTGGCCAACAGCGCCTTCCATGGATGCATCAAAATACTATGAATTTACAATAAGCCCTTCTGCAGGAAATGTTTTCACGGTAACCGGTATCAGTATTTCAGGCAACACAGATGGCAACAGCGGCACAGCGCTTTTGCAATATTCCTTTGATCCTGCATTTGCTTCTCCCACGGATATTGGAACAAGCTTTTCAATTTCAACAGGCGCTTCTGCAATTACTGGTTTTAATGCACTCTCCATACAGGTTAATAATGGCCAAACTTTATATATAAGGGTTTTTGCCTGGGGAATGGAAAGCAGCACAAAGGTTTTCAATATAAAGGACTTTACTATTTCAGGCAGCACTGTTTTGTGCTCGCCCGATGTTTCAGATTTTACGCTTCCTGTTGCGGACGGTATTTGCGAAGGAACTGCATTACCGGTTAGTGTGAATTCCGCCACGCTTGCAGCAGATACTTATACGGTAATGTATGATTTAAGTGGTGCCAATACAGCATCGGGGCTTACGGCAACAATGCCTTTTTCTTCAGGCAGCGGCACATTTACAGTGCCCGCTGGTAATTTAATAAACACGGGCGCTACTACCGTTACTATCACATCATTACTTAATTCTGCCAGTTGCAGCAGTGCAATATCAGCAGGCAATACGGTAGCTGCAGTTGTTACAGCAATACCGGTTGCCACTTTCAGCTACGCCGCCTCACCCTACTGCCAGTCTGCTGCCGATCCTTTACCTTCTTTTATTGGTGGGGGCGTGGCAGGGATTTTTTCGTCAACAACGGGGCTTGTATTTGCAGATGTATCTACCGGCGAAATTGACCTTGCTGCAAGCACCCCCGGAACATATACCGTAACAAATACAATTGCAGCGGCAGGCGGATGCAGTATCGTTACCGCCACCAGTGATATTACAATAACAGCAGATAATAATACAACGCTTACATCGGCAGCAGGCACAAACGCACAAACTGTTTGTATCAATACTGCTATTGCAAATATTGCCTATTCTACAACCGGGGCTACAGGTGCCACATTCAGCGGATTGCCTGCAGGTGTAACCGGCAACTGGTCAGGCAATGTGATTATAATCAGCGGCACGCCAACTGCCAGCGGCACATTCAACTATACAGTTACGCTAACCGGTGGTTGCGGAAATGTAACAGCGAATGGCTCAATAACTGTTACAGCCAATAATACTATAGCACTTTCATCAGCCGCGGGCACAAATGCGCAAACAAAATGCATTAATACAGCTATTACCAATATTACTTACTCCACCACCGGGGCCACCGGGGCAATCTTCAGTGGATTGCCTGCAGGTGTAACCGGCAACTGGACAGGCAATGTGGTAACAATCAGCGGCACACCAACTGTAAGCGGCACCTTTAATTATACTGTGACATTGACCGGTGGTTGTGGAAATATAACCGCTAACGGGTCAATTACGGTTACGGCAAATAATACTATTACCCTTACCTCATCAGCAGGGACTAATGCACAAGCTGTTTGTATCAATACTGCCATTGCCAATATTACTTATTCAATAACTGGTGCCAGCGGCGCCGGCTTTAGTGGCTTGCCGGCAGGGGTAACGGGAAACAGGGTTGCAAATGTTGTTACAATAAGTGGTACACCAACTGTGAGCGGCACGTTTAATTACACAGTAACCTTAACAGGTGGGTGCGGCAATATTACTGCAACAGGTTCCATCAGCGTGGCTGCTAATAATACTATTACACTTTCGTCAGCTGCCGGCACGAATGCACAAATAAAATGTATCAACACGGCGCTTACCAATATTACTTACTCCACAACCGGTGCTGCCGGTGCTAATTTCAGCGGTTTACCTGCAGGTACAGCCGGTAACTGGTCAGGCAATGTGGTAACGATCAGCGGTACGCCAGCAGTGAGCGGTACGTTCAGTTATACTGTAACATTAACCGGTGGCTGCGGAAATACTACGGCCAATGGTTCCATAACGGTATATGATTATCCTGCTGCAACGGGTGTTGCTGTTTGTCAGAATGGTTCTGGCTCATTAACATCATCTGCGGCATGCGCTGCTAATACGCCGGGAACTGCAGGGCCAGATTTTGCAGGCGCCGGCGCAACAGGTGGGGGGGCCGGGGAAGCCTGGGGAAATACAGGCAGGGTGGTTAATAATGATAATTCCTATACATCAGTAGATATTAATAATACTTCGGAAGCACTTAATGCAACGCAGTTTGGATTTGCTATTCCTGCAAATGCAGTTATTAATGGTATACAGGTTACCATCGGCCGTTATGGAGAAACAAATTCTGACCTGCAGGATAATTCTGTAAGACTGCTTAAGGCGGGGGTTGCCACCGGCAATAACTACGGGGCAACA
>JBEHYP010000071.1:0-19234 GCA_048498115.1 Bacteroidota bacterium | reverse complement strand
GGATCAATAAGCTGCACACGGTGTGATAGCCCTGTGGCATATCCGCAAAATGATGAATTATTTTATGTAAGGGGAACCAATACCTATGGCTGCGAAAAATATGATACTGTGTTTGTGGATGTAAAAAGGCCATTTACTATTGGCGGACTGCAGACAGATGATTCCGTTTGTGCAGGGCAATCGCTGCAGTTGAATGTAAGCGGTGCAGAAAATTACATTTGGTCGCCGGCCGGAGGCTTAAACAACAGCCATGTCAACAACCCCATTGCCATGCCGGGCACAAGCACTGAATATAAAGTAGTGGGCTTTGACAGCAGCAATTGCTTTAAAGACAGCGCCAGCGTTTTTATAAAAGTAAACCCGGTGCCAATTGTAAATGCAGGCAGTGATATATTATTGAGCTTTGGCAGGTATGTTACTCTTACGCCGCAATATTCAAATGACGTAATAAGCTGGCTTTGGGAACCGCCTGCGGGGTTAAGCTGCATTACCTGTCCAAATCCTGTAGCTTCTCCAATTAATGGAATGAATTATAAAATAACCGTTACTAACGGCAGCGGATGTACGGCCGAAGACCAGCTTTTTGTACAGGTAAATTGTGATAAGACCAGTATCTACCTGCCCACTGCTTTTTCTCCCAACAATGACCATGTAAATAATCTTTTCTACCCGCTGAATGCCCCCGGCACCCTTACGGTAACCATTAATTATTTCAGGATATTTAACCGCTTTGGCCAGCTCATTTTCCAAAGGGGCAGTTTCACGTCAAATGATAAAAACTACGGATGGGATGGGAAATTTAACGGGGTTGACATGCCCGTGGGCAATTATACCTATACTATAGAATTTACCTGCGCCAACAACCAGCAGAATGGTTTTTCAGGAAATATCCTGCTATTGAGATAATAATTTTTCCCCGCCGGCGTTTATATTCCGACAACAGTCACAACGTATCCAAACTAAGAAAACAAAAATCCGATTTTATGAAAACCTTGCTCCGCAGGTTAGTATGTACAACACTTACAGCAGCTGTTTTACATTCTGCTTATTCCCAGGACATTCACTTTTCACAATTTAATGAAGCGCCGCTTTTACGCAACCCGGCACTGGCTGGTATTTTCACCGGCGACCTGAGGTTCCAGGCGGTGTACCGCACACAATGGCAAAGCGTAACAGTGCCTTACCAAACCGCCTCACTGAACGGGGAGTTTAAATTACCCGTAGGCAAAGGCGAAGATTTCCTTACCATTGGCGCACAGATATTATATGATAAAGCAGGTGATATTGCAATGACCTCTACACATATATTGCCGGCTGTTAACTATCATAAGTCGCTGAGCGGCGAACGCAATATGTATTTATCGCTGGGCTTCATGGGAGGCATCGTGCAGCGGAAGTTTGACAGGAGCAAAGTAACTACCAACAGCCAGTTTGACGGCACCGGTTACAATTCAGGCCTTTCCGATGGTGAAACTTTTGACAAGCCTTCTTATAACTATTTTGACGGTACTGCCGGCATGAGCTTTAATGCGCAAATGGATGACAACCCCGATAACAATATCTTTTTAGGTGTGGCTTATCATCACTTTAATAAACCTGCAGGCATCAGCTTTTATGGCGACAACAAGCTTGAGATGATACCTAAATGGGTGTATTCAGGCGGTGCAAGGTTCGCTACTAACGAGCAGGCATATGTAACATTCCAGGCAGATTATACAAAACAGGGCTCCTACACAGAAATGATTGGCGGTGCCATTTACACCTGGAAATTAGATGATGAAGTTGACCCAAGATATTTAATACACGGCGGTGGCTTTTTAAGGTGGAAAGATGCCTTTATTCCTGTAGCAAAGATAGAGATGACGCCTTTAGCCGTTTCCGTTAGTTATGATGTGAATATCTCAAAATTGAGCACTACCACCAATGGCCGCGGAGGCTTTGAGCTGGCACTCTCCTATCAAACATATCTTGACCGCAACAACACCAGCAAAAATGCTGTACGCTGCCCAAGATTTTAAATAACTGTTATCCCGGACAATAAGCTAAAGAGTCGTAGCCTGGCACAAGAGCTTTTGTTTTTATGGATTGTTTGGATAACTAAAGAGCCCCCTTCTGGGGGCTTTTTCGATTTTTGCAATTGCCAACTTTTTTCTTTCATCATTGTTAGTCGTAGTTATTATCATTACCAAAACGTATTACACATGACGAAAAGAATAATCAAAAACACTGACCTGGCTGTTGCACCTATTAATTTTGGCGGCAATGTATTTGGATGGACTTTAGACGAAAAGCAATCTTTTGAAATACTGGATGCTTTTGCAGACGGGGGTTTCAATTTTATAGATACGGCAGATACCTATTCATGGTGGGTGAATGGCAAAGGCGGCCAGTCTGAAACCATTATCGGCAACTGGATGAAAGCAAGGGACAACCGCAATAAGATGGTAATTGCCACCAAGGTAGGCTCGCAAACAAAAGAACATCCTTATGATATCAGCAAAAAACATATCCTGCAATCGGTAGATGAATCCTTGCAGCGCCTGCAAACAGATCATATAGACCTGTACTATACCCATTTTGATGAAGAGAAAACAGCAGTGGAAGAAACGCTTGCTGCTTATGATGAAGTTGTAAAAGCAGGAAAAGTGCGGTACATAGCAGCTTCTAATGTGTCGCCAAAGCGGCTGGAAGAATCATTTGCAGTGGCGGAGAAAAATGGCTTTCCTGAATATGTGGCTTTACAACCTCACTATAATCTGGTAGAAAGAAAAAAATTTGAAACAGAATATGCACCATTGGCAGAAAAATATGGACTGAGCGTATTCCCTTACTGGTCGCTGGCAGCAGGGTTTCTTACCGGTAAATACCGCAGCGAAGCAGATGTTGCCAAAAGCCCCCGTGGCGAAGGCGCTAAAAAATACCTGAACGAAAAAGGCCTGGCTGTATTGAATGCGCTGGATACAGTTGCAGCAAAGCACCGTACGCAGCAGGCAAGTGTTGCTTTAGCATGGTTACTGGCGCAGCCTTTGGTAACAGCTCCGATTGTGAGCGCTACCAGTAAAACACAATTGCAGGAGATTTTCGATGCGGTGGAATTGAAGCTGGATGAGGGGGATTTGGAATTGTTGGATAAGGTAAGTAGCTGAACTTCATTGCAGGATAATTTTGATATTGAAGAAGAAATGTTTGCAAAAAGCACTGCTTTAAAATCTATTAAACATTAAATACAAAGGTTGCCTAAAGAGCAACCCTCATTATTGAAGAAAAATGCAATAGCATTTTCATTCCAGTCAGACCGGGATGGTCAGACTGGAATTATACATTAAACCTAAAGTGCATCACATCCCCATCCTTCACCACATATTCTTTCCCTTCAATTCTTAATTTACCGTTTTCCCTGCAGGCCGCTTCTGATTTGTACTGGATGAAATCTTCATAGGCAATTACCTCCGCTTTGATAAAGCCTTTTTCAAAATCAGTATGTATTACCCCTGCAGCCTGCGGCGCTTTCCAGCCCTGGTGTATCGTCCATGCCCTTACTTCCTGCACACCGGCAGTAAAGTAGGTGGACAGGTTTAATAATTTATAAGTGGAGTGTATCAGGCGGTCCAGCGCAGGCTCTGTCATTTTATATTCTTCCATGAACATGGCCTTGTCTTCCGGGCTTTCAAATTCTGCAATCTGTGCTTCAATAGCATTGGTCATTACGATCACTTCGTTGCCTTCATTCTTCACGGCTTCTATCAAAGCCTGGCTGTATTTGTTGCCGGTATGCATGCTGGCTTCGTCTACGTTGGCTACATACAGGATAGGCTTGTCCGTTAGTAAAAACAAATCTGCAATGGCCGGTTTTTCTTCCTTTGACAAGCCAAGAGAAATAATGCTTTTCCCCTTATCCAAATGCTCTTTGCAGCGGAGCAATACTTCCAGCTCTGCTTTTGCCTTGGCATCATTCTTGGCGATTTTTTCGGTGCGCTGTATTTTCTTTTCCACGCTTTCCAGGTCTTTCAACTGAAGCTCGGTTTCAATAATTTCCTTATCGCCTACCGGGTTGATGGCTCCTTCTTCCCGCAGAATATTTTCGTCTTCAAAACAGCGTATCACATGAATGATGGCATCCACCTCACGGATATTGGCCAAGAATTTATTGCCCAGCCCTTCCCCTTTGCTGGCACCTTTTACCAGCCCGGCAATATCTACGATCTCAATCTGCGTGGGCACTGTCCTGTCCGGCTTCACCAGTTCAGCCAGCTTATCCAATCTTGGGTCGGGCACATTTACCAGCCCTACATTTGGTTCTATCGTACAAAAACGGTAATTGCTTGCCTGTGCTTTGGCGCTGTTGCTTACTGCGTTAAATAAAGTTGATTTACCCACATTTGGCAACCCCACAATCCCTGCCTGTAATGCCATAACTATTTAATATTTTTAGATTTATTACTTAATATTGTTTGATAGCTGGTTTTATATATGCCGGCTTTTTCAGGGCGCAAATATAAGCACTCTAATTTTTGTGTAACGAAACCGCTAACTTCAATCTAAAATCAACAGTATTACCTCTAAAATATATTTATGGCCCTAAGCAGGATATGGAGCGCTTTTATCATCATTGCCATTATTGCCGCCGGTATCAAATGCATCAGCAGCGGTGACAGCAAAATGATTTTTAATAAAATGGTGGTGGGCAAAAGCGGGGATACCAGCAGTACAAAAATTATTGACAGCGCCAGCCTCCCTTCCGCCGCAGCAACCATGCTGCTCACCAATAAAGAAGTAAAAATTGGCGAAACAAAATATGCTAAAAACAGCGATGGCAGCTTCATCACTTACGAAGAACAAAACGCCAACGGCATACTGGCTACCTGCAAAGATGCCGTTGACATCTGCCTTGGCCTTATTGGCATCATAGCATTGTTCATGGGCTTTATGAGCATTGCAGAAAAAGCAGGCGGCATCCGGTTCTTATCAAGAATCATCGGACCATTCTTTACCAAAGTTTTTCCTGATGTGCCCAAAGGCCACCCTGCATTCGGGCATATGATGCTGAATTTTTCCGCCAACTTATTAGGGCTTGATAATGCCGCCACGCCATTCGGTATTAAAACAATGGAAAGCCTGCAGGAAATAAACCCGAATAAAGAAACCGCCAGCAATGCACAAATCATGTTCCTCTGCCTGCATGCTTCAGGGCTTTCATTGATACCCGTGAGCGTGATTGCCATAAGGGCTGCCAACAAAGCATCTGTTCCCACGGATATTTTTCTTCCCTGCATGATCGCCACTTTTATGGCTACAATGGCGGCGCTGTTTATTGTTTCGTTTAAACAAAAAATAAACCTGCTGCAGCCGGTGGTGCTGGCATGGGTGGGTGGCTTATCTGCGGTGATCGCTGCATTGGTATGGTACCTGACCACGCTGAACAAAGAAGGCATGGAACAATTTTCCGGCATTTTCAGCAATGCATTTTTGCTGCTGATATTTTTATTGATAGTGATTGGTGCATGGCTGAAAAAAATAAATGTATTTGATGCTTTTATCGAAGGTGCCAAAGGCGGCTTTGAAACAGCGATAAAAATCATTCCTTATTTAGTGGGAATGCTGGTTGCTATCAGCATGCTGCGGAACAGCGGCGTGTTTGACGTGGTAATTGACGCCGTAAAAAATTTATTTGGTTTGCTGGGCACTGATACCCGCTTTGTGGATGCGCTGCCCACTGCTATCATCAGGCCATTGAGCGGTGCAGGCGCAAGAGGGATGATGGTGGATACAATGAAAACTTTTGGCGCTGATTCTTTTGCCGGAAAATTAAGCAGCATTATGCAGGGATCTTCTGACACTACATTTTACGTGGTGGCTGTTTACTTTGGCGCTGTCAATATTAAAAACATACGGTATGCTGTGGGCGCTATGCTGCTGGCAGATTTGGCGGGAGTGATTACCTCTATTGTGCTGGCATATTTATTTTTTGGATAAGCAAAATTGAAAAGCCACGAATGTATTTTTAGCCACAGATTACACAGATAAACACAGATTATGGATGTACACAGATTATGCCTGCGGCATATATTTTTTACCCCCGAATGCACACGAATAAAAAACCATTCGTGAAAATTAGTGTGCTGAGTGGAGCCGAAGTATTCGTGGCTTCTCTTTTCTGTGTAAATCGGTGTAATTTGTGGCTTACCTTCTTCTTTTTCGCTGCATTTTTTTAACAGGCTGCACAAGCGCTTTTGTATGCTTTAGTACATCTTCCTCTTCTTCTATTCCGCCACCATATTCTCCAAATAAAGGTGTCAATTCCTTTGCATGGTAAATATTCCGGTTGAATTTATTGCCCACTATAATGATGGTTGCAGTGTCCTGTACAAGGCGGATGAATGCCGCATTATTGCCGTGCCACCAGCCATTGTGGTAGATCATTTTTTTGCCGTTGGGATATATATTCATCCTCCATCCCAGCCCGTAATTTCTTATACCGGGCTTTTCATTACTGTAAGGCGTAAACGCTTCCTGCAGGGTGGAATCAGAAAATAATTTACCGCTGTACAGCGCTTTGTCCCATATCAGCAGGTCTTCGGGGGTGGAATAAATGTTTTTATCCCCATATACTGCATCCAGGAACCCAAAGGCAATTTCCTGCCCGCGCCAGTCGTAGCTGGGATTTGTTTTTTGCAGCATGGAAGTATCAAATACAAATGTATTGTTCATCTGCAATGGCGTAAAGAAAGTTTGCTGCATGAACTGCGGGTACTTTACACCGCTTATTTTTTCAATCAGCAACGCCAGCAATGCATAGTTGGTGTTGCAGTAAGCAAAACGGGTATTGGGCGGCGCAATGTCTTTCAGTTTTGATTTTTCATTGATGAGCGTGTTCAGCACATCTTCATTCTTTACCAGTATTTTTTCATCCCATTTCAGGTTTTCCATGTAATGAACGTAGTTGGGCAGGCCGCTGCGGTGGTTCAGCAAAGTACGGATGGTAACACCGGGATAATTAAAGGCAGGAAAGTATTTTACCAGCTCATCGTCAATATTCAGTTTGCCATCCTGCGCCAGTTTTAATACCGCCATTGCTGTAAATGTTTTGGAAACAGAAGCAATATGAAAAGGGGTATTTTTTGTAATGGTATCCTGTGCCCCGAAATGGCCCGTGCCCTGGTAATTTTCAAAAACGATATTCCCTTTTTTGGCCACCAGTATGCCGCCATTAAATCCTGTATTTTTCAGTGCGGTATCATACCACGCTTCGCAGGCAGCCTTATACCTGTTTGCTTCGGCGGGAGAAAGCGAAGGTGCTGCTGCTAAATGAATAATATTACCGGCACTGTCCGGGGCTGCTTTATCAGAATGGCCGGTACTGCTGCCGCAGGAAGAAAAAAAGGCAGGAACGATGCAACACAACAGCAGTGCATGCACGCAGTTTTTAAAGCGTTTAGAAGCAAATACAATGGTATTGGATAATATCATATTGGTTTGTAGCATAAGATAATTAAAACTATGAAATATATTTGTGCAAAATACCGATATGGCAGATAAAAATAAAACCAGCTATCCCAAAGAAAAGATAAACATCCTGTTTCTGGAAAATATAAGCGACACAGCGGTAAAGCGCTTTCATGATGCCGGCTACGCCAACGTAAAAAAGCTGGGCGGTGCTTTAAGCGAAGAACAGCTTATTAATGAAATAAAGAATGTGCACCTGCTTGGCATCAGGAGCAAAACGAAGATTACCCAAAAAGTGCTGGATGCCGCTGAAAAATTGCAGGCAATAGGCTGTTTTTGCATTGGCACCAACCAGGTGGATTTAAAGACCGCCACTAAAAAAGGCATTGCCGTATACAATGCCCCTTACAGCAATACAAGAAGCGTGGCCGAGCTGGTGATTGGCGCTTCTATTATGCTCATCAGGAAAATCATTGACAAAAATATTGCAGCCCATAAAGGCGTGTGGCTGAAAGATGCTACCGGCAGCTACGAATTACGCGGCAAAACGCTGGGCATTGTGGGTTATGGCAATATCGGCAGCCAGCTAAGTGTACTGGCAGAAAGCCTTGGGATGAAAGTGATTTTTTATGATACCGAAACAAAGCTGCCGCTGGGCAACGCTACTGCCATTAAAACATTAAAGGAATTGCTGGGCAAAGCGGATATTGTTTCATTGCATGTGCCGGAGCTGCCTTCCACCAAAAACATTATTAATAAAACCAATCTTAAATTTTTTAAGAAGGGTGCCATCCTCATTAATTATGCCCGTGGCGAAGTGGTAGAACTGGATGCGCTGGCAAAAGCGCTGAAGGAAGGCCGGTTATCAGGTGCTGCTATAGATGTGTTTCCCTGGGAACCTGAAAAAAACGGCGATACATTCACTACACCATTGCAGGGTTTGGGCAATGTATTGCTTACACCGCATATTGGCGGCAGCACACAGGAAGCGCAGGCCAATATCGGTGAAGATGTAAGCAGCAAATTGTTCAATTATCTTGAAAAAGGCGTGAGCTTTGGTTCGCACACCATACCGGCACTAAGCCTGCCGCCGCAGGAAGGCACGCACCGGATCCTGCATATTCATAATAATGTGCCGGGCGTACTAAGTGAGATCAATACAAAGTTGTCTAAAAGCAAGATCAATATACTGGGGCAATATTTAAAAACAAATGATACTATCGGTTACGTGGTGCTTGATGTGGACAAAAATTTCAGTAAAAATGCGCTGGAATTATTGAAGAAAGTAAAGGAAACGATTAAAGTAAGAATGTTGTATTGATTTCCTTTTTAAAAAGACAACGCCGCTGGTTTCAAGCGGCGTTTTTTATGCTATTGTGTTATATAATTCTTTAAATGATCAATCGTTTCTTTCTGCGATTGCATGATAGCCGTAACCACATCACTCACGGATATCATTCCTGCCACAACATTACCTTCCACTACAGGCAGGTGCCGGATATGTCTGGCGCTCATTATCTCCATGCAGTCTTCAATCGTATCTTCAGGCCGGATAGTAAACGGCTTGTGGGTCATAATTTCGTTGACCAAAGTATCGTGTGACGTTTTTCCTTTAAGAATGATCTTACGGGCATAGTCCCTTTCAGAAAAAATGCCAATTAATTTTTCGTTTTCAATTACCGGCAAAGCGCCGATATTTTTTTCGCTGAGCACTTTTAGAGCATCCAGCACAGTAGCATTGCCGCTGATGGAATAGACAGCAGCGCCTTTTTTGAGTAAGATGTCTGAAACTTTCATATAGCATGGAGAATTGGTGAAAAATAGCGATCGTTTGCCCTATGAAGTTAACAACGGAATCAGAAACTAAAAAATGTTTTTCCCAATGCTGTTGAAAACCTTACCGCTCCAGCGCCTGCAGCACTGTGCCGTACAGCACTTCAGTGCCCAATGCAAGATCTTCATAAGAAGCATATTCCAAAGGGTTATGGCTGATGCCGTCTTTGCAGCGAACGAATATCATGGCATAATCGCAGGCATAAGAAAGCGCCAATGCATCATGGAAAGGGCCGCTCATTAGTTCAGGCGCATCCAGTTGCAGCCGTTCACATTCGGAATGAATTATTTTTTTAAGCCAGCCTGCACAATAGCGTGGCTCACTTACAAAATCTTCGGTAATAGTATATTCTAAAGCATGCTTTTTTGAAATCGTTTCTATCTTCTCCCTCAATTGCTTTTCATATTTATTTCTTCTTTCAATATCAATATCACGTAAGTCGATAGTGAAACTTACTTCTTCCGCAATGATGTTGCGGCTGGCAGGAAATACATTCATTGTTCCCACGGTGCCAACGGTTGGTGCGCCGGGTACCTGCGTGGCAATTCCATTTAACGCAACAACAATTTCTGCAGCGCCCAGTAATGCATCTTTACGCAAAGGCATGGGTACGCTGCCTGCATGGCCGGCCATTCCTTTTAGTTTCACCGTCCACCATATAGGCCCCGAAATGCCGGACACAACACCAATTGGTCTTTTGCCAATATCCAGCACAGGCCCCTGCTCAATATGCAATTCCAAAAAACAAAAAATGCTGCCGGGTTTGTATTCATCTTCTTTTGATTTTGCCGGGTCACAGCCAAAGTCAATCAGCGCCTGCCTTCTTGAAACGCCATCTTTATCTTTTCTTTCTATATCTGTGGGATCCAATCTTCCTAAAATACCTTTGGAACCATACAGGCCTTTATTAAAGCGCCAGCCTTCTTCGTCAGCAAAAGAAATTACTTCAATACTTCTTTCAGGTTGTGTATTATTTTCTGTAAATGTTTTTACCACTTCAATGGCACACAGCACACCTGCCACACCATCAAACCTTCCCCCGTATGGCTGGCTATCCAAATGAGAGCCCATCATCAGCACCGGCAATAAAGAATTTTTTCCTTCCAGCCTTCCGACCAGGTTTCCAAAATTGTCAATATGCGTTTTCATGCCTGCTTCCTGCATCCATGAAGCAGCCAGTTCAAAAGCTTTTTTTTCGTCCGGGGAATGGGCAGGACGATTAGTCCCTGTTTCACCGATTTTTCCAATGAGGCTCATGGCTTCAAAATGTTGCTGAAGCCTTACAGCATTTATTTTCATACTAAAAAAAATTGATTCGTGGTAAGGCAAGATGAACAATGACATTCGGTACAAGTGAGCGACCCTTCGGCTACGCCCAGGATAAACTCCACGATGATGCTATGAAAAACCAAAGCTGCTCACAAAAAATTTTTAATGATCATTCAGCGGCCTGCCTTCCTCCTGCCACATTTTCCAGTTAATGTATTCAGGCGCCACACGATGCTCTTCCATGGTAATGCAATTATTTACCGGGCAAACCAACTGGCATAAATTGCAGCCCACACATTCTTCCTCTTTCACTGTGTAGGTATTGTAAGGCTTACCGTAAGCAAGGTTAATGGATTGGTGTGATGTGTCTTCGCAGGCGATATAGCACAAGCCGCAATGGATACATTTATCCTGGTTGATCTTTGCAATGTGGTGATAATTGATGTCGAGGTCTTCCCAATGGGTGATTGTTCCAACAGATTTACCAATAAAGTCGTAAATGGTTTTGAAACCTTTTTCATCCATCCAGTTATTCAGGCCTTCGCACATATCTTCAATAATGCGAAAGCCGTGTTTCATCGCTGCAGTGCACACCTGCACACTGGTGGAACCCAGCAGCATAAATTCCACCGCATCCCTCCACGTACTAACGCCGCCAATACCCGAAACAGGCACTTTACTGGTAACAGGATTTTTTGCAATAGAGGTAAGCATCTTTAATGCAATGGGTTTTACGGCAGGGCCGCAATAACCACCATATACACTTTTACCTGCCACGTAAGGGTTGGGAACAAATGTATCCAGGTCAACGCCTGTTACAGATTGAATGGTATTGATAAGCGATAACGCATTAGTGCCTGCTTCGCAAACAGCCTTACCCGTTGGCACCACAGAGTGAACATTCGGAGTAAGTTTTGTGATGACAGGAATAGTGGCTTTTTCCATTACCCATTCCACCACCATCTTCGCAATTTCAGGGTCTTGCCCTACGGCGGCGCCCATGCCACGTTCCGTCATTCCATGCGGACAACCGAAGTTGAGTTCAAAGCCCATTGCGCCTGCATCTTCGCATTTCTTTATTAATTCATGCCAGCTTTCCCTGTCGTTGTCTGCCATCAGGGAAACAATCGTTGCCCTGTCAGGGAAGCGTTTAACCACTTCCGTTATCTCCTTTAAATTGATTTCCAAAGGCCGGTCGCTGATGAGTTCAATATTATTGAACCCCATCACCCGGTGGCCACCATAGTTCACTGCGGAATAACGGGATGAAACATTTTTCACCTGGCTGCCCAGCGTTTTCCAAACCACGCCACCCCAGCCTGCTTCATAAGCACGGATAACATTGTATTTTTTATCTGTAGGCGGCGCACTGGCCAGCCAGAATGGGTTGGGAGATTTAATGCCGAGAAAATTACAGGATATGTCTGCCATGATTGATTATGTTGTATGTTGTATGAAAAATGTTGAATGTCGTATGATTTTCATTTAGCACGATAGCATGCAGCATTCTACATAAAATTTAGAGGTTTAAAAATTGAATAATCGCCTTCGCTCCCTCCTTCCCTGCCTGCACGGCATCCACCACTTCTTTGCCACCGTTCACTGCATCGCCGCCGGCAAATACGCCTTTGATGTTTGTTGCACAATTTTTATCAATCACAACCTTTCCTTTGTTATCAGCTATACCATTGCCAATTATCAATTGCTCAAAAGGCATTTGCCCTGCTGCTTTTATCAGCATATCCACTTCCAAAGTAAATGTTTCACCCGTATCAACAGGGCTGCGGCGGCCACTGGCATCCGGTTCGCCCAATGCCATTTTGCTGCATACAATAGCTTTTACTTTTCCGCCTTCGCCAATGATTTCTTTAGGCGCTGCCAGCCAGATGATCTCACAGCCATCCAGCATTGCAATGTCCAGCTCAACCTGTGTGCAGGGTTTTTCTTTTTCTGTTCGTCTATACAGCATCGTTACTTCTTTAGCACCCAGCCGCTTTGCCTGCGTGGCAGCATCAATGGCCGTCATGCCCATACCAATTACAGCCACTTTATCACCCACTGCAACAGATGAATAACCTTCGTTTCTCAAACGGTAAATAAAGCTGATCGCATCTTCCACGCCTTCCAGGTCTTCGCCGGGAATTTCCAGCTGCCTTGCCAGGCCCACACCAATGGCCAGATATACGGCATCATAATTCTTTTGCAGCTCCCCCAACGAAATGTTTTTTCCCAGTTCCTGGTTGTATTTTATTTCTATACCGCCAATAGCAGTAATATAATCCACTTCCTCTTTACAAAACTGCGGTGTCACTTTATAAGCAGCAATACCATACGTCATCAACCCGCCGCCCTTTGCTTCTTTTTCATAAATCGTTACATCAATCCCTCCCCTTGATAAAACATGGGCGCAGCTCAATCCTGCGGGGCCTGCACCAACAATCGCTACCTTTTTACCTGCTGGCAATTTTCTTTCAAACAACTGCCATTTATTTTTCATCGCAATCTCAGTTGAATACCGTTGCAGCTTTGCAATTGGAATAGGTTCTTCCTCCATCAAATTATATACACAGCTTCCTTCACATAATTTTTCTACCGGGCACACTTTGCTGCAGCCTGCCCCCATAATATTGCTTGAAAAAATAGTGTGGGCAGATCCTTTGATATTGCCTGTTGTGATTTGTTTTATGAACTTGGGCACATCAATACTGGTGGGGCAGCTTTTGGTGCAGGGTGCATCGTAACAAAACAAGCAGCGGTTGGCTTCCACCAGTGCAGCATCCTGCGTTTCAAACGGCGGGTGAATGTCGCTGAAGTTTTCGTTGTATTGTTCTGCTGTTAAACGGTTTGCTGTAATTGACATGGTAATTCGTTTAGTCGTTGAATATCGTTTAAGTCGTTTCAACGTTTTAAACGACTTAAACCTTGAAACGTTTCTTATAACCTTGTTATTTCATTATACGTTTCCGGCCTTCTGTCCCTGAAAAACTGCCATTTGCTTCTCACCTCATCAATCAAATCCAAATCAAATTCTGCTACTAATAATTCGTCTTTATCTTCGCTTGCAGTCGCAATGATTTGCCCCAACGGGTTTACAAAATAAGAAGTACCATAAAATTTCCCGAGGTTCCAGGGCGCTTCTGTTCCCACACGGTTGATGCAGCCCATAAAATAGCCATTGGCCACCGCATGTGCAGGCTGCTCCAGTCTCCACAAATACTGCGATTGCCCCACCGTGGTTGCCGAAGGATTATAAACGATCTCTGCACCGTTCAATCCCAGGCATCTTGCTCCATCCGGGAAATGGCGGTCATAACAAATATACACGCCCACTTTTGCATACTTCGTTTGAAAAACAGGATAACCTAAGTTACCCGGTTTGAAAAAAAACTTTTCCCAGAAGCCACCGGTATGGGGTATGTGATTTTTCCTGTATTTGCCAAGATAAGTTCCGTCAGCATCAATTACCGCCGCCGTATTGTACAATACACCCGATTGCTCCTTTTCATAAACAGGAACAATAATTACCATGTTATACTTCTTTGCGTATTGCTGCATTAACTCAGTTGTAGCACCAGGCACCGTTTCAGCGCTTTCATACCATTTGGCATCCTGCCCGGGACAGAAATAAGGTGTATTGAAAATTTCCTGGAAACACAAAACCTGCACACCCTGCTTACCTGCTTCTTCAATATACGGGATATGCTTTTGCAGCATAGCATCTTTGATTTCTTCAATTGTTCCTTCGCCTTCGGTTTTAGGCAAGCTCAATTGTATTAACCCTGATTTAATTTTTCTTGGCATTTTTTGTTTTTTATGTAACCAGCTTTCGTACTACTATTAAACATTGTTGCGTCGCACACTTGTACTGCATACCATTATGCAGCATCAAATTATCTGTTTCACTTTTTTCCTTTTAATAAATTTTCCATAGCCCTTTCCTACTTTACATTCATTATTATCAATAGCTACCTTGCCTCTCAATAAAACTGTTTTCACTTTTCCTGTTACTTCCCATCCTTCATAGCCGCTGTAATCCACGTTCATGTGGTGCGTTTTGGCAGAAAGAGTATGTTTTTCATTGGGGTCAAAAATTACAATGTCCGCATCACAGCCAATAGCAATCGTTCCTTTCTTTGGGAACATACCAAAAATTTTTGCGGCATTGGTGCTGGACACTTCCACAAATTTGTTCAGCGTAATTTTTCCTTTATTTACACCTTCGCTGAATAACAGTTCCATCCTGTTTTCAATAGCCGGGTGACCGTTGGGTATCTTGCTGAAATCATCTTTACCCATTAGTTTTTGCTCCCACATAAAAGGGCAATGGTCTGTTGCCACCACCTGCACAAGGCCCTGGTTTATCCCTGCCCACAATGTTTGCTGATCTTTCTTTTCTCTTAACGGCGGGCTCATTACCCACCTGGCGCCATCTTCCCTTTCATATAAAGAAGCATCAATAATTAAATATTGAATACAGGTTTCTACAAAAACATTTTGGTTTCTTCTTGTGGCATTGCGTACTGCATTCAAAGCACCTTCGCAGGTGAGATGTACAATGTAGCCGGGGCAGCCGGTATAATGGCTCATATCCACAAAACGCTCCGCAGCTTCAGCTTCCGTCACTTCAGGCTGGGAAAGATAATGGTATAAAGGAGAAAGCTTTCCTTCGCTGCGGTGCTTTTGAACAAGGTAATCAATCATATCGCCGTTAGTAGCATGTACATTGATAAGGCCGCCATGCTTTTTCACTTCTTCCATCAGGCCTATCATCTGCCGATCATCAATCATCAATGCACCTTTATACGCCATGAATGCTTTGAACGAAGTGATCCCATGTTCTTCAATAAAAGCTTTTATTTCTTTTTTTGTTTCATCATTAAAATCCGTCACCGCCATATGGAAACTATAATCACCAACACAATTATTATCGCTGCGCCCTTTCCACTCATCCAATGCGGCCTGCAGGCTGTTGCCTTGTTTTTGCAACACAAAATCTATGACCATCGTAGTGCCGCCATATAGTGCAGCCCTTGTGCCTGTTTCATAGCTGTCGCTGCTGAATGTGCCCATGAACGGCATATCCAAATGCACATGCGGGTCAATGCCGCCGGGCATTACTAGTTTGCCTGCAGCGTCAATTACTATATCTGCCTTTTCCTGCAAGTTCTTACCGATAGTGGAAATAGTCTCCCCTTCGATAAAAATATCAGCAACATAGTCTGCACCGGCAGTGATGATGCGGCCATTCTTTATTAAAATGCTCATAGCAATATTTTATTTCTTGAACTTGAGATCACAAATTTTAATATCAGTTGTGATTATTCCATCTCATCACAATCTGTGACGAGTTATTGTTTTTATCATCACAAATTGCAGTGATGGCTTATTTCTTAAAACCAATTCTTTCTCTATTCTCCCATGTGATTTTTTTTGTCTTTTCCTCTTCTTTTTCATCAAGCAGGTTTTCAATGGCATCATAAATACTGCCTAATTGCACATCATGTTCATCAATGCGCTCTTTTAATTCTTTTACCAAGTTTATTACAGCAGCATTTTTATTAGCAAATTTTTTAAGTGCGATAAAAGCCCTCACAATAGCAATATTCATTTTTCTCGCCTTTGAACTTTTTAAAACGCTTGCCAGCATTGTCACCCCATGTTCAGTGAATGCGTAAGGTAAGGCAGTTTTGGGTCGTTTCTCCGGGTATGTCATCACAAATTGTGATGACATAGTTTTCCATTCTTTTGCAGTAAGCCTGAACATAAAGTCTTTAGGAAAGTTTTGTAAATTCCTTTTTATCGCCTGGTTAAAAACCCTTGTTTCAACTCCATATAATTTTGCCAAATCAAAATCAAGCATGATTTTTTCTTCCCTTGCTTCATAAATTATTTCCTGAATTATTTGCGTTTTCATTATTTCTCTGTTTTCATCAACAAATAATAAACCACGCCGCTCACTACAAACCCCACAAACCATGCGTAATTATACAAATGATTCACCCATCCAGGAAATGTATCTGCAACAATCAGTTTTATCTGCAACAAAAAACCGGGAATGTTTGGCAATATACCCACCAGCAATGCAATTATCGCTTTTGCATTAAATCCATTACCATAACTGTAAATACCTCTTTCGTTATACAGGTCTTCCACCTGTAATTGCTTATTGCGAATGAAAAAATAATCAACAATCATTATCCCGCCAACAGGCCCCAGCAAACTTGAATAAGCGATCAGCCAGGTAAAAATATATCCATTCGGGTCGGCGATCAGTTTCCATGGAAATATCAGCACACCGATAATGCCCGTGATATAGCCGCCTGCTCTGAAATTGATTTTATCAGGCGCAAGGTTAGAAAAATCATTGGCAGGGCTTACAATATTTGCGGCAATATTGGTTGCCAGCGTGGAAATGATGATGCCTGTCATAGCAATAGTTACCATCAGCTTGTTTTCAAACTTACCGGCGAGTTTTACGATATCCCATTCGGTACTGCCATAAATAATAGCAGTGGCCGAAGTAACAATAACGCCCACAAATGCAAAGAACGTCATGGATGGCGGCAGGCCGATGATCTGCCCGTTGACCTGCGCCTTTTGTGATTTGGCATATCGTGTAAAATCAGGAATGTTTAAAGAAAGCGTTGCCCAAAAACCCACCATACCTGTGAGCGCAGGAAAAAAATATTTCCAAAAATCATTGCTGGTTGCAAATTTGGATGGTTGGCTTAATATCGGCCCCAATCCTTTTGCAGCAACAATGGCCCATATCAATAAAGCCAATGCTGCAACGGGCAAAAAGAATGCTTTAAAAACTAATAATTTTTTTATGCTATCAACACCGAGATAAATGATGTACATATTCAATACCCAAAAAAGCAAAAAACATATCATGGGTAATGCCTGCGGAAACAGTGAGTTGCTGTCTATTTCAGCCAGCAACGGGTTCCATGCCCGTAAAATATTATACAATGAAGCGCCACCGATCCATGTTTGAATGCCAAACCATCCGCAGGCAACGATGGCCCTCAGCATTGCCGGTATGTTGGCACCTTTGGTGCCAAAACTTGCCCTTACAAAAACAGGAAACGGGATACCGTACTTAGCTCCTGCATGGCCATTCAGTATCATTGGAATCAATACGATGCAATTACCCAGGAAAATGGTAAGTATAGCCTGCCACCAGTTCATACCACCGCCGATTAACGAACTCGCCAGCATGTAAGTCGGTATGCAAAGGCTCATGCTTATCCAGAGGGCAGCATAGTTCCATGTACCCCATTTTCGGTTGTTTGCAGCAACGGGGGCAAGGTCTTCATTAATAAGTGATGAAGAGGCCATAGTTATGTTTTGGTTATCGGTCATTCTGTTTCACGGAAAGGGAATAGCTAAACAAAGCACACAACGTTGTACCCACCGTATTCTTTGTTTCGTTATGTGAAAAAAATTAATTCACAGCTTCATCTGCAATCTTTAATGCCTCACTGATTATCGCCAATCCTTCATCCACCTGTTCTTTCGTTACAATCAGCGGGGGTGCAACAAAAATATAATTCCACCTTACAAAAGTATACATGCCTAATTGCTTAATTTTTGCCGCTACCTTATTCATCACTGCCATTTCATCAGGCTTTGCATTAAATGGCGCCAGCGGTTCTTTTGTTTGCCGGTTTTTTACCAGTTCAATACAACCCAGCAAACCCGTATTCCTGAAATCGCCGATTGACGGGTGTTTTGCTTTCAATTTTTCCACTTCCTGCTCAATGTATTTTCCCATTTCGGCAGCCCGTGCCATCAAATTTTCTTCTTCATAAATCTTTAATGTTTCTAATGCGGCAGCACAGCAAACAGCATGTGCAGAGTAGGTAAGCCCTAATGGCAATACCGCATCATCATATTTAGCGGCTATCTTTTCACTCACCTGCAGGCAGCCAAATGGCAGGTAACCACAGGTTAACCCTTTTGCCATTGCAATCATGTCTGGCACAATATCATGGTTTTGAAAGCCAAACCACTGCCCTGTTCTTCCAAAGCCGCTCATTACTTCATCCATTATCATCAGTATGCCATGCTTCTTTGTAATTTCTCTTACTGCTTTTAAATAGCCTTTTGGATATTGCAGGCAGCCCGATGTGCCTGACTCGCCTTCCAGTAAAATAGCAGCAATATTACCCGGCCCTTCATAAGCGATCACCCGTTCCAGTGAGGCCACTGCTTCTTTCAATAAATTTTCTTCGCCATATTCCCAGCGGTAGAGATAGGGCAGATCAAAATGCACAAAGTTTGGTGCCTGCTGTGCATCCACCGGCAGTTTGCGTGGATCACCACCTGCAGAAATAACACCCATGGTAGCGCCATGATAGCTTTGATAGCGGGTGAGTATTTTATGCCTTCCGGTATAAAGCCTTGCCAGCTTAATTCCATTTTCAATGGATGTAGCGCCGCAAAGCGTAAAGAATGATTTGTTCAGATCGCCGGGGCAAAGCTCTGCCAACTTTTTACCCAGGTCTGCACGGGCCTTGGTAACACAGCTCGGCGTTACATAAGCCACTTCCTGCATTTGCTTTACCACGGCAGCGGTTATACGCTGGTTGCCGTGGCCAATATTCATGTTGATCAACCCACTGGAAAAATCTAAAATGCGGTTGTCATCATAATCATACAAATACACACCCTCTGCATGTTTAA
>JBEHYP010000070.1:0-19513 GCA_048498115.1 Bacteroidota bacterium | reverse complement strand
AACCCTGGCGCAGCGCTGCTTTCCCGGTGATAAAAGACCTGATGGTTGACCGTACTGCCTTTGACAGGATCATACAGGCGGGCGGCTACATTTCTGTAAATACCGGCAATGCTGTTGACGCCAATGCCATTCCCATTGATAAGCAAAAAGCAGATGATGCGTTTGCGGCGGCGGCTTGCATTGGCTGTGGCGCCTGTGTGGCAGCTTGTGTTAATGGCAGCGCCATGTTATTTGTAAGCGCCAAAGTTGCTCAATTGGCATTATTACCCCAGGGCGATCCTGAAAGGAAAACAAGGGCAATGAATATGGTGGCGCAGATGGATAAAGAAGGTTTTGGCAATTGCTCCAATACTTATGCCTGCGAAGCGGAATGCCCCAAAGGAATTTCTGTTGCCAATATTGCAAGGCTCAACAGGGAGTATATTTCAGCGGTTTTATCTTCCCCTGATGAGTAAATGAAATTTTTAGCCACGAATTACACCCGATAAGCGAAGCTTATTTTTCCTGTGTTCATCCGTGAAATCTGTGGCTAAACTAATTCGTGTTCATCCATGTAATTCGTGGTAAAGCTTATTATAAACCTTCCCCGTTGGAAGGTTTTTTTGTTTGCAGCAAACTGCCCGTTAAAAGGGTCTAACCAATAAACATTAACTTTATCCGTTCTGTTTAAAACCCCTTCCATTGAAATTAACAAGGATACTTTTTACGGTGATGTGTATGTGCATTGTAAAGCTATCCTTTGCCCAGCAGCCTGCCCCGTTAAGCAACCTGCGTTCAAAATTCATCAGCACAAAAACGGCGAAAATAATATTAGACACGCTTAGTATCCTTTCTAATTCAGTCATTGTTAATGGGGCTAATCCCGGCGATTACCGGGTGGATGCAGTGGATGGCAGCTTGTTTTGGATACAACCACCGGCGGAAGATAGCGTGAAAATAATCTACCGTGTTTTTCCTTTTAAGCTCAATGCTGTGTCACAGCATTTTAATTATGACAGCATAAAGAATAATTTTTTACTGGAGAAAGCATATACCTACAAGCCGTTCAATAAACAAAACAACCCTGTTTTTGATTTTGGCAATGTGAATTACAACGGCAGCTTTGGCCGCGGCATTTCTTTTGGCAACAGCCAGGATGCTGTATTAAACAGCAGCATGAACCTGCAGCTCAACGGTTATATAGGCGACAGCCTGGAGCTGACAGCTGCTGTTACGGATAATAATATCCCCATCCAGCCCGATGGCAATACACAGGACCTGCGGGATTTTGACAGGATTTTTTTGCAGGTAAGAAAACGAACATGGCAGGTAAGCTTTGGTGATATTGATATACGGCAGAGCAAGAATTATTTTCTCAATTTTTACAAGCGCCTGCAGGGAGCATCTTTCAGCACGGATAATAAAATTGCAAAAGGAATTGATAATTCTTTGCTGGTAAGCGGCTCAGTAGCCAAAGGAAAATTCAACCGGAATTATTTAACGCCGGTAGAAGGCAACCAGGGTCCCTACAGGCTGCAGGGCGCCAATAATGAATTGTATTTTACCATCCTGGCCGGAACGGAAAGGGTGTTCATGGATGGTGAATTGCTGCAAAGGGGCGAAGACCAGGATTATGTGATCAACTACAATACTGCCGAGCTAACGTTTACCCCCAAACGAATGATTACCAAAGACCGGAGGATACAGGTGGAGTTTGAGTATGCAGACAGGAATTACCTCAACAGCAATATTTATGTAAACAATGAAGTGAATTTTAATAATAAGCTGCTGCTGAGCATCGGGGTGTTCAGCAACCAGGATGCCAAAAGCTCTTCTATTAACCAGACGCTGGATGACCAGCAAAAACGGTTTTTAGCCAGTGTAGGCGATAGTGTTGATGCTGCTTTTTATCCCGGTGCTGTGGCCGATACTTTTTCTTCCGGGAGCATCTTATATAAAAAGATTGACACGGTGTATAATAACATACATGATTCTGTTTTTGTGTACGACAGTGCGAATGCAAGCGCATTGTACAATGTTTCTTTTTCTTACCTCGGCCCCGGCAAGGGCAATTATGTGCAGTTGCTGAATGGTGCCAATGGCAGGGTATTTCAATGGGTGGCGCCGGATGCCAACAACAATAAGCTGGGTGATTGGGAACCGGTGATACTGCTGGTGGCGCCTAAAAAATTACAGGTGGCAACCGTTGCTGCGGAATACAGCATTGATGCCAAAACAAAACTGAAAGCAGAAGTGGCGGCAAGCAAGTATGACGTTAATTTATTTTCTTCCAAAGATAAAAGCAACGATAACGGGGCGGCGGCTAAGTTGCAGTTCAGCAAAGAAGGGGCGCCGGTAAAGCTTTTTAATAAGCCGCTGCAGTTGCAGGCCGGCGCCGGCATCGAGTATGTGCAAAAAAGCTTTAAACCACTGGAAAGATTAAGGGATGTGGAGTTTAACAGGGACTGGAGCCTTCCGTTCATCATTAACCCGGCGGATGAAAGGTTGCTGAATGCGGGCATCGGGTTTACGGACAAAGGCGGCAATAAATTCCGTTATGACATTGTGAATTATAACCGGAGCGATGATTTTAACGGCTTCCGCCACCAACTGGAATATGTAACGGAAATAAAGGGCTGGCGGCTTAATGCTAACGTAAGCCTTACCAATACCGATGCTGCCACCAATAAAGGATCTTATTTTCGACCAACCATTGACGTTAGTAAGCAAATGAAAAGCTTTAAAAACCTGCTCATCGGCGGCAGCTACCAGGAAGAGCATAATAAGATACAGGACAAAACTTATGATACGCTTTCCTCTTTGAGCTATGCCTTCAATACCTGGCAGGCGTATATCAAATCGGATAACAGCAAGCCAAATAAATGGGGCATCACTTATTTTACGAGGAGCGATTATTCTCCTTTATCAAAAAAGCTGCAGCAGGCAGACAGGAGCCATAATATCAGCTTTTTTACCGAATTGCTTAAAAGCGAAAAAGAACAATTGAAATTAAACGTTACTTACCGCAAGCTGCAGATTATCAATCCTGCATTGACAGCGCAGAAAGCGGATGAAAGCTTATTGGGCAGGGCGGAATATTATGTAAATGAATGGCAGGGGTTTTTAACCGGCAATGTGCTGTACGAAGTGGGTGCAGGGCAGGAGCAGAAAAGGGAATTCAGCTTTGTGGAAGTGCCGGCAGGGCAGGGGGAGTACACCTGGATAGATTATAACAACAACGGCATTGCAGAACTGAATGAGTTTGAAGTGGCCTTGTTCCCCGACCAGCGTAAATACATACGGGTGTTTACGCCAACGAATGAATATGTAAAAGCCAATTATGTACAGTTCAATTACAGTTTTGAGCTGAACCCCAAAATGCTGATCAATACAGCAGTGGTTGCGGGCTTTAAAAAATTTGTGTCAAAGATCAGCACGGCCTCTTCTTTACAGATAAATAAAAAAACAGTGGCGGCAGGAAGCTTTGAATTTAACCCGTTTACAAAAGCCCTGGACGATACTTCGTTAATTACCCTTACCTCATTTTTATCCAATACATTTTTTTTCAACCGTACCGATCCTGTGTGGGGAATGGATATTACCCATGTGCTGAACAATAGTAAATCTTTGCTTACTTACGGCGTGGAAAGCAGGGAGCAGAGGAATATTGCTTTAAAGCTCCGCTGGAATATCAACAGGCATATCAGCACCAATGTCGCCATGCGTTCGGGCATCAATAACCTTTCCACTTCGCAGTTTGACAACCGCAATTACGAAATAACACAGCAATCGGTGGAGCCTTCGGTGAGCTATATAAGCGGCACTAAACTGAGGGTTACGCTCGGCTACACTTACAACGATAAAAAAAATAAGATTGGCTTTTCTGAAAAAGTAGTAAACAATGTATTGAATACAGAAGCAAAATACAATGTGCTCAGCAGCAGCAGCATCACCGGCAAATTTTCGTTGAATAATATTGGTTTCACCTACCAGGAAGGCGGCAGTGCCGGCTCTACCGTAGGCTATACCATGCTGGATGGTTTATTGCCGGGCAAAAATTATTTGTGGAACCTTGAATTTACAAAGCGCTTATCCGGCAATATTGAGATCAGCTTTCAGTATGACGGCCGCAAACCCGGCGAGGCAAGAACAGTGCATATCGGCAGGGCAACCGTGAGGGCATTGTTTTAAAGCTGCACCGGCTCAATCAAATTGCGTATTGTACAATTCAAAATACCTTCCTTTTTGTTTGAGTAAAGAAAGATGATTGCCGCGTTCAATAATCTCCCCGTTTTCAAGCACCAGTATTTCGTCTGCATTTTCCACTGTCGAGAGGCGGTGGGCAATCACAAAGCTTGTTCTTCCTTTCATTAATGAATCCATTCCCTGCTGTATGATCTGCTCGGTACGGGTATCTATTGAGCTGGTTGCTTCGTCTAAAATCAGGATAGCTGGTTTGGCTATTGCAGCACGGGCAATGTTGAGCAACTGGCGCTGTCCCTGGCTCAGGTTGCCGCCATCGTTTTCCAGTATGGTTTCATAGCCTTTGGACAAACGCATGATGAATGAATGTGCACCGGTTAGTTTTGCAGCATTCATTACTTCTTCATCTGTTGCATCCAGGTTTCCGTAGCGGATATTTTCCATCACCGTTGCAGTAAACAAATGCGTATCCTGCAGCACGATGGCCAGCAGCCGGCGCAGATCTTTTCTCTTTATATTTTTAATATTGGTTCCGTCTATTTCAATCATTCCCGATTGCACATCATAAAAGCGGGGGAGCAAGTTCATAATGGTTGTTTTGCCCGCGCCTGTTGAACCCACCAATGCGATCTTCTGCCCCGGTGCTGCATGCAGCGAAATATGCTTCAGGATAATTTTTTCAGGATTGTAAGAGAACGTCACATCAGTTAGTTTCACATCGCCTTTGGCATTTTGCATGTCAACGGCATCGCTGCTGTCGGCCGGCTCAACGTTTTCATCTAATACCTGGAAGATACGTTCGGCACCGGCCAGGGCAGCCTGCAGGCTGTTGTACTGGTTTGATATTTCATTCACGGGCCTTCCAAACTGGCGGGAGTATTGCAGGAAAGCCGCCAGCCCGCCAATATCCAGCCCTTTCGTTACAGCCAGCAATCCTCCGATGGCTGCCGTCAGCCCGAAATTAATGGTGTTCAGGTTTTGTATAACGGGCAGCATTATCCCGGAATACAATTGCGCCCTGGTCGCTTTATCACGCAGGTCATAATTAATGTTTTCAAATGTTTGCGCCGCATGGCCTTCATAGGAAAAAACTTTTACTACTTTCTGGCCCTTGATCATTTCTTCAACATAACCATTTACCGAGCCAATGGATATTTGCTGCATGGTAAAAAAGGCTTTGCTCTTTTTTATTATCCGGGAAGCTACCCACAGCATAAACGGAACCATTACCAGCGTGATCAATGTCAGCTCAATGCTTATGTAAAGCATCATTACAAAAATGCCGGACAATGTTAAAGCGCTGTTGAGAAACTGTGTGATGCTGGTGTTCAGCGAATCGCTTACATTATCCACATCATTGGTAAACCGGCTCATTAGCTCACCGTGGCTGTTGGTATCAAAAAATTTTACAGGCAGGAACTGCAGCTTATCAAAAAGATCCCTGCGGATGGTATTCACGGTTTTTTGCGCTGCTTTTATCATCAGCCTGTTTTGCCATATAGATGCCAGGGAACCGGCAACATAAATTGCCAGCAATACAAGCGTCATCCTTGTCAGGCCCGGAATATCATGGGGAATGATATACTGGTTGATGATCGGCCGCAATAAATAGGCTCCTGCTATGGTGCAGGCTGTATTGATCAACAATAGCCCCAATATGATGAACATAAGGGCTTTCTCTTTTTGCAGGTATTTCCACAGGCGGTAGATCGTTTGCCTGGAATTTTTTGGCTTTTCCACAGAAACGCTTCCACGCCTCCCGGGAAGCCCTGCAATGGTAAACTTGTTATTTTGTTGTACGCTCATACTACGGGCTGGATTAATTGTTGGGAACGGTGGATCTCCTGGTAAATGCTGTTGGTATTTATCAATGCTGCATGTGTTCCGTAGCCTGCAATGCGGCCATCGTCCATCACAATGATTTTATCTGCAGATTGAATAGAACTTATTCTTTGTGAAATAATAAAGATGGTAATATCTTTCAGATTTTGCTGGAATGCATTCCTGATTTTTGCTTCGGTGGCAAGGTCCACGGCGCTGGTGCTGTCATCCAGCACCAGGATGCGTGGTTTTTTTAAAATAGCCCTTGCGATGCAAAGCCGTTGTTTTTGCCCGCCGGAAACATTTACGCCGCCCTGCCCCAAAACTGTTTCATATTTGTGGGGGAATGACATGATAAAATCATGTGCCTGCGCATCTTTCGCCGCGGTAATTATTTCTTCATCTGTTGCCAAAGCATTGCCCCATTGCAGGTTTTCTTTAATAGTGCCGGAAAAGAGTTCGTTCTGCTGCAATACCATGCTGATGCCGTTCCGCAGGTTTTGCAGGGTGTAATTTTTTACGTCTTCTCCGTCAACCAATACTTGTCCTTCCGTCACATCATACAGGCGTGGTATCAATTGCACCAGTGTGCTTTTGGAAGAGCCGGTGGCGCCGATAATGCCGATAATTTCTCCTGCACTGGCTTTAAAATTTATATCCTGCAGTACATATTCGTTGCCGTCAGGATCATATTTAAAGCACACATCTTTAAATTCAACATTGCCCTGTGTAACAGTCATATTTTTTTCCCTGGCCGCTTCCGAATCTGCAATATCAGGCCGGGTGTTCAATACCTCCAGTATGCGCTCTGAAGATGCCTGCGCTCTTGAAAAGGTCATGATGGTCATGGAAAGCATCATCAGCGACATGAGTATTTGCGTGATATAAGTGATGAACGACATGAGGCTGCCCACTTCAAAGGAGCCGGCGATTATTTTATTGCCGCCAAACCATACAATGGCCACAATGGAAACATTCATCACAAACTGCATCACCGGCATAATGAGCACCACCATCCCTGAAGCTTTAAAGGCAATGTCCATTAGCTCGTCATTGGCAAGGGCAAACTTTTTTGCTTCATAATCTCCCCGTACAAAAGACTTGACCACTCTCACATTTACCAGGTTCTCCTGCACGATGGTATTAAGCCAGTCAAGCTTCCGCTGCATTTTTTCAAAATAAGGAAGCCCGTACCGGAGCAGGAAATAAATGCTGGCAGAAAGCACGGGAATAGCAACAACAATCACCAGTGCAAGCCCGTGGTTAATATGAACGGCTATTATAATGGCAAACAGCAGCATGAGCGGCGCACGGATCAGCAACCGCAACGATAAGGTAATAACCTGCTGCAGGATATTGACATCGTTTGTAATCCTTGTAACCAACGAAGCTGAGCTGAACTTATCAAGATTGGCAAAAGAAAATTCCTGTATTTTATTGAATAAGCCTTTTCTCAATTCTGCCGAAAATCCTACGGAAGCCCGGGAAGAAAAATAAATATTGCCGATGTTGGCGGCTATCGCAATAACTGACAGGCCAATCATTAAAAAACCTGTGTGTAAAATATAAGTAAGGTCTTTTTGCTTTACACCAACATCTACAATCTTCGACATGAGGTTGGGTTGTACAATTTCGCAGCCTACATCTACAATTACCAGCAGCGGCGCCAGCCATAAAGCCTTCCTGTATTTATCAAAAAAAGAAAAATATTTTTTCAAATGATTTTATTTTGAAGGTAGGAAATAATGCCAATATAGCTTTTGCTGCCCGGGAGCAACGGCAGGAAGTTATTATAGAAAAAGGGGATGTTTGAACCCGAATGGTGAGATTGTATATCGGGAGAGCAACGGGGTCATTCGGCAATGACATGCAATTGCAATGACCAATGTGTAAAAGTATGCTGTATTGGCTCAGGATTTTATTGTATTTCTACCTTGCCTGCCATCTTTTCAAATGCGGCAATGCAGCCATGGACTGCTCAGCAATATCCTGTGGCAGGTTCATCTCTTTTGTTTTGGAGGCCATAAAGGCTTTCATTTCTTCCAATGATAAACCCGGGTTGGTGAAAGCGCCGTTTTGATAACAGTATTTACAATACTCAATACTTTTGGAGCCGTCCTTTTCTGTTCCCCTGTCTTCGGGATTATCAATGGGCATTGTGCAGCTTTGGCAAATCATTTTCTGTTCCATAAAAATAAATGTTGAATTGTTTGGCAAAAAGAATGGAAAAAAGCCGCAGAGGCAATGAGTAAAATCAAGGGAAAATTTGATGATGGTCATTCAGCCGGTTTTTGCAAACAGGTTTCTTTGCCGGAAAAATAATTTGATTATGCTGCCGTTCATAAAAAACTTTGCTAACATACGCATTTCAGATACTGCCTCTGTGGGTGGTAAAAATGCTTCGCTGGGTGAAATGTTTACCCAGCTTTCGCCCAAAGGCATCCGGGTGCGGGGTGGTTTTGCAATCACCGCCCAGGCATTTGATTACTTTTTAACTGTCAATCATTCAAAAGCGCCGTTAAAAGCGCTGATGCAGCAGTTAAAAGGTTCGGATCTTTCCAACCTGCAGGAAATTGGCTTAAAGGCAAGAAACATTATCCTGCAGGCACAGCTTCCGAAAGACCTGGAAGCCGCCATTACCGCGGCTTACCACCAGCTGTGCGGAGCTAATGAATTTGAAGTGGCCGTGCGCAGCAGCGCCACCGCTGAAGACCTGCCGCAGGCGAGCTTTGCAGGGCAGCATGAATCTTATTTAAATATTAAAGGTGAAGCGGCTTTGCTGAATGCAGTGAAAAGATGTTTTGCTTCCCTGTACACCAACAGGGCTATCCGTTACCGTGAGATCAACGGGTTTGAACATGACCAGGTTCTTATTTCGGTGGGTATTCAAAAAATGGTGAGGGCGGATAAAGCCTGCAGCGGTGTCGGCTTTACGCTGGAGCCTGAGTCCGGGTTTCGCAACATAGTTCATTTAAGCGGGGTATGGGGCCTGGGCGAAAACATAGTGCAGGGAACTGCTACCCCTGATGAATTTTTTGTTTTTAAGCCTGCATTGCTGGCAGGAAAAAATGCCATCATTCAAAAAAAACTGGGCAGCAAAGAAAAAACAATGATATATGCAGGCAGCAACGATACCCAAAATATTGAAACAGCATTGGCAGAGAAGGAAAAGTTTGTTTTGACCGATGCGGAAATAACTGCGCTGGCCAACTGGGCACTCATCATTGAAAACCATTACGAAAGACCCATGGATTTTGAATGGGCAAAAGATGGTATTACCGGTGAAATGTTCATTGTGCAGGCCAGGCCTGAAACAGTCCATTCACTGGGCAACCCGTTTATTGTTTCAGAATACAGCCTGCAGCAAAAAGGAAAAGTATTATCAAAAGGTGAGGCCGTAGGCAGCAGGATCGCAACCGGTATTGCAAGGGTGCTTGCATCTCCTAAAGACGGCTACAGGCTGCAGGAAGGGGATATTGTTGTAACGGGTATTACAAGCCCTGACTGGGATCCTGTATTGAAAAATGCGGCTGCCATCGTTACAGACAAGGGAGGAAGGACAAGCCACGCAAGCATTGTGGCGAGGGAATTGGGTGTGCCTGCTATCGTAGGCTGCGGCAACGCAACACAGGAAATAAAAGACGGCGATGAGATCACTGTTTCCTGCTGCGAAGGAAAAACGGGTTTTGTATATGCCGGCAAATTACCTTTTACTGAAACGAAGCATGATTTTAGTAAAATTTCAATGCCGGACAATACGGAAGTGAAGCTGATTGTTGCCGATCCGGACAAGGCTTTTAAATTTTCGTTTTACCCGAACGATGGCGTTGGATTGTTGCGGATGGAATTTATCATTAACCGTTTTATACAGGTGCACCCGATGGCGCTGGTAAAATTTGACCAGCTTACGGACGAAACTGTAAAGCAAAAAATTGAAGCCATCACACACCATTACCCGGACAAGAAAAGCTATTTTATTGATAAGCTGTCAGAAGGCATTGCCACTATAGCCGCTGCTTTTTATCCCAAAGACGTGATTGTACGAATGAGCGATTTTAAATCCAATGAATATGCCAACCTTATCGGTGGCAGTGAATTTGAACCTAAAGAAGAAAACCCGATGCTGGGCTTCCGGGGAGCGTCAAGGTATTATAACGAACGGTACAAAGAAGGATTTGGATTGGAATGTAAAGCGGTGAAACGTGTCAGGGAAGAAATGGGCTTTACCAATATCAAAGTGATGATACCGTTTTGCCGCACGGTGGAGGAAGGCAAAAAAGTAATCGGGGTAATGCAGGAATACGGGCTGGACAGGGAGATTGACGAAACACTGCAGGTATACGTGATGGCAGAAATACCCAGTAACGTGATGCAGGCGGAAGACTTATCCACCATTTTTGACGGGTTCTCTATCGGCTCCAATGATCTTACACAGCTTACTTTGGGTATTGACAGGGATTCTGCCATCATTGCCAATTTGTTTGATGAGCAGAACAAAGCTGCCAAGCTGATGATCGCTTCTGTGATAGAAAAAGCCAGGGAAGTAGGAAGCAATATCGGGCTGTGCGGACAGGCGCCGAGTGATTTTCCCGAATTTGCACAGTTCCTGGTAGAGCAGGGTATAGACAGTATTTCCTTTAACCCCGATGCGCTGGTAAAAGGGATAGAAAACATTAAAGCGGCTGAAGCGGCATTGCCATTGACCCGGCAGTATGATTGATTGTGCTGAAAGCGTTTCAATGCTGCGAAAAAAGGCAGGAGCCCGGGATGGATTCCCGGGCTTTTGTTATTTCAGGGGAATAAAAAAGATTCTATATTTTTTTTGCCGGAAATATTATTGCCCTATATTTGCACTCCCAAAACAAATAAGGGAGTTTAGCTCAGTTGGTTTAGAGCATCTGCCTTACAAGCAGAGGGTCGGCGGTTCGACCCCGTCAACTCCCACCAATACAGTAAAAGGTTTCATTAATTTGAAACCTTTTTTGTTTCTTTCATTCCGTCACTTTTTGAATTGTATTGCTTGTTTTAAAAGGGTAACGGTATAACCCCCGGGACAAACAAGTAAAAGATTAATAATATCACTGTTCTTTGTTCCTGTGCCTTACAAGAGGGACAATCGGGGCAATTGTGTGGTAAATCGCATCCATATTTAAAAGGTTGGTCAGGGAAATACCTAATTGGTAGTGCCTGCAGCAAAGGGTAAAACCATTTGGCTTTTTATGAAATTCAATGGGGGCTATATTAATCCATCTGCCCATCTGGTAATCCCATTTCAAGGCGATCACCATACGGCCATTGCTTAGTATTTCAACCAGTTTGATAAGTGAAGTCTTTTTACCCTCCTGCAATATGTTATTGTCGCTTGAATGAAGCATTACATCTGTAATGTCATTGCCGTCTTTCCAAATTCCTGTAAGGAAATAATCTGCTGCCGTCATGATACCTGATTTGGTTAATAATGTACTTGTATCAACCAAATAGATTTAGTGTAAGACGGTTAAACCCTTGTAAAGTGTGAGTTGCAGTAAAAGTGCTTAGTTGTAAATGTAAGGTACCCGCTTATTCCCTAAAATGCAAGCAATCTTAAAACCTTGTAAGATTTTCTGTTAATTGTATAAAGGAAATCTTATTTATTTGATTTAGCTTATTCGTGTGAATTGGTGAAACCCGATAGCTATCGGGTCGTGGCTAAAATATACTAAAACATGTGGCTTACTTAATATTACTATCCTTTCTTCTTTTTCCTGCTTTGCAGTTCGCTCATTATCTCATCTGCTGTTTTCAGTGGCCCGTCAGGCTTTTGCTTGATGTAAATATCAAATTCCTTGTGCTGGGCAGGGTCTTGTTTCAGCGTTACTTCAATCCTTACTTTTTCTTCTGTAAAATCAGGTGCTATCCACAGGCTGTTGCCCGCAAACTTCCCGGCAGAAGCTTTAAATGTGAGCTGTGTGGTATCTAAAGGAAGATAGCGGCCATTTGACAAAAGCCCGTCAATATTGATATAATTATATGTGCCTTTTTTCAGGCTGTCGGTGTACAGGTTTACGTAAATGCTGTCAATCTTTTGGGCTTTGGCAGGTAAAGAAAGGATAATCAAAACGGCAGGTACAATTTGTTTCATGCAAAAATTTTTCAGTCAGCAGAAAATAATATGCCAGCAATGCGGCAGTTTGTTTTTATTCTGTTAAATAACTAGCTGCTGATGCCCACTTTTTGCCGAACGAATTCTTTTTGCTGCAGCTCTTTCAGCATGAATAATGCAAGATCTCCTGAACTGAGGGAAAATGCATTGGGAGAGGGCAGCATATTGGCAGTAGTGGTAAATACACCTGTTGGCCCGCCTGCATTGATCATGGGCGGGCACACAAATGTCCAGTCAAGATTGCTTTGTTGTAAAAAACCGAGCGCTTTCAGGTGTTCGGCGGATACGGCATAATATTCCGCCGGGAAATCTTCCTGTTCCATCAGGAGTTTGCCGTTATCAGCATCCAGCACGCCCATTCCGCCGAGAGCAACAATCCTTTTCACGGCAGCCTTTTCCATTTGCTTTACAATATTCTTCATGCCGAGGCTCCTCGTTTTATCAGCGCCGTCAACAGTGCCGCCAATAACAGACAGCACGGCATCGCTGCCTTTGATAGCTTTGTACACTTCGCCTTCATCAAACAAAGCGCCCTGCACCAGCTCAAGGTTTTTATCATCAGGAAGCCCTTCGGTAAAAACATTTCTTCCAAAGGCCTTTACAGTATGCCCGTCAAACAAAGCCTGCTTTACCAGCTCTTTGCCCACTAAGCCCGTAGCGCCGAATATTACCAGTTTCATAGTTGTATTTTGGTTCAAGGTAGAAAAAAGTTTTGTTTATTAATTTGTTCTTCCCCATATTTGTTGTGAAAATGAAATTGCAAATTACAAATACAGGCGCATGGTGGTGGCAATCAGTTTACTGATTGGTGCCGTTATGTTGTTTATATTGTTTAAGATAATCAGCCCCGGCATACAGCCGGGGTTTTTTAATTACCCGGCCTGACTGTCCCGGTCTGACAGGGACAAGAATTGAACACGATTAATAATTATGAAGAAAATATTAATTAAGACCGTTTCAAAAAAGCTCCTGGCGGATGTGTACACGCCCGTGGGTATTTACCTCCGCCTGCGTGACCGCTTCAGGGATACAATATTGCTGGAGAGCGCCGATTTTCATACGGCGGAAAACAGCTTTTCTTTTATTGGCATCAATGCCATTGCCGGGATTGAAATAAGAAACAAGGAAGTAATAGAATATAAGCTTCCGGGGCAAAAGCCGGAAAAAATTGATATCAAAAATGCAGCAGAAGTGCCACAGCAGCTTTGGGATTTTATGCAACGCTTTGATGCGGCACCAGCGGAAAAGCCAGTGAACATAGCACAGGGGTTGTTTGGCTACACTTCTTACGATGCAGTGCAGTTCTTTGATACCATCAAGCTCTCACAAAACAAGAAACGAGGAACAGCTAACGAGAAACAAGAAACGATCTCTATTCCCTTAATGCGTTACCGCCTTTATCAATACGTTATTATCATCAATCATTTTAAAGATGAATTATTTATTTGTGAGAATGCAGTGCCGGGTATAGAAAGTGAACTGGATGTGGTGGAAAGCCTGATTAAAAGCCGTGATGTGCCCATGTTTCCATTTGCTGCAAAGGGAGAAGAAACTTCCAATTTTACCAATGAAGAATATATGGAAATGGTGAAGAAGGGCATTGCAGCCTGTAACAGGGGAGATGTTTTCCAGATTGTATTAAGCAGGAGGTTCCAGCAATCTTTTTCCGGTGATGAATTTAACGTGTACAGGGCCTTGCGGAGCATTAATCCGGGGCCTTACCTGTTTTATTTTGATTATGGTGATTATAAACTGATGGGTTCTTCTCCCGAAAGCCAGTTGATAGTAAAAGATGGAATCGCCATTGTTCATCCTATTGCCGGCACTTTTAAAAGAACGGGCAATGATGAAACGGATAAAGAGCTGGCAATACAATTGGAAAAAGATGAAAAAGAAAATGCAGAGCATGTAATGCTGGTTGATTTGGCAAGGAATGACCTGAGCAGGATGTGCAGCAATGTAGAAGTAAGTGAATTTAAAAAAGTGAATTACTATTCCCATGTTATCCACCTGGTGAGCGAGGTAAAAGGAAAAATCGCAGCAGGCGCCAACCCGTTTAAATTGCTGGCAACAAGTTTTCCTGCCGGTACATTAAGTGGTGCACCCAAATTCAAAGCCATGCAATTGATAGACGAATACGAGAGTGTGGCAAGAACTTATTACGGCGGCGCTATTGGTGCTGTTGGCTTTGACGGAAGCTGCAATCACGCTATCATGATACGCACTTTTTTGTCAAAGGATAATACGCTTGTTTGCCAGGCGGGCGCCGGCGTTGTATCTGCCAGCAAACCGGAAAGCGAATTGCAGGAAGTGAATAATAAATTAAATGCATTAAAGAAAGCTATTGAGCTAGCTCAAAATATCTGATATGAAAATTTTGGTTTTCGATAATTATGATTCGTTTACATACAATTTGGTTCACTTGGTAGAAAAGATCACCAATGAAAAAGTGGATGTGTACCGCAACGATGAAATAGCACTGGAGAAAGTAAACGAATACGATAAAATTATTTTATCGCCGGGGCCGGGCATTCCTTCGGAAGCAGGTTTGCTGCTGCCGTTGATAAAAGAATATGCGGCAACAAAATCCATTTTGGGTGTGTGCCTCGGTCACCAGGCCATTGGGGAAGCTTTTGGAGGTTCATTAGTTAATTTGGACAAGGTATATCATGGTGTGGCAACGCCGATAAAAATTAACAATCAAAAGTCAAAAATTTTAAATGGGCTAGGAGACACCGTAGAAGTGGGCCGCTACCATAGCTGGATCGTATCAAAAGAAAATTTCCCTTACGATCAACTGGAGATAACGGCAGAAGATGATAACGGCTATATCATGGCCATGCAGCATAAAAAATATGATGTGCAGGGCGTGCAGTTTCATCCTGAAAGTGTGTTAACGCCGGACGGAGAAAAGATGATCAGGAATTGGCTGGGTCAGTGATGAGTGGTTGGTCGATCAGAGGTCAGTAATTCGTGTAATTCGTAAAAATTCGTGTAATCAAAAAAATGAAAAAAATACTCAACTTCCTGTTCGAACATAAAACGCTTGACAGGCAGCAGGCAAAAGAAGTATTGCTCAACATTTCCAAAGGCATGTACAATGAAAGTGAAATGGCCGCTTTTATAACGGTGTACCTTATGCGCAGCATTACCATCGGGGAGCTGCAGGGTTTCAGGGATGCTTTGCTGGAATTGTGTGTGAGAGTGCATTTGGATACAGATGATGTGATTGATATTGTAGGCACCGGCGGCGATGGAAAAAATACTTTTAATATTTCAACGCTCAGTTGCTTTATTGTGGCCGGCACGGGCAATAAAGTGGCCAAGCATGGTAACTATGGCGCTACCTCCATCAGCGGCAGCAGCAATGTGATGGAGCAATTGGGTTACCAATTTAAAAGCACGACTGATGCATTAAAAACAGAAATTGAAACCGCAGGCATTTGTTTTCTGCACGCACCGCTGTTTCACCCGGCATTAAAAACCGTAGGGCCGATAAGAAAGAGCCTGGGTGTCCGTACTTTCTTTAATATGCTGGGGCCGATGGTGAACCCGGCTTTTCCCAGGCACCAGTTAGTGGGCGTGTATAATCTGGAAATGGCAAGAATATACAATTACCTGCTGCAGCAAACTGATAAAAATTTCACTATCATCCACAGCCTTGATGGCTATGATGAAATTTCGCTTACCGGTGATACAAAGGTTATAACTAACAAAGGCGAGCAGGTGCTGAATGCGGAAACCCTGGGTAAGCGTTCCGTAAGCCCCGTTGATATTTACGGAGGTGACAACGTGGAAGAAGCGGCAAAAATTTTTATCAATATTTTAAAAGGAAATGGTACCTGGGCGCAAAATGCCGTAGTGCTGGCAAACAGTGCAATGGCTTTGCAGTGCATGAACAAATACAATAGCTATGAAGAGTGTTACCAACTGGCAGTAGAGAGTTTAGAAAGCGGCAGGGCGTATGAATGTTTGAAGAAGCTTACATTCTAACCGCCCTGAGCGAAGTTGAAGGTATTTTCGCCAGCACTGAGCGTAGTCGAAATGTGAGCCTAATAAAAATAAAAAGAGCAATGACAATTCTTGATACAATAATAGAGCATAAAAAAACAGAAGTTGCTTTAGCAAAACTACAGCAACCGGAAAGTATATTAAAACAGATGCCCGGTTTCAGCAGGCAGCCTTTTTCCTTAAAACAATTTTTACTGGACGAAACCAAAACCGGTATCATCGCAGAGTTTAAAAGGCAGTCGCCATCAAAAGGAATTATCAATGCAACGGCAGATGTGGCAGATGTAACGAAAGCCTATACTGGAAATGGGGCAAGCTGTTTATCGGTATTAACGGATGAAAATTTTTTCGGAGGCTCCAATGAAGACCTGCAAAAAGCAAGGTTCAATAATATTCCCATCCTGAGGAAAGATTTTATCATTGACGAATATCAAATACTGGAAGCAAAAGCAATTGGTGCAGATGTAATTTTATTAATTGCCGCCTGCCTTAGCCCCGAAAGGGTGAAAGAACTGGCAGCTTTTGCAAAAAAACTTCAACTGGAAGTGTTGCTGGAGATTCATAACGAAAGCGAATTGCAGCATGTCTGTGAAGACACCGGAATTGTTGGCATAAACAACCGTGACCTGAAAACTTTTACGGTGGATATCAACCGTTCTGTTGAATTGAGCAAAAAAATGCCGGCTGGAAAAATAAAAATTGCAGAGAGCGGTATTCATGATGTGGAAACAATTTGTATTTTTAAAAGCGCAGGCTTCAATGGTTTTTTAATAGGAGAAAACTTTATGAAACAACCTGACCCTGCGATTGCTTTTGCCGCATTTGTAAAACAATTTAAAAAGGAAATTTCGCACAAAGGGAACTAGGGTGTATTCTTTGTTTTGTTGTGTGAAATAAACAGATAAAGCGCTATGAGAGTAAAAGTTTGCGGCATAACAGAAGAAGAACAACTGGTTAAGCTGACTGAAATAGGTGCCACTTTTGCCGGACTTATTTATTATCCCAGGTCGCCGCGGTATGTGTTGCGGCACATGAGCACGAGCCAGATAAAAAAGGAAAGCAATATCAACAAAGTGGGTGTGTTTGTAAATGCCACCATTGAAGAAGTGCTGCACATGGTGGATGAATGCAGGCTGCACATGGTGCAGCTGCACGGCGATGAAAGCCCGAAGTATTGTGAAAAAATCGCTGATTATATTTCTGTGGTAAAAGCTTTTCGCATCAGCGAAAGCGACAACATACAATGGAGGATACAGGAGTACATGGGCGTATGTGATATGTTTTTGTTTGATACGGAAGGTGCAGGCTATGGCGGCACGGGAAAAAAATTTAACTGGGATAAGCTAAAAGATGTACAAGTAGGCAAGCCGTATTTTTTAAGCGGTGGTATTGAACTGCCGGATGCAGAAAGGCTAAAAGAATTTGCTGCCCAGCCGGAAGCAAAAGCATTGTTTGCGGTGGATATCAATAGCAGGTTTGAAATTGCCCCGGGGCATAAAGACCTGGAAAAAGTAAAAACATTTATACAGGACTTACAATAAAAAACAATTATGAATATTAAAGTGTGTGGTATTACCCAGCTAAAGCAACTGCAACAGTTAGATGGATTAGACATTGATTTTGCAGGATTGGATTTTCAAAAAGATTCTGTTCGCTATATAGGCGATAAGATTAACGCAGATGAACTGAAGAAGTCTGATTTTGATATTAAAAGGACAGGTGTATTTAAAGATGCAGAAATGATTGATATGCTTGATGCTATTGATAATTATGGCCTTGACGTAATTCAATTGAATGGCAATGAAAATACAGAAGTGTGCGCTGACCTTTCAGAAGAAGTGGAAGTGATAAAAACATTCACTATTGGCGATGGGAAGGTTGATATAGATGAAATGGTGGCGGAGTATGATGAAGTGTGCGACTATTATTTATTTGAAAACAGTTCCAAAAAATTTGACTGGAGAATAATAGCAAAAGCAAAAATTGAAAAGCCATTTTTCATCAGTGGTGCTATCAGCGTAGAGGATGCGGCGGCAATAAAAAAAATAAAGCATCCGGATTTTTATGGCATCAACATCAATGGCCAGTTTGAGAAAGAACCGGGAGTAAAAGATATGGGATTGATATTGAAATTAAAACAAGAACTTAAGTGGTAACAGTAAGAACTGCAACTGAACAAGACCTGCCGGCCATGCTGGAAATTTACAATGATGTGATTGCAAATACCACAGCCGTATGGCATTACGAACCGCATACGCTGGCAATGCGGCAGGAATGGTTTGCACAAAGAAAGCAACAGGGCTTTCCTGTTTTTGTGGCGGAAGAAGACGGGAAGATACTTGGGTTCAGCACTTACGGTTCTTTCCGCCCCTGGCCGGGGTATAAAAATACGGTGGAGAACTCTGTGTATGTGGCTGCGGACAGCCGGGGCAAAGGTATTTCCAAACTATTGTTGCCGCCGTTGATAGAAGCAGCCAAACAGGGGGGCATACACGCTGTTATCGCTGCCATTGACGCAGAGAATGAAATTAGTATTGCATTGCATAAAAAATTTGGTTTTGTGGAAGTGGGGCATTTGAAGGAAGTGGGATGGAAGTTTGAAAGGTGGCTGGATTTGAAGTTGATGGAGTTGATTCTTTAATGGTCGGTACCGAAGGTCAGACCGTTTTGTGTATTCTTCTATGATGAATAATGTTATGCTGTACAAGTGAGTGACACAACGATGTTAAATAGAATTACAAATGCCGGAAACAAAAGAAAATAAATACACCGTTAACGAACAGGGCTATTACGGTGCATTCGGCGGGGCATTCATTCCTGAAATGCTGTACCCGAATGTGAAGGAGCTGCAGGAAAATTATTTGCCAATAATAAATGATGATTCTTTTTTAAAAGAATTTGAACAATTATTGACTGATTATGTGGGCAGGCCAACGCCATTGTTTTTTGCAGGGCGGTTGAGTGAAAAATACAAAACAAATATCTATTTAAAACGGGAAGACCTTTGCCATACCGGTGCACACAAAATTAATAACACCATCGGGCAAATTTTACTGGCGCAGCGCCTGGGCAAAAAAAGAATTATTGCAGAAACGGGCGCCGGGCAGCATGGCGTAGCCACTGCCACCGTGTGTGCATTAAAGGGTATGGAGTGCATTGTGTACATGGGCGAAAAAGATATTGAACGGCAGGCGCCCAATGTGGCAAGGATGAAAATGCTGGGCGCTACCGTGGTGCCTGCCACCAGCGGCAGCAAAACATTAAAAGACGCAACGAATGAAGCGATAAGGGATTGGATAAACAATCCTGTTGATACGCATTATATCATCGGCAGCGTGGTGGGGCCGCATCCTTATC
>JBEHYP010000069.1:0-20051 GCA_048498115.1 Bacteroidota bacterium | reverse complement strand
TTCGCTCTCTTCTCCCCTTAATTGAAAATTGCAATGGGCAATAATGAAGCGGTACCCGGCCAGATGGCACAGTTCACATAATACCACAGAGTCCAGGCCACCGCTTACGGCAAGCAGCAATACATCTTTTGAATGGAAAAGATGGCTGGAAGCAACATAACTTTTAAATTTATCTAATAACATCATTTGAACTTTCTGGCCAGACCAAACGGTCAGGCCAATCAAAGATAAAACCTATCATAATAAGATGGCGTTGCATAAACAGGCAGTATAGCCAAATGAACTAATCAACACCTGTGGAAAATAATATAGGCTGTTGTATCGTTCAATTAACGAATTTCATTTTAAAACTTACCCATTGCAGGAAAATAAAGAAATATCAGCCTTATTGCACCTTATTGATGACCCAGATGAGGAAGTGTATAATACCGTAAGCGACAGGATCATCTCTTTTGGCAAAGGCATCATCCCCAACCTGGAAGACTTATGGGAACATACCAGCGATGAATCCCTGCAGGAACGGATAGAGCTGATGATACACAAGCTGCATTTTAAGGATTTGGTGGCTGACTTTGACCACTGGAAAAACGGCAGCAACGAACTATTGCAGGGCGCTTTGCTGTCAGCAAGGTACCATTACCCCGAAATCCAGCCCATACAAACATTGCAGGAGCTGGAAAAAATCCGCCGCAATATCTGGCTGGAGCTGAACAATTACCTTACACCGCTGGAGCAGGCCAACGTTATCAGCAGCATTCTTTACAATTACTATAAGCATATCGGCGTTGAAATTGCTTATACCCAGCCTGAAGATTTTTGCATCAATAAAACGGTGGAATCTAAAAAAGGCAACGCCATCAGCAACGGCATTTTATACCTGGTGCTTTGCCATCTGCTGGACATCCCGGTAAAAGCCATTAATATACCGAGGCAGTTTATTTTAGCGTATATTGATACCAGTTATGAGCTGCTGAACCCCGGCGCCCATCATTCTGAAAAAATTAAATTTTATATTGACCCGCTCAACGGGCAGATCTATTCCCATAAAGACGTAGAAAATTATTTTAAACGGATTTCGGTTCCCCCAACTACTTCTTTTTTTAAAGAAAAAAGCAACAGGCAGGTGATACAATTTTTGCTGGAAGAATTAAGCAAATGTTTTGACGATATACCTAACCAGTATAAAATGAACGAACTGCAGATACTTGCCAAACTGCTGGAAGAATGATATACCATGTAACTACTAAAGCCCAATGGCAGCAGGCGCTGGAACAGGGCTATTACGAAGCACCATCTTTGCACACAGAAGGTTTTATACACTTAAGCAAGGCAGGACAGGTGGAGGGCGTATTACAGCGTTACTATAAAAATATTCCGGGCCTGGTGCTGCTGCACGTGGATGAAAATAAACTGGCAGCAGAATTGAAATATGAAATGGCGCCATCCGTACAACAGGAGTTTCCTCATTTGTATGGCAGGTTAAATTTAGATGCCGTGAATAAAGCAGAAGAATTTAGCCACGAAGGTTAGGTTAGCGCAAAGACGCTGAGCTTTTATTTTCACACGCTTTGCATTAAGCCTGCTGGTGAAACTGCTCGAAGAATACGCTCACTTTTTTAAAATTATCTTTATTCAGGGTAAAATAATGGTTACGGCCTTCTTTGCGGCAATCAAGCAATTTGCTGTCGCATAGCAGCTTGATGTGGTGCGAACAGGTGGGTTGGGAAAGCCCCGTCAACCCCTGCACATCGCCGCAGCACACTTCGCCTTTACGGGAAATCTCCTGTAAAATAGAAAGGCGGCAGGGATCGGCAATGGCGCCCATGGCCTTTTCAATAAATTTTGTTTCACTTTTTTCGGTACCCATCATTTTTAATTCGTTGCCAAAGAAATTATTTTTTGGGCAATTGAGCAAACCGATTTTCTGTCACAAAAAGAATATTGGCCACAAATTCCACGAAAAGAATTGCACATTATTTTTTGCAATGAAAACAGCAGCATAAATTACAGGGTCAAAATTTATGGCAACAGTAACACATATTATGCAGTCCCCTATCGGCAAAATAGCCATTTATGCCGGTGATGAAGCCATCAATGCAGTATCATTTGTAAAAAACGAGAGCAGCATTGAAGAAACCCATAACCTCCACCATCCATTGATCAGGCAATGTGTTGTACAGCTCAACGAATATTTTGAAGGCAACAGAAAAACTTTTGAGCTACCTGTACAGCAAAACGGCTCTGCCTTTCAGCAATCAGTATGGCAACAGCTGTTGAAAATTGATTATGGTAAAACCATCAGTTATCTTGAACTGTCCAAACGCGTTGGCGATGTAAAGGCCATCAGGGCAGTAGGCACCACCAATGGAAAAAACCAAATCGCCATTATTGTACCCTGCCACCGGGTAATTGGCAGCGATGGCAGCTTAACGGGTTATGCCGGGGAGCTATGGCGAAAAAAATGGCTGCTGGAGCATGAAGGAAAATTTGCGAATGGTGTGCAGACATTATTTTAGAATTTATTATACCCAGTCAGACCGGGGCGGTCAGACTGGTTTACTTTCCCAAATCATCCGAAGTAAAAGTAAGAGGCAATAATTCTTTTGCTGTTTTAATGATATACACTTCACCGCTGAGCCCGCCCAATACCAGCCGTATCGGTTTTGATGTTCTTTCTTCAAACTCCACCAGCGCCTGCCTGCACATGCCGCAGGGGGAAACAGGCCGGGTGCTTTCACCGTCTTTATTATCATAGCTGATGGCCATTGTATCAATAGCAATACCCGGATACTGTGTGGCGGCAGCAGACATCAATGTACGCTCTGCGCAAATGCCCACAGGGTAAGAAGCATTTTCCTGGTTAGTGCCTTTGATGATAACACCATTGGCCAGCCTGGCAGCAGCGCCTACAAAAAATTTTGAATAGGGTGCATACGCCACTTTTGCCACCTGCTTTGCTTCATTCAGCAAGGTAGCATCTGCTTCAGGCAATTCTGCGGCAGATTGATACACTTCCAATGAAAACTGAACTTGTTTTACTTCCATACTGAAAATTTAATTCCGGTCTCACTTACCGGCCCGGAAACAAAAACCACAAAGGCAACTTTGTGGTTTTAATCAGCTATAAATATAAGCACTTATTAAAAGTATACTGCAATTTATTTTATTGATTTGAAAAGGCGGTTCCAGCGCGGGCCTTTTTCCCAGCTAAACCAGATGATGGATGCCTTGCCTACCACATGGTCTTCCGGCACAAATCCCCAGAAGCGGCTGTCCAGTGAATTGTGCCTGTTGTCCCCCATCAGCCAGTAATAATTCATTTTAAACGTATAGCTGGTAACTTCTTTGCCACCGATGTAAAACTTATCTCCCTTCATTTCAAAATCCAGGTTCCCTTCATAGGTTCTTATGCAGCGCTGGTAGCGTATATAATTATCCTTATCCAGGTGGATGGTAGCGCCTTTTGCAGGGATCCATATCGGGCCATAGTTATCAGGGCCCCAATTGGACGCTGCATTGTAATAAGGAAATAACCTGGCCGTGGGCGGCTCTATATAAATTGTAAATTTAGCTTTATCGGCTGCACTGAGATTAGCCCACTCCTCATTGGTAATATTCACCAGCACTTCACCGGGCTGTTCCTGCCTGATGTCGCCCTGCTCTTCCCTGATATGGATACCCATTGCGCTTAAATTATCTTCGTTGGGAAAAAAGTTTTTGGGATCAGCCACTTTATACATCCGTTCCGATTGGGGAAAAACTTCCTGCGGCTTTCCATTGATATAAACAACGCCATTAACAATCTGCAATGAATCACCGGCAATGGCCACGCAGCGCTTGATAAAATTTTCCCTTTTATCTACGGGCCGTGTTATGATAATATCACCAAACTGGTTCCATACAGCATCCCTGCCCCATGCCCTTACAGCATCGTAATAGGTTACTTTGGAGCCGAAATTTTCTTCATCATTTATCAGCGTATCATTTTCCGGGAAGTTAAATACCACCGCATCGTTACGCTTTACCGGGGAGGGGAACCACCTTGTATAAGGTATATGTATCCATTCCACATACGCTTTTTTATTAATGAGGGGTAAAGTATGGTGCACAAACGGCATGGCAATCGGTGTATTGGGAATGCGCGGGCCATAAGCCCATTTGCTTACAAATAAAAAATCATTTACCAATAATGTTTTTTCTTCGGAAGGTGTGGGAATAGTGTAGGCTTCAAAAACAAAAGTGCGGATAAGTGTGGCCGCCACCACGGCAAATGCGGCTGCGTCTATCCATTCCCGTAAGCCGCTCTTTTTATAGTTCTTCACTACGGCTTCGCCCGCATACCTTTCATTTTTTGAGAAGCCGAGGTAAGGAAAATAAAGAAAAGGCACAAAAACCGTCAGCGCATGGTGCCCCACACCAAAACGGCCAAAATGCTCTACAAATTTTATGGTGATCCAGATGGTGATGAACTGTCCTGCTATCGGTATCAGCTGGAGAAAGAACCAGTATTTCGGCAGTTTCATTTTGTCCACCATGCACCAGGTATTGTACAAAGGGATAAAAGCTTTCCACCCTTCAATACCTGCTTTCTTAAACATGCCATACAAACCTATATGCCAGCCAAGGACAGCCAATATAAAAAGAACCCAGCCGATACTCATACGTATAATTTTATTATTACTGTTATTTTAAAGTTAACCGGCACCTGCCCCGGCTTTATTTATTAATTTTAAACCGGGAGGCGGTTTAAACAATTTATTAGCGCCAAAAATACCATAATTCAGGGTTTGGCAAGTTTTTCCACAAAAAATGTTATGAAAGGTTTAACCAATATTTGAAAGAATACAATGACGGCCAGTGAATTTTATATTATTGGCAATGGTTAACCCGCCCATAAAACAACTTATCCACAGAATAACCGGTTGCGGAAAGGTTACCTTTTTCCATACGTGGTATTAAGGGCTGAAAGTTTTTCTAAACAAAACACCATACTATGATACAAAAGACGTATTACAAAACCAAAGACTACTGCAAGGTAAAATTCACTTTTAACGTGGACAATGCTGAAACTGTTGAAATACTGGGGTTGAACAGCGACTGGGAAAACGCCGTTATCATGAGCAGGAAAAAAGACGGTTCCTTTACTGCAGATGTTTCCCTTCCTAAAAACTCTGAACACCAGTTTAAATACCTCGTGAACGAAACACAGTGGCTGAATGAGCCTGAAGCTGATAAAGAAATTGCCAATGAATTTGGCGGCAGCAACAGCGTAATTGTACTTTAATACAGGATGTATATTCAACCTTTACTGCACCCGGCATATAATTGACCGGGTGTTGTAAAGGTTTTTCTTTGTCATTTCAATTTTTTACCTTTTTCTTATAAACCTCTCCTGCTACCGGTAAATAAATTAGGATAACCGTTCGCTAATTCCATTCCTGCCGTGCTTTTTTAACTCACTAAGTTTACTGCCGTAATACACAGCGATGCTGCATGGTATTATATCTGCCTGCATATCCAATCTTTCCTCCGGAATACCTGACGGCTGTTTAAACAAAATCATAAAATAAAAAAGCTTTACAATGAAAAAATTTGCCTTACTGTTTGTAATTGTTTTACTGGGGGCATCAGTTACCGATGCCAAAATACGCAGGGTGGGATTTTTTGCCAGCCCCATATCCGGAACAGACTATACCAGCTTTGATGCAGCCAGCACTGCTGCTGTATCGGGAGATACCATATTAATGTTTCCCAACACTGCCGTTAACGGCACCATTTCAAAGAAGCTTACCATCATCGGGCCTGGCAACTGGCTGGATTCTACCAGCACGCCCAAAGGCAATCCCCGCCTGCAGGCTTTCCCGGGCATTGCCACTATTGGCAGCATTACGTTCAGTACCGGCAGCGAAGGCAGCGTGGTAATGGGCATGAACGGGGGCACTGTGTACATCAATGCTGACAATATTACCATTAAAAGGAACAGGGAAATATTTGTTTACATCGCTGCAAGCAATTCACCCAACAGCATCAGTAACCTGCAGGTGCTGCAAAATTACCGGGTAAGGATACAAAACTATTATGCCAATAATTCCAGTTGCACCAACATGAACATCAGCAATAACCTTATAACTGTTTTTTACACTGCTTCAGGAAATACGTACAATGGCAATATATCTAACAACGTATGGGCGTGGGACAATACTCAAAATACAAATTCACTAAACGGCGGAAGCACAGTCTTATCAGATAATACCAACATTGAACTGGGGGCCGGGGCCTATCTTTTGCAGAATAATATCTTTGCCGCTTACAGCAACGCAGCCGCCGCAAATAATTATAATTACTTTTATTTTAGTAATGGCGGCAACAGCATATTCAATTACAACCTCGCCCTGCAGGCAGGCAACGGGCCTGCACAAACATGGGGTGCAGGCACCGGCAATACGATTACGCCCGTTGCCAATGCAGCCAATATTTTTACAGCATTTCCTTTAATTGGCAGCAGCAGCGCCGATGCAAGGTTCCAGCTAAAAGCAGGCAGCCCGGCGCTTACCGCAGGAAACGGCGGCACAGCCATCGGTATGTTCACCGGTAATTATCCTTACAAGCTTTCCACTATACCAACTATTCCCACTATTTATATACTCAATTCACCGCAGGGAAACAACCCACCAGGCAGCAGCATACAAATTAATTTAAGCACAAGGGGCAACAATTAATTGACTATTTTTTGAGTGTATAAAAATGGAAAAAATGAAATGTACATTGTATAAAAAAATCATTCCGCTGGTATTGCTGTGGCAGTATGCATACGCACAGCCCAATATCAACCGGGTGGAATGGTTTTTAGATAACGATCCCGGTTATGGCAATGCAACTGCACTGAGCATCAGCCCGGCAGCCAGCCTGCCCAATCTTTCTGTCAATATCAATCTTACGCCCCTGTCGCAGGGTGTGCACATTGTTGGCATAAGAAGCAGGGATGCCAATGGTGCCTGGAGCCATGATAACAAATGGCTGTTCTTAAAACCTTATCCCAACACAGGCGCAACAGCACAACCAAATATTAACCGGGTAGAATGGTTTATGGACAATGATCCCGGCTATGGCAATGCAACCGCGTTAAGTATCAGCCCCGGCACCAATTTGCAAAACCTTGCTATCAATATTGATCTTGCGCCTTTGAACCAGGGCGTGCATATTGTTGGCATAAGAAGCAGGGATGCTAATGGTGCCTGGAGCCTTGACAACAAGTGGCTGTTCTTAAAACCTTATCCCAATACCGGTGCAACACCACAACCGAACATCAACCGGGTGGAATGGTTCCTGGACAATGACCCCGGCTACGGCAATGCAACGCCCATTACCATTTCTGCCGCACAAAATTTGCCCAACCTTGCTATCAATATTGATCTTGCACCGTTACGCCAGGGAGTGCATATTGTTGGTGTAAGAAGCAGGGATGCAAACGGCGCCTGGAGCCTTGATAATAAGTGGATATTTTTAAAACCCTATACCGGCACTGCAGCAACACCGCAACCTAAAGTAGTAAGGGTAGAATATTTTATTGACACCGATCCCGGCTATGGGCACGGCACACCGGTTACTATTACTGCCGCTACCAATATTTCCAATTTAATTTTTGATGCAGATATTTCTACAGTGCCAAACGGCAACCATAAGCTCGGCATACGCAGCCTTGATGAATACGGCGCCTGGGGCCATGATAACGAAGTGGACTTTACCGGCGGCACACTCAACAGCAATGCCAATCAGTGGGTGGGCAACGTAAGCACTGCCTGGAATAATGCAGCTAACTGGTCAACCAATACAGTGCCTGCAGCCGGCACGCCTGTAATAATACCGGCCAACAGGCCTTTTGAACCTGTGATTGCAAATGGTGTAGTTGCCAATTGCAAAACCATTACGGTGCAGCCCGGTGCCAGCGTAACCGTGGCCACCGGCGGCAGCCTTAAAGTAAACCAATAACAATGCAGTTTTAAATACTCTATGAATGGGGTGGACTTTGCTCACCCCATTTTTTTATACCGGCGCAACCTTCTTCTTTGAAAATCAGTCAGTAGCTGCATTGCTTTTAAAAAAGCCGGAAAAATAAAATTTATTAATCTTGTTGCTCCGCTAAACTCCTTACTTTTACCGAAAATTATTTGAAATGAAAATTTTTGTAGCCGGCTTACCCTATGATCTTGATGATGCTGAACTAGAAGAAATTTTTGAAAAATTTGGAACTGTACTCTCTGCCAAAGTAGCCATTGATAAAGAAACAGGAAAAAGCAAAGGATTTGGTTTTGTTGAAATGCCTGTAACAGAAGAAGCCAAAGATGCAATTGAAAGTTTGAATGATATTTCACTTGGTAAAAAGCCGTTGGTGGTAAAAGCAGCCGAAGATCGCCCCGGCGGTAGTGGTGGAAGCAGCAGCCCGAGGCCCGGTGGCTTCAGCAAACCCGGAGGTTTTAATAAACCGGGGTTTAATAAGCCGGGTGGTTTTAAACCGGGTGGCCGTTATTGATAATTGATAGAGATTTTTGTGATGCCCCTGTTTGATACGGGGGCTTTATATTTTATTTTCGATACTGTCACACAATATTCACCTCCCTTTCCAATTCCACTCCAAATCTTTCTTTTACACTTTCGATAATTTTTTCGCTAAGCGCAAAAATTTCTTCACCTGCCGCATTGCCGTAATTTACCAATACAAGCGCCTGCTTGCTATGGCAACCAGCATCACCTTTGCGGTAGCCTTTCCATCCACATTGCTCAATTAACCAACCGGCAGCTAATTTTATATTGCCGTTTTCCAATGTATAACCAACAATATTGGGATAGTCAATTTTTAATTCATCAAATAAGGTTTTCGGCACTTCCGGGTTTTTAAAAAAACTACCGGCATTGCCAATTTCTGAAGGATTGGGTAGTTTGCTGCTGCGGATATTGATAACCGCATTGGAAATAGCACGGATACTTAATTCTTTCACATTCATTTTTTCCAGTTCCTGTTCTATAGCGCCGTAAGAAGTATTAAAAGTTGGTTGTTTATTCAGCCGGCAGGTAACAGATATAATAATGAACTGGTTTTTATATTTTCTTTTGAACACGCTCTCCCGGTAGCCAAAAGCGCAATCGTTCAAATTAAAGGTTACCATGCTGCCATCTTCAATGTGCAGTGCTTCCAGCTCATGAAAAACATCTTTTATCTCCACGCCGTAGGCCCCGATATTCTGCATCGGCGAAGCACCGGCATTACCCGGTATCAATGATAAATTTTCAACACCTGCCCAATCGTTTTCAATACAATGCAGCACAAAGCTGTGCCAGTTCACTCCCGCCCCCGCTTTCACATACACATGCCCGTTATCTTCTTTCACTTTTTCAATACCACCAATCTCATTTTTCAGCACCAGGCCATTATAATTTTGGGTAAATAGAATATTACTGCCACCACCAAGTATTAACGGTTTACTGTTTACTGCTAACTGCTGGGCAAGCAGTTCTTTCACTTCATCTGCAGTTTGAAATATACTGAAGCGGGCTGCATTTACATCAATGCCGAAGCTGTTGTATTTTTTGAGGGAAATATTTTGAAGTATTTGCATAATTATAAGTTGAAAAGAAACCACCGGCCACTGACGACCGACCACCGATCACTGATAATTGTTACTGTGCATCCACATCGGCGATCATCACCACGCTTTTAAAGCGGTTTTCTGTTTGCAGCAAATTAAAATGATTCCTGATAACCTGCTTGTACTTTTCTATCCGTTTCATATCCAGCGGCAGCTTTATCAGCAGCTCCATTAAATACTGGTTGCGGATACGCCCTACCACCGGGGCGGCAGGGCCTACTACAAAATCTTTCAGGTCTTTGTGCAGGGTATCTGCTAGTTTATATGCAATTGCATCCACCGTTTCTTTTACTTTATGCTTCAGCGTTATTTTAATGATGCGGCTGAACGGCGGGTAAAAAAACTGCTTCCTGTTTTCCAGCTCAAATTCGTACATTTTTTTGTAATCATGCTGTTGTACAAATTGCAGTATGGGATGGTTCACCTGCGATGTTTGTATCATCACTTTTCCCTGCTCATCTTTTCTTCCTGCCCTGCCGCTCACCTGTTCCATCAGTTGAAAAGCCCTTTCGTTCACCCTGAAATCAGCAAAGCTTAATAAACCATCAGCATCCAGCACACCCACCAATCCTACCTTTTCAAAGTCCAGCCCCTTTACCACCATTTGTGTACCTACCAGCACGTCTATGCGTTGTTGTTCAAATAATTTTATCAGGGTATCATGCGCTGTTTTTCCTTTCACCGAATCCACGTCCATTCTCGCTACTTTCAATGAAGGGAATTCTGTTTCAATAAGCTCTTCAATTTTTTCCGTGCCGAAATTTTTCTCCATCCAGTTCACCGTACCGCAGGCGGGGCATTCCACCAATTTAGGATAGGTGGTGCCGCAATAATGGCAATGCAGCTTATTGGAAAATTTGTGCAGCGTTAAAGTAACATCACAATTTTTGCATTGCGGCAAATAACCACAGGTGCCGCAGATCAGGTAAGGCGAATAGCCCCGCCGGTTTTGAAATAAAATGGCCTGCCTGCCAGCAGCCACTGTTTTTTCCACCGCTTCTTTCAATTGTGGCGACAGCATTATCTTTCCTTTCTGTGCCACTTTTCTTGTATCTATCATTTCAATAGCAGGCAGCAGCATGCCCCCAAAGCGTTCATTCAGCTCCACCAAGGCATACTTTCCTTTCTGTGCATTGAAATAAGTTTCTATCGAGGGCGTGGCGCTGCCTAATAGAACTTTTGCTGTACTATTAATGCCGGCCTGCCCTTCGGTACCGGCCGGAAACAGCGAAGCATAATAAACCGCCGCATCTCTTGCATTATACCTTGGCGCCGGGTCAAATTGTTTAAAAGAACTGTCATGTTCTTCGTCCACCACTATCAGTCCCAATTCTTTAAAAGGAAGGAACAAAGCGCTCCTGGCGCCCAGCACAATTCTTGTTTCGCCGGAGCGGATCTTATTCCACAGTTCTACCCGTTCGTTATTGTTGAATTTGGAATGATAAATAGCAATGTTACCGCCGAAATGCATTTGCAGGCGGCGTATCATTTGTGCGGTCAGCGCAATTTCCGGCAGCAGGTACAGCACCTGTTTTCCTTTATTAAAATATTGCTCGATCAGCTTGATGTACACCTGCGTTTTGCCGCTGCCCGTAACGCCATGCAGCAAACAAATATTTTTTTCTTCAAGGTGATGCTGCACCTGTTGCAAGGCTGTTTGCTGTGCAGCACTTAATTGAAAATCCGTTTGCATCGCCTTGGGCAACGAAGGCAACCTGTCAACACTTCTCTTTTCAATCAATAAGATTTGTTTGTCAACCAGTCCTTTTAGCTGTGCCGCAGTGGCGTTGGATTTTTTTAACAATTCTGCCTGTATTACTTCGCCTTCTGTTTTTATTAAATGCAGGTAAGCCAGTAACAGCTCCATTTGCTTTGGCGCTTTTGTCCAGTTGTTGAGTAAATCACTCAAAGCATCATCATTGTTGTATTGCGGGTTAAGAACAACGTAGTTTTCTTTTTTTGCTTTATAACGTTCACCTAATGCTTCCCACACAGTACAAACCTTTTTTTCAATCAGGCTTTTTATTACAGGATACACATGCGTTATGTCCAGTATTTGCTGTACTTCGGTAAGGTTGAGCTGGTTTTTCAGCAGCAAGGCTTCTGCCACCATGTATTCATCATTGCCCAAATCGCTGAAATCGTCCCCGTATTCTTCGTTGAACAAAATAATCGTTTCGCTGCTCAGCTTAAAATGGGCAGGCAACGCCGCAGCCATCACTTCGCCTTCGCTGCACATATAATAGCTGCTTACCCAGTTCCACAATTGCAATTGCTGCAGGTACAGCACCGGCTGCTCATCCAGTACATTCAGGATGGGTTTTGTTTCGTAAGCAGGGCGTTTGCTGCTGATGTTTTTTACTATACCTGCATACCGTTTATTTTTGAGCGCCACTTCCACCCGGCAGCCCGCTTGTACCTTATCAATAAAATTTTCAGTAACCGCGTAAGTGTAGGTAGTGGGCAAAGCCAATGGGAGGATCACTTCTGCGTAAGAAACAATCTTCTCAGCAGGTAATTCCAATGGTGATATTGTGCTGGCGCTATTCATGATATGCCGCCGGTATAAGTTACAAGCAAATACCGGGAAAATAAAGATGTCATAAAAATTAAAAGTATAAATAACCCGATAGCTATCGGGAGATACAACGATAATGCCATGAATCCTTCGGCTATGCCCAGGAAAAATGCTGGTTGCAAAATCTTTTCAAATGTAAAACATAATTATGCCTTAATCCATGAGGCTTTATAAGCAATGAGCTTTTCCTCCATCATCTTATACACTTTGTCCTTCAGCAAAGGCAAATCGCTTAAGGTAAGCCCTTCCACTTTTACTTCTTCCAGGTACACCGTCCTTGATCGTCCCGGCGTTAATGAAAAAATGCTTATGTAGTTCATCCTGTCATACGCATCCAGAAACAAAATGGGCTTAATGGGTGTTTGCGTTTCTATTGCTACCCGGAAGGCGCCATCGTAAAAATCTTTCAGCGGCCGGTGTGTCATATTAAAAGTGCCTTCCGGTGCAATCACCACAGAAATGCCTTTATTAATAACAGATTTTAACTGCCGCACACTCTGCGCTCTTTTTTCAGGGCTGTCCCGCTGCACCATTACTGTTGCCTGACGGTAGATAAAGCCGAATACAGGTATTTTAGCCATTTCCGCTTTTCCCAGCACACGAAAATGCTGCCGGCGGATGGCTTTGAATATAAAAGGTATATCTATATAAGCAATATGGTTGAACACAAATACATACTGCCGGGCGGCATCATGCGGCGTTTCAAAATAAGTGCGGTGGTATATGCCGCAAAGCAGGAATACGATATCCGTCCACAACCGGCAAAGCCTGTAAATGAAATTGCCACCCCTGACTTTGCCAAAAAAAGAAGCCCCAATCACCAGTGGAAAAACGAGGAACATGCAGGCAAGAAAAAGCACCAGGGCATAAATAGTATATATAATATTGAGAGGAAAGGGCAGTTTTTTCATACTCCGCCTGCGAATATAAACCCTTTAGCCGGTTAAAAATTGCCGGGAAAGGCTTCAAAAACCGGTAAAACAGGTCAAAATATCCACTCCCCGGGAAAAAGGCCTTAAAAAATATACAGTTTTTAGCAGAAATGCTTTACCTTCGCCGTCCTAAAATTTGGGATATATGTTAGCAGTAGTAAAAATAGCCGGTCAGCAATTTACAGTAAAAGCCGGTGACAGCCTTTATGTACCGCATATTGCAGGTAACACTGGTGATAAAGTTGAGTTCGCTGAAGTGTTGTTCACCGACAATTCAGGAAAAGTAGCCGCAGGCAAAGACGTAAAAGCGGTAGTAAAAGCAGAAATACTGAACGAACTGGTGAAAGGTGATAAAGTGATAGCCTTTAAAATGAAAAGAAGGAAAGGCTTCCGCAAAAAACACGGGCACCGTACACAGTACACCCAAATTAAAGTAACTGAAATCGCTTAATAAAAAGTTATGGGTTATGAATGATGAGTTATGAATTGTAACTCTCCGTTCTCAACTCTCAACTCAAAACTTAAAATACAATGGCACATAAAAAAGGTGAAGGCTCGGTAAAGAACGGCCGCGATTCACAAAGCAAAAGATTAGGTGTGAAAATTTTTGGCGGGCAGGCCGCTATTGCAGGTAACATCATCGTTCGCCAGCGTGGCACTGTTTATCACCCCGGAAAAAATGTTGGTGTTGGCAGGGACTTTACACTGTTTGCATTAACTGATGGTGTGGTAGAATTTAAAAAAGGGAAAGGAGATAAGAACTTTGTTTCCGTTAATGCAGCAGAAGCCACCGCTTAAAAAAATAAAATTTTTTTTGGCAGATTAAAAAATGTTTTTATTTTTAGTGCATTATTTACTAACCATTAAATTTTAAAAACATGGCAACTGCAAAAAAAGCTGCTAAAAAAGTAGCTAAAAAAGCTGTAAAAAAAGTAGCTAAAAAAGCTGCTCCTAAAAAAGCCGCTAAGAAAGCCGCTCCTAAAAAAGCCGCTAAAAAAGCTGCTAAGAAAAAATAATTTTTTTCAAAAGAAAAAATTAATAACAAGAAGTCCTGGCAATGCCGGGACTTTTTGTTGGGCGCGGGTTTCAGCGGATTGCCACTATCCCCTGCCGTTAGTTTGCCCGGGCCCGTTTTTCAAGTACTAGCTTTGCAGTTACCGGCAGTTTCTTCACTGCTTTTTATTTCAATTTTTTGTTGTATGGATAACTCACAAATAGCGGATAATTTTTCTCTTTTATCAAAGCTGATGGATGTGCATGGCGAGAATGCTTTTAAGGCAAAGAGCTATTCCGTAGCGGCATTCAATATTGATAAATTACCTTTTCAACTGGCAGAAATGCCGAAAGAAAATATTTTTTCCGTAAAAGGTTTCGGTGAATCAACCGCCAAAAAAGTGATTGAATTATTGGAAACAGGAGAATTAAAAATACTTACGGACCTGATTGCAAAAACACCGGAAGGCATTTTTGAAATGCTGGGAATTAAAGGTATCGGCCCGAAAAAAATTGCAACGATCTGGAAAGAGATGGGCATTGAAACATTGGGTGAATTATTATATGCCTGTGAAGAGAACCGCTTGAAGCTGTACAAAGGCTTTGGCGAGATAACACAGCAGAACGTAAAAGAAGCTATTGAATTTTATTTCAGGAACAAAGGAAGCTTTCTATATCACCAGGTAGAAGCAGTGGAGCCGCAGATAAGCGCTTATCTTGAAAAACTATTTTCAGCAGGCAATGTATTTGTAACAGGCGCTTTCAAAAGACAACTGGAAGTAATAGACGAACTGGAGTACGTGGTGAACGGCAGCAATGACCTGATCAAGCCAGCATTTATCAGCGCCAACCCGCCGGAGCTGCTGGAAGAAAAGCAGGATACTTTATTATACAAGCTCACCAATGGCCTGCGCCTGCGGCTATATACCGGCACAGAAAACTTTAGCCGGCGCTTGTTCAATACTTCCGGCAGCGCTGCATTTACAGAAGCCTTTGACAAAGCCTTTCCCAATGCTGACTTCAGCAGGATAAAAGGCAATGGTGATACAGCGCTGTTTGAAAGCGTGGGGTTGCATTTCATTCCTTCTTATGCGAGGGAAAATGCAGCGATCATTGAAAAAGCAAAGCAGGGGGCATTGCCGGCAATGATACAGCCAGCCGATATTAAAGCCATCATCCACAGCCACAGCGACTGGAGCGATGGCAGCCACACCATTGAAAAAATGGCCAGTGCGGCTGTTGAAAAAGGTTTTGAATATCTGGTGATAAGCGACCACAGCAAAAGCGCCGGCTATGCCAAAGGCCTCAGCGAAGAAAGAGTAAAAGAACAGCACCGCTATATTGATGAGCTCAACAGCAAACTGGCGCCGTTTAAAATTTTTAAAAGTATTGAAAGCGATATTTTGAATGATGGCAGCCTTGATTACAGCGACAGCATACTTTCTACTTTTGACCTGGTAATCGCCTCTGTGCATTCCAATTTAAAAATGCCGGAAGAAAAAGCCATGATGCGTTTGATTAAAGCCATTGAAAATCCCTATACCACCATTCTGGGCCACATGACGGGCAGGTTATTATTAAGCCGGAAAGGTTATCCCGTGGATCATAAAAAAATCATTGATGCCTGTGCTGCCAATAACGTGGTGATAGAACTGAATGCACATCCCAACCGCCTTGATATTGACTGGCGGCATATTGATTATGCGCTGGAGAAAAATGTTTTGATCTCCATCAATCCCGATGCCCATTTTGTGGAGGGCTTTGATGATATCCGCTACGGTGTGCTGGTGGCACAAAAAGCATTGGTGCAAAAAGAGAATAACCTCAGCAGCTTTGGTTTAAAAGCATTTGAGGATTTTTTACAAAAGAAAAAGCAGCAGGTTTAATTCCACGAAAAGACATAAAAAAATTATTAAGCCGCCGGGAATAACCCTTTGCCGCTGCGTCAACTTTCGCCTTTGGGTGGACAACTTCGTACTGTGTATTACTACCGGGAAGGCCTAACTGTTTTCAGAAGACAGGGATGCAAGTTCTTCATCAATTTTCTTTTCCCATTCCGCCTGTTTGTCCTTTAATATGCCGTTGTGGGTTTCTGTGTCGTATTGGTTTTGAAGCTGCTCCATAGCCGTGGTGGTTTCATAATACATATCTTTCAGCTGCTGCATATACCCGTCTTCTTTAAATTTGGTATGCCGCACTTTTTTCATGAATTGCAGCATACCCAGATAGCTTATATCAAAATGGTGCTGCTCATGGGCCAGTATGTATGCGTTCTTCCCTTTTTCTTTCATCCAGGATGTTTGCTTATCAAAGCTGCAGTACACACTTATATTCAATACGCTTTTCCCGTTGGCACTGTGATAGCCTGCTTTGAACATAAAACCGGATGTAGTAATGGCCACTGCACCGCTGCCTGCATCAGGCGTTCCTTTAAAATCTTCTATTGTGAGCCTGCGTTGTTTATCATAAATGATATGGTCGTTGTCCGGCGCATCAGTAAGCACGGTGAGGCTGGCTTGGATCTTTTGTGCTGCAACATTCAATGATACAGCAGGCAGCAATGCAATAAAACAGAAACGGAACAGGTTTTTCATATTGTAAAACAACAGAAAAAATCAATCCTGTAAAAGCCCGGAAGGCAGTTTAGAAATAAATTAACAGCAACAAACTTAATCAGGATTCAGTATAGTTAAGGTCTTTGCCAAAAGTTTCCTCCGTAAATGCAACGGCTACCACACTGATAAGCATTACCACTGTTCCCGTAATCCAGCCTGCATTGATATAGCTGAATGAAAGTGACTGCAACCAGTTGAATAATGCCAGCACGAGCGGCAGCGATCCTCTCACCATATTGGGAACCGTAGTAGCAGCAGTGGCCCTCAGGTTAGTACCAAATTGCTCTGCCGCCATTGTAACAAATAAGGCCCAAAAGCCCGTACCAAAGCCGAGAAAAGCAGCCACCACATACACAGTACCTGCGCTTTGGTTATTTAAATTGAAAAACCAGGCGATGCCGGCCGCGGTAAGGATATAAAACAGGAAGATCGCTTTTTTACGGCTCTTCAGCCAGTGGCTGATAAACCCTGCAGCCACATCACCAACAGAAATAGCGGCATAGGCAAACATCACCGCTTTGCCCGGCTCTATGATTCCGTTCACGTTCATTTTTTCTGCAAATTCCCTGGAAAAGGTTATTAAAATACCAATGACATACCAGGTGGGCAGGCCGAGTAAAATAGAGAATAAATATTTTTTAAAACGCCGGGGGTTATCAAAGAACATCAGGAAATTTCCACGCACTACATTTTTTTCTTTTATGGCATTGAACATAGTGCTTTCAAAAACCGAGATACGCAGCAGGAGTAAACCAAAGCCCAGTCCGCCGCCAATAAAATAACAAATGCGCCAGCCGAAATTTTTTGCCACGAAAAATGCAACAACGGCACCCGTTAACCCGATGCCCGCCACCAGTGATGTGCTTAATCCCCGCTTATCTTTATGGATGAGTTCAGATACCAGTGTTATGCCTGCGCCCAATTCGCCGGCAAGGCCTATGCCTGCTATAAACCTTACCAAAGCATACTGCCCGGTGGTTTGTACAAAGCCATTGAAAATATTTGCTACGGAGTATAAGATGATAGAGCCGAATAACACACTCAGCCTTCCCTTTTTGTCTCCCATTATTCCCCAGATGATGCCGCCAATGAGCAGCCCTATCATCTGAATGCCGATGATAAATTCACCTTTGGATTTTATTAAAAGAGGGTCGCTGTGGCCTGCCAGCTCTTTCAGGCTTTCCACCCGTACAATGGAAAAAAGCAGCAGGTCGTAGATATCTACAAAATAACCCAATGCGGCTACCAGCACCGTGATGGTGAGGATGGATTTAGATGATTTGCTCATGAGAGGCGAGTCTGTTTGGTTTATGGTTTCTTTTTCTTGCTGAAAAATAATTTTAAAAATACAGGAGCCGTAGTTACCAGCACAATACCCACTACAATTACTTCAAGGTGTTCTTTTAAATTAAAATCAAATTGGGAATAAATCCATTTTTGTAAAAAGTGGCCTGCAAACAGCATGCTGAAGACCCATGCAACACAACCGGCAATGTTGTAAAAACTAAATTTCTTTTTATCCATCTGAACAATGCCGGCTACTATAGGTGCAAATGTTCTTACTATCGGCAGGAACCTCGCTATCACGATGGCGCCGCCGCCATGCTTCTCATAAAAATCATGGGCCTCCTGCAAATACTTTTGTTTGAACAGCAAATTGTCTTTCCATGAATACATCGAAGGCCCCACTTTCCTGCCAAACCAGTAACCAACCATATTGCCCAAAATACCGGCAGCAGAAATGAGCAGCCACAGCATTAATAATTGTGCAAGATCATGCTGGATAAAAGGAAACACTGTTTCCACCAGCTCCCTGTTGTAAATGCCTGCAATAAAAAGCAGGCTGTCTCCCGGTAAAAAAAAGCCGGCAAACAAGCCTGTTTCTGCAAAGACGATAAAAAGAAGGAACCATAACCCGCCGTTTACAATATAAAACATCGGCGTAATCAAATCCACCCAGCTAAAATGCTTCTGTATTTTCAGCACGCCTTTATTTATGTTTTGCAAAGGCACTGCAGTGCTGTCATAACTTTCGTGGTCAATTTTTATAAGGTCCCCTGCATTGGCATTGATGATCACTTTTCCTTTTTCATCAGTGGTAAATTGCTGCCCGCTGGATACAACGGTTACCACCGCATTTTTCACCGGTGTTTCATACTGGTTTTGAATAACCAGTTGCAAAGGTTGCGGGTAGCCTGCAACAGTTACGCAAAGCAAAAAACAGCACAATAAAAATTTCTTTATCATCATAATGATTTAACTAAGCTATTGATCATTTGCTTCTCCTAATTGCCCTTCCCATTTGCTCACCACGGCTGTGGCAATGCTGTTACCTATAACATTAGTGGCGCTGCGGCCCATATCCAGCAGCGGGTCAATGCCCAGCAGCAACGCAATACCCGCTTCGGGAATGTTGAATGTAGCCAGCGTACCTGCTATCACTACCAGGGAGGCCCTTGGCACACCTGCTATGCCTTTGCTGGTGAGCATCAGCACCAGCAGCATGGTTAGCTGCGTGGCAACAGGAATGTGCATACCATAGCTCTGCGCAATAAACAACGATGCAAAAGTCATGTACATCATGCTGCCGTCAAGGTTGAACGAATAACCCAATGGCAAAACAAAGCTTACAATATTATCCTTACAACCAAAGCGCTCCAGTTCCAGCATCGTTTTGGGAAAAGCCGCTTCGCTGCTGGAAGTGCTGAAGGCAAGGAGTGCCGGTTCTTTCATTCTCCGCAGCAGTGTAAATACCCTTTTCTTTATAAACAGGAAGCCTGCAAATGCCAGGCACAGCCATAGTAAGAGCAATGCAAAATAAAATTCACCTATAAAAACAGAATAAGTTTTTAAAATGCCAATGCCCTGTTTGGCCACAATCGCCGTCATAGCGCCGAATACAGCAAGCGGGGCAAAATTGCGCATAATGTAGGCCGTTACTTTCAATACGATATGCGCAATGGCATCCAATGCTTTTACCACGGGTTTTGCCACATCGCCCAAAGCAGCAGCAGCCACGCCAAAGAAAAGCGAGAATACCACTATCTGCAATATTTCATTTTTTGCCATGGCATCAACAGCGCTGGCAGGAAAAACATGGTAAAAGAAATCCTTCACCGTAAGCGCTGCTTTGTCTATACCCGTGCTCACGCTGCTTTCAGGTAATGCAAGCTGCATGTGCCGGCCCGGTTCAAATACATCCCTGGCTGGAGCGACTGTTGCGGGAGCGTCATTCGACCTGGACCGTGCTCGGCAACCAGGTCGCGATGATGCAGTTGCTGCACGGCGA
>JBEHYP010000068.1:0-20137 GCA_048498115.1 Bacteroidota bacterium | reverse complement strand
AAAAGCGAACACAACAGGGAAGCCCGGACGATCAACCGGAAAATATCAACACTCAAATCCTTTTTCAAATTCCAGCTAAGGCAGGGTGCTGTCACTGCAAGCCCGATGGCCACCATCATTTCCCCTAAAAACAAAAAAAGGCTGCCGCAATACGTGGATGAAAAGGGAACCGGTACATTATTCAATTACGTGGAATTTGAAGACAGCTGGCAGGGCAAAACAGACCGGCTGATAATGGTGCTTTTGTACCATACCGGCATGCGGCGGGCCGAGCTGGTGGGCCTTAAAGAATCGCAGGTAGATAACAACAGCAATCAGGTAAAAGTGCTGGGCAAAGGCAATAAAGAAAGGATAATACCAGTAAGCGCCGAACTGATCAGCGAACTGGCAGCCTATATGGGCGAAAAAAGAAAACTGTTTGAGGACTTTGACAGTGAATATGTGCTGGTAACTGATAAGGGCAAAAAGCTGTATCCCAAAATGGTGTACAATACAGTGAAAAAATACCTTTCAGAAAAGGATGTTACCACTATTGAAAAGCGGAGCCCCCATATACTGCGCCACACCTTTGCCACACATTTAATGAATAACGGCGCCGATATCAATGCCGTGAAGGAACTGCTGGGCCACAGCAGCCTTGCCGCCACCCAGGTATATACCCACAATACCATTGAAAAGCTCAAGGATATTTATAAAAAAGCTCATCCCAAAGCATAATTTTCTGGCTTATGCAATAAATCCGGCGTTCTGTTGTTTTAATGAAATATTTTTTGGATTTAAAAGCTGTTTTTATTACCTTGAAGTATGAAAACCTTCACCAAAACCTCTAAATAGCATGTCGCCTATGAATTAAATGCTACCCTCTATTATTTTTTATTTGTTCACTTTTTTAAAATCAGATTGCTATGAACGTTAACATCCAGACTGTGCATTTTGAAGCAGACTCTAAATTGATGTCTTATGTTGAAAAGAAACTTTCCAAATTGTTCCAGTTTCACGACCGTATCACCAAAGTAGATGTGTACCTGAAGCTAGATAACGTGGTACACAACATTAAAGACAAGATTGCAGAGATCAAAGTGCATATTCCCCGGTATGATTTTTTCGTAAAACATTCCTCCAAATCATTTGAAGAAAGCTTTGATGTGGCGCTGGATTCAGTAATAATGCAGATAAAGCGAAAGAAAGAAAAGCTGGCTGCATAATATAATGCGGCTCTGAATAAAATCCCCCGTTATTTTCCGGGGGATTTTTTATTGCACGGGAATTTTCTTTTACTATCCTCTCCAAAAAAATGTTTTACAGGCAAAAAAATCTTTTTCAAAATTTTGGTATTAACCATTTTCACTTACCTTTGCCTTCCCAAAAAATAAGGCTTGCACTTTTGCAGCATTTTTTTTATGGAAGTTCTTTTAAAATTTAAAGTTTCAGGTTTAATGGTTTAAAGTTTTAAGTACGGCTAACTTTAAACGTTCAACTTTAAACCTTAAACACAATGTTTGCCGAAGTAGCTCAGCTGGTAGAGCAACTGATTTGTAATCAGTAGGTCGCAGGTTCGACTCCCGTCTTCGGCTCTGGTATGGTTGGAATTTTTTTCGTTTCACCATGCGGAGGGGCAGTTTCCAGAGCGGCCAAATGGGGCGGACTGTAAATCCGCTGTCTACGACTTCGGTGGTTCGAATCCACCACTGCCCACAGTTCTTTAAAAGTTTAAAGTTTTAGGTTTAATAAGTTTAAAGTTTTGAGTATCTCTAACCTTAAACGTTCAACTTTAAACCTTAAACTATCATAAGCGGAAGTAGCTCATTTGGTAGAGCGGTAGCCTTCCAAGCTTCAGGTGGCCGGTTCGAGCCCGGTCTTCCGCTCTTTGTAAAATCCTGCCTGCAACGGCGGATGACTATTTAAGCTGTTGTAGCTCAGGGGTAGAGCACTTCCTTGGTAAGGAAGAGGTCGTGAGTTCAATTCTCATCAACAGCTCTGAAAAATACTGGTCTCTGGTTAATGACTTTAAACAATAACTGCATTAAAACACATATTTAAACAATAAACAATGGCAAAAGAGAATTTTAAGAGGGATAAACCTCACGTAAACGTTGGTACTATTGGTCACGTTGACCATGGTAAAACAACTTTGACTGCCGCTATAACCGATATTTTGTCAAAAAAAGGTTTGGCGGAAGCAAAAAAATATGATGAAATTGATGGTGCTCCTGAAGAAAAAGAAAGGGGTATCACCATTAATACTGCTCACGTGGAATATCAAACAGCTAACAGGCACTATGCGCACGTTGACTGCCCGGGCCACGCTGACTATGTAAAAAATATGATTACCGGTGCTGCCCAGATGGACGGTGCTATCCTGGTGGTAGCTGCTACTGACGGCCCAATGCCCCAAACTAAAGAACACATTCTTTTGGCACGCCAGGTAGGCGTACCTAAAATTGTTGTGTTTATGAATAAAGTTGACCTGGTTGATGATCCGGAATTACTGGAACTGGTGGAAATGGAAATCCGTGAATTGCTGACTTCTTACGGCTTTGATGGCGACAACACGCCAATCATCCAGGGCTCTGCCACAGGCGCATTGGCCGGTGAACCTAAATGGGTTGCCAAAGTTGACGAATTGATGGAAGCTGTTGATACTTACATTCCGCTTCCTCCCCGCCCGGTTGACCAACCGTTCCTGATGAGTGTTGAAGACGTGTTCTCAATCACTGGTCGTGGTACAGTGGCTACAGGCCGTATCGAAAGGGGTAAAATTAAAGTGGGTGATGCAATGGAAATTGTAGGCCTGCAGGAAAAACCCCTGGCTACTACCTGTACAGGTGTTGAAATGTTCAAAAAATTACTGGACGAAGGTGAGGCTGGTGATAATGCAGGTTTGCTGCTGCGTGGTATTGAAAAAACCCAGATCCGCCGTGGTATGGTTCTTTGCAAGCCCGGTTCTATTACTCCGCACACTGAATTTAAAGGTGAAGTGTATGTGCTGAGCAAAGAAGAAGGTGGCCGTCACACGCCATTCTTCAACAAATACCGTCCCCAATTCTATTTCCGTACTACAGACGTGACCGGTGAAGTTACCCTGAATGCCGGTACAGAAATGGTAATGCCTGGTGATAACACCAACTTGACTGTAAAGCTTATCCAGCCAATCGCTATGGAAAAAGGTTTGAAATTTGCGATTCGTGAAGGTGGCCGCACAGTAGGCGCCGGACAGGTGACAGAAATAATCAAGTAAGATAGCTTTAGCTGTTAGCTTTTTAGCTTGGAAGCTGAAAAATAACTATCTTTGAAATATCGCTAAAAGCTATTGGCCCACCGCTGATAGCTTTTAGCTTTCTTACGGGCATGGTGCAACGGTAGCATACGGGTCTCCAAAACCTTTGATCTGGGTTCGAATCCTAGTGCCCGTGCTGAATTTTGGTTGAAAGTTTAATAGTTTAAAGTTTAAAGTTGCAAGACCTTAAACCTAAACTTTAAACCTTAGACCTTTAAACCTTTTATTATGAACAAATTTTCTGCATACGTAAGGGATTCTTACAAAGAACTGGTGGAAAAAGTAACCTGGCCTTCATGGGACCAGTTGCAGCAATCCACTATGATTGTGCTGGGCGCCACATTATTTATTACTGCATTGGTATGGGTGATGGACTTTGCAGCCAATGGGGCACTTAAATTTATTTACTCTTTATTCTAAATAATGATGGAAGAAACAAACGTCCAGGAAAAAGAAAACAAGTGGTACGTATTACGTGTGGTAAGCGGCAAGGAACGTAAAATCAAGGAATACCTTGACAAGGATATTGTACGCAATGGCTGGAGTGAAATCATCAAGCAGGTATTTCTTCCCGTGGAAAAAGTATATAAAGTGCAGAGCGGCAAAAAAGTGATGAGGGAAAGGAACTTTTATCCCGGCTATGTAATGATTGAAGTAGCAGGCAATAAATTAAACGATGATATGGTGCAGCACATCAGCAATATCAGCAATGTAATGCACTTTTTAACAGATGGCAAGGGTAGCAAGGGCAATATCATTTCACTGCGCAAGGCAGAAGTGAACAAAATGCTGGGCAAGGTAGATGAAATGGGAGAAGGCGGCGGCGTAACCATGAGCGAGCCGTTCATTATCGGCGAAACCATTAAAATTATTGATGGGCCGTTCAACGACTTTAACGGTATGGTGGAAGAAGTGAACGATGAAAAGAAAAAGCTGAAAGTGCAGGTAAAAATATTCGGAAGGGCTACGCCTGTGGAGCTGAATTATATGCAGGTGGAAAAAATATCATAGCCTTAACAACTTTATACAGCAAGGCCATCCGTTGTAACGGGTGGCTTTTTTGTTGGCAAACTGTGTGATAAAAATCTTTCTTCCCCGCTGCGTCATTTTAATATGGGCTGCGGTCTTTACCAGCAAACCATACAACGTATCGAAATAATTTATACCTTACATTCAAACACAACTGCAAGGGATACCATGGACCCCACGCTGCAATACCTGCTTGACGGATGCAAGGCAAATAACAGGGCTGCTCAAAAAGCTCTCTATTACCGTTATTTCAATACGTTTATGAATATTGCCATACGCTATGTGCATACGCAGGCGGATGCAGAAGAAGTGCTGAATAACGCATTTCTCCGCATTTTTAAACACATTAATAAATACACCGGCAAAGGCTCTTTTGAAGGATGGATGAAAAGGATAGTGGTAAACTGCTGCCTCACTTACATCAGCAGGCCGCAGTATACCACCCAATCACGTATTATTTCTTTAAAAGATTATACGCTGGCAGATGATACTATTTTACCGGCCAGCAGTGTTCATATCGGCAGCAATGGCATAGAAGAAAAATACCAGGAAGAATCACTGATGCAGTTGCTGATGCTGCTGCCGGAAACTACCAGGCTTGTATTTAACCTGTACGTGTTTGAAGAATACAACCACAGCGAGATCGGCCAGTTGCTGGATATAGCAGAACGTACATCGCAAAGCCACCTGGCAAAGGCAAGAAAAATTTTAAGTGAAAAATTAAGCAGAAGGGAACTGCTTCAAAAAATGCAACGGGTATGAGTGAAAACTCTCACATAGATAAAATTTTAAAAACAGGGATTGGCAAAAAAGAATTTGCGAATGCAGATGCCATGTGGCAAAAGATGGATGACGCCCTTAATAAGGAAGACAAGAAAAAAAGAAGGCCGCTTGGATGGATACTTTCCCTCGCAGCATTGCTCATTGCTGGTTCCTGGTCCGTATGGCAGCATAATAACGGGAATGCCGGGGAAAGCCGGTTAAAAAACATAGCAGTTGCGGGCAGCACAGCAAATGCAGAGGACAATCATACTGTTACTATCAATCAACAAACAGTTTTAGCTGCGGGCAAGGTTATTACCTCCGGTAAAAACATAGTTGAGTTAATGCCCTCCAAGTCAAAACAACCGCCTTTTTACCCCAATACAATGACCGGCAATGAAGCAAACCGTAAAAATACAATGGCTGCACGGGGTAAACAGCATGCTGCGACAACTGCTGCCAATGCCGGCGAAATAATAGCAGAAGAAATTTCAACAGGCGAACCGGTTAATGAACAAACAGCATTTGAAAAGCTCATTGCAACACCCTCCCCTCTTGCTTTGGAATATAAAAAACAAACACCTGGACAAAGTACGCTGTTCGCATCACCAAAGGGCATGCCTGCTGCTAAAAAAGCGAATACGCCTGACCGTAAGAAGCATTCCATGCTGGCTAATCGTAACATCTCTATCCAGGCCATTGCAGGCTATGATGCCTTCCGCATGAACAGGAAGGCAGGCTACTATGCAGGTATAAGGATAAACAGGCCGCTTGATAACGGCGCGTCCGTTTCTGCCGGCCTTAATTATTCACATAATACAGTGAACGACCGGTACCGCCTGGTGTCCAAACCGGCCGCATTTGCGGAAACAGATGCCACTATCAATGATATAGAGCTGCTGCAAATGCCTGTTTATTTTCAGCAGCAATTAAAGGGCACTAAATTTTCTTTAATGGCGGGACTGGTACCTTCATATGTGCTGAAAGCCGAAGTATACAATGTGCCCAATTCATTTACAGGCAATCCTGAGGATTACCGGAAGTTTACCATGAGTGATATTAACCGCCTGAACATTTTATTTGGCGCCAGCCTTCAATATGCACCGCTCAAAAGGATTGCTTTTGAACTTGGTGGCAGCTATGGCTTTACAGGGCTGGTTAAAAATGCCTATGCCAATCAATCAAGGGTAAATGATAACTTCAAACATGTGGAGGCAGGAGTGGTGATAAAGTTGAATTAATCGCTCTTCTGTAAAAATTCCTTCGCCAATTCATCATACAGCAACAGCAATTCATTTGACTTTCCTTTCCAGTCAAAAATAGATTCCCAGGTGCTTAATGGTTCCCAGATACAGGCACCTTTTCCTTTGCTATTGGGCAATTCAAACGCAATCTTGTTTACTTCTTTTTTTAATTGCGAATACTCCACCACTATTATGTCTTTGTTATAATGATTAACAAGATCGTTTAAATTATCACGCAGGTCATCCAAAGTACCGTGCCATTTGGGATAATAAGATTCACCAATCACATCAAAATGCACATCTCTTGCCAGCATGTTATCAATGATAAATTTTGATTCATCGTTTTGCCCGCCCAGTGCAATATGCAGCATAATCACCGTAGCAGGGTTTACCGATTTTACCGCTGCCACACCTGCTTTAAACAGCTGCGCCATCCCGTCAAAATTGCTTACGCTGCCATCGGGCCATACCATACCATGGTTGATCTCATTGCCCACCTGCACCATATCGGGCAAAGTGTTTTGGTTTTTTAATTCCTGCATTACTTTTTTAGTGTAATCATATAAGGCTGTTGTTAATTCATCAAAAGATAGATTTTTCCATGCCGCCGGCTTGTATTGTTTGCCGGGGTCTGCCCAGTAATCGCTGTAATGAAAATCAAGCAGGAGCTTCAGGCCCGCCTCCTTTACCCTTTTTGCCATTTGTTTGGTATGTTTCAGGTCACAAAAACCTTTTTGCGGGGAATAGCCACTATCTGCTGCAGGATCGTTAAATATTCTTAAGCGGATATAATTAAATCCATGTTCTTTTAAGATCAGTATGGGATCTTTCTCCACGCCATTCTCAGAAAATTTTATTCCTTTTGCTTCCAGCTCAGGCAAAAAAGAGATATCGGCTCCGATCATTTTATCTGCTTCTCTTGTTTTTGCCGCTCCGCCGGTAAGTGCATATTTTTTATCAATGCTGACAGTTGCAACAGATCCCGGCGAAACAGTAATAATATCTGTTCCGCCTTTCCAAAGCCCTGTGGCTTTCGCTTCAAATTTTATGGCGCCTGCTTTTTTTGTTGACTGCACAATTACCTGGCATTTGCCATTGAACAGGCTTCTTTGCCAGGCACCATCAGTGCATTTATCAGGTTCATGGCTGCTGGGATCGCCGTTGCCCACGCCAATGATTTTTCCATCACCTTCAATCGCAAACTGTATCATGTTATCTGCATCCGGCACTTCACGGCCTTCTTTATCAACTACTGTGATATTAATTACAGACACATCTTTCCCATCTGCCAGCATCGTGGTTTTGTAAGGCGTTACTATCACTTCGGCAGGTTGTCCTGTTGTTTCAACTTTTGCCGTTAATCGTTTTCCTTTTTTATACGCTACCGCTTCCAGCCTGCCCGGCTCATAATTAACTGTCCATTGCAAATGGCTGTTTCGTGGCATGTCCTTTTTGCCGAGGCTCTTCCCGTTTAAAAACAATTCCACGTTGTCTGCATTGCTGTTTACCCATACATCCACGGGTTTACCTTCTTTCTCTCCCCATGCGGCCCTTTTTTCCGGTAAATTCCAGTGAGGTGAAATGTGCAGCACATCTTTGTCCGTCCACCAGCTTTGATAGTAGTAATAAATATTTTTTGGAAAACCGCACACATCCATGATGCCAAAATGTGAATTGATGTTGGGCCATTCATAAGGCGTAGGCTCACCGCGGTAATCAAAGCCCGTCCATACAAAACCACCGAGCCAGTAATCATTACCGGCAGCAAGCGACCACCATTTTTCTGCGGTGCTTGCCCACCACGGTGCGGTGATATCCTGGTCGGGCAGGTAACCCCGGATGCTGTCTTTCGTATACACGCCCCTGGTAGTAACGGTGCTGCCCATTTCTGTCCCGATAATTGGCTGGCCGGGATGGGAAGCATGATAATCTGCCACTGCATACTCCCTGTAATTAAATCCACGGACGGGAATAACTTCATTGATACCCTGATAAACATTGGCCACATCGGCGGCATAAGTGCAGGTTCTTGTGGGGTCTAATTCGTTTTGCTTTGCAATAAAAGTTTGTGCAATCCTTTTTCCATAAGAAGTGGTTTGCACCCACCCTTCTTCATTGGCAATTGACCACATAAAAACACAGGCATGGCTCCTGTCTCTTTTAACCATTCTTTCAAACTGGCCCATGTATTCAGAAGAACTATTCAGTAAACGCTGCTCATCCATCACCAGCATACCCAAGCTGTCACAAGCATCCAATAATTCCGGCGTGGGCGGGTGGTGGCTTGTCCTGTAAGCATTTACACCCATATTTTTCAGCAGCCTTATGCGATAGTATTGCAAATAATCCGGTAAGGCGCTGCCAACACCAGCATGGTCCTGGTGATTGTTAGTGCCATGAATTTTTACATGCTTACCGTTCAAGAAAACGCTACCTGGTTTTATGTCAATGCTCCTGATGCCGAAACGAAACTGTTTTTCATCAATAATTTTTCCGCCTGATTTTATTTGTACCAGCACCCTGTACAGGTACGGGTCTTCAAGCGACCACAATCTTGGCGCAGCGATCTGTACGCTTTGCTTTGCTGTTTTAATTTCGTTTATGCCTGCCGTTAGTGATTGCTCATTTGAAGAAGCAATCACTTTTCCGTCCCTGTTGATAAGAAATGCCTGCACCGAACAACCGGAGGGAGAGAAAGATTGGTTTTGAACAGTTGTTTCAATATTTACGGTTCCATTTTTTCCTTTAATATTTGAATAAGCAAAAATGCCATCAGGCACAATATTGAGGTCATCGAATGTGTTGAGCCAAACATGCCTGTAAATGCCGGCGCCTTCATAAAACCAGCCTTCATATTGAGTGGCATCCACTCTTACCACCAGCACATTATCGCCGGAAAAATTAATATAGTCTGTGATGTCATATGCATTCCCGGTATAGCCGCTCATGTTATTACCAACAAAAAAACCATTGAGCCAGATACTGGCATTCCTGAAAATGCCATCAAATTGTAATTGGAAATGCCTGCCTGAATCTGCTGCGGCAACAGAAAAATGTTTCCTGTACCAGCCGATGCTGGTGGCAGGGAACAAGCCACCCACAGGCTTGTATCCATGCGACATTACATCAAAATTTTTAACGTTCACAAAAGGAAGGCCTACGGCCCAGTCATGCGGAAGCGTTACATTTTCCCAATCGTTGTCATTAAATTTTTTTGAGACCGCCGTATTGTTATCAGCACCTGATTTGGCAAAAACGGTAGTGATGCCATAATTAAAATCTTTTGCAGGATCAGAGGCATCACCAAAATGAAATTTCCAGCCTTCATCAAAACTGGTAATATACCTTTGTGCAATGGATGGTCGCCAAAAGAAAAAAGTGGAAATGATAAAAATAAAACGAAAATGTAATTGAAGCATCGTTATCTGTTTTTAATACTGGTCAGACCGGGACGGTCAGACCAGTTAAAGGTAAAACAAACGGGAAAATGTTTCTACAGGGAATAGATAAATGGTTACATGCAAAAAATTATTTCAATATAAATCGCCGTTTGACAGCGGTTGTTTGTAGCCCTGTTAATTGGCACAGTTTTCAATTTATTTTTTAAAAAAGCTGTATGAAAAAGAAACAAATACTGGTGGATAATGACAAGCCTGACCTGAAACATGATTCAATGGAATATTCAGCAGCTACGGATGGCGATGACAAGCTGGATTTTGATGATCCCGGCTATGAAGAGGAAGATATAACAGTTGATGAGCTTGACAGCCTTGAGGATGATGAAATTGATGACCAGGCTGATGCATTGAACAGCGCAGAAACCGACAGGCTTGCAGATGAAGATAATTTGCCGGAAGAAGACTGGCTAAAGGATATACCGGGTAAGCCTGCTGACAGAAGTAATAATGAAAATGAAGAATCGTAATTAAAATAAAAATTTATGGAGAAACCTAAATCTTCCGAAAGCGTGAAAGCCGGTTTACAAATAGAAGGCAGTGGTAAAATACCGGGTGTCCAAAAAAGCACAGAAGAGAACGATATGGACGAACGGGTGCACGAACAGGAGCCAACACCCCAGCCTAATGACAGGCTGAAAGAAACAGATGCAGATGAGGAAGTGCATAACCCGGCACAAAATGAACCGGATGAAGATGACTACCGGGACAGTATAAACGCAAAAATATCCAATTCAAAAAGATGAAAAAGAAAAATGTAATTCCTTCACCGGATAATCCGGAAAAAGAGAACAGCGATGCCAATATTTCACAGCAGGAAATTGATTTACTAAATGCTTCCGGTGAAGATGATGAAGAAAGGCGCTTACACCGGGCCGAACTGGACACAACGGACAATGATGGCGAATTACTGAATGAAAGATCCTCCGGCAATTCAAAGAGCGGAAGCGACCTGGATGTGCCGGGTGCAGAAGCAGATGACGACAATGAAGATATTGGAGAAGAGGATGAGGAGAATAACAGCTACAGTATCGGCGGCGAAAAAGATTAGTTTATGATACGGAAATTAAAATCAGGGGAGTACCGGATATATTCCCGCAGGAAAGATCCCAAAACCAATAAGCGGCGTAACCTGGGCACTTTTCCCACGCTGGCTGCAGCTAAAAAGCATGAAGGGGAGATCCAGTTTTTTAAACATCATTAGCTGTCAAGGAAATAACTCAAGCCTTCTTTTTACAGGATTTTTTTCCACTCATCATATTTTTCCTTATTTAGAAAAGCCCTAAAACACTTGCCTGCACTGCATTTGGTATAACAGGGCGAAAGCGGGGTTACCAGCCCATTAATTAAACGTTTGTTTAAATTGAAGCATTTCTATACATTTGCTTCTCAAATCTTTCCCGGCATTATATACTTTGTAAATTATGTACCAACTGCACATAAAAAAACTAACCAATTCTTTTTTACTGTCTGTACTATTTTTTCCCGGTTTGGCGTTCAGCCAGGCGCAGGGCGATAGTGTATTAAAGGAAGCGACATTGCAAAACGTGGTGGCTTATGCTATTAAGCACCAGCCTTTGGTAGAACAGTTGCTGATTGATGAAAGCATTGTAAATAATACCATCAAATCAAAGCTGGCCGACTGGTTTCCGCAGGTGAATTTTAATTATAACCTGCAGCACAATTTCCAGGTGCAGACAAGTATTATTGGCGGCAACCCGGTAAAGCTGGGCGTGGATAATACATCGGCAGCACAGTTCACAGCCTCGCAATATTTGTTTAACAGGGATGCTTTGCTGGCGTTGCGTTCAAAAGGCGATGTGCTTACACAGGCAAGGCAAACCACCGAAAGCCGCAAAATTGATGTGGCCGCTGCTGTTTCCAAAGCATTTTATGATGTGATCGCCACCAGCCAGCAGATCAGGGTATCTGATGAAAATATCAACCGGCTTGAAAAAAGCCTGAACAATGCTTACCAGCAGTATAAATCAGGATTGGTGGATAAAACGGATTACAAGCGTGCCACCATCACGCTTAATAATACCAAAGCGGTAAGGCATTCCAATGAAGTATTGCTGTCGGCAAAAACGGAATACCTGAAAGCATTGATGAATTATCCTGATTCAGCGGCATTAAGTATTGTATACGACAGCCTGCAAATGGAAAAAGAGATTCAGCTTGATACATTGCAGAGCGCCAACTACAGCAACCGTATTGAGTACCGCCTGCTGGAAACACAACAAAAATTGCAACAGGCCAATGTAAAGTATAACAAGTGGGCTTACCTGCCCAATGTGTCGCTGAACGGCGCTTATAATTTGAATTACCTGAATAATGATTTTGGTAAGTTGTATTCGAACAATTTACCCAATTCTTATGCAGCGCTTACCTTGTCGCTTCCCATTTTCCAGGGCGGAAAAAGAAAGTACAATATTGCCAATGCAGAACTGCAGCTGAAAAGAACGCAATGGGATATCACTGCATTAAAAAACACGGTGAATTCAGAATACGCCGGTGCCCTGGCTGCTTACAAGAGCAACCTTGCCAATTACAATGCCCTGAAAGAAAACGTGGCGCTGGCACAGGAAGTGTATGATGTGATTAACCTGCAGTACCGCAACGGTATAAAAACTTATATAGAGGTGATCACCGCAGAAACAGACCTGAGGACATCACAAATAAATTATTATAATGCGCTCTATCAATTGCTCTCAAGCAAAATTGATGTGCAAAAAGCATTGGGGCAAATAACCTATTAATAAAAACGAACCAAATATTCAAATGAACATGTTTTATTCTTCTTTCAGAAAATATGTAATAGCAGCGCCTGTTATCCTTCTTTTTTCCTGTGGTGATAAATCACAGCAACAGCAGCAGGGACCGCCGCCTGCAGTGCCTGTAACGGTAACGGATGTGCAAACGAGCGATGCCGTGTATTATGATGAATATCCCGGTACCCTTGCAGCGCTGAACCAGGTGGAGTTAAGGCCGCAGGTAAGCGGTTATATCACCGGTATTTATTTCCAGGACGGGCAAAAGGTAAGCAAAGGGCAAAGGCTGTATTCAATAGACGCACAGGTATACAATGCCAATTACCAGCAGTCGGTGGCTAATTTGCAGGTGCAGGAAACTAATTTGCTGAAAGCCCAGAAAGATGCAGACCGCTACCATGAGCTGGAAAAAAATGATGCAATAGCAAAACAACAGGTAGATTATGCCGATGCTGCGCTGGCTGCCGCACAAAAACAAGTGGCGGCTGCAAGGGCGGCAGTAAATAGTGTGAGAGCCAACGTTAGTTTCTCTACCATCGTTGCACCGTTCAGCGGAACGATCGGCATATCGAATGTGAAAACAGGAACGGCAGTAGTGGCAGGGCAAACAATTTTAAATACCGTTTCGACTGACAACCCTATTGCAGTGGATTTTGCGGTGGACCAAAAAGAAATTTACCATTTTGTACAAATGCAGCAAAAAGGCGGCAATGCAAAAGATTCAACTTTTACTATTGCTTTCGGCAATGATGTGTACCCCTACCCCGGCACTATCAGCCTGATAGACCGTGCTGTAGATCCGCAAACAGGAACTATTAAAACAAGGCTTGTATTCCCTAACGACAAGAATATGCTGAAAGCAGGCATGAACACATCTGTAAGGGTTAAAAACAATAATGCACAAAAATCTATCGTGATACCTTATAAAGCTGTAACAGAACAGCTGGGAGAATTTTTTGTGTATATGCTTGGCGACAGCAGCAAGGTAACACAACGCAAGGTTTTATTGGGCAAGGCCCTCGGCAATAATGTTATTGTAAAAGACGGCCTGAAAGAAGGCGATAAAATTGTAGTGGAAGGCGTTCAGAAATTAAGGGAAGGAACGGTGGTAACAACAGCAGCGCCTAAAGGAAAGTAACGGTTTACTGTTGAACGTTTATAGTTGGGCCTGTACAATATTCCGCCACAGCGGGACAACGCCAATGAAGCTGATGAAAACTGTGCTGCCGGTAATAAAAAAATTTTTACTCTACTCAACGAATAAAGAAAGATGATAGCAGATGTATTTATAAAGAGGCCTGTAACTGCCATTGTAATTTCCGTAGTGCTGGTGCTGGTGGGCATTATTGCGATTAATACGTTGCCGGTGGCGCAATACCCGGATATTACACCGCCGACAGTAACCGTAACGGGCAACTTTACCGGCGCCGATGCTGAAACGGTGGAGCAAACCACCACTACTGCCATGGAAACGCAGATAAACGGTACGCCGGGCATGAGCTACATGAGCAGCAACAGCACCAGCAGCGGGCAAAGCAGCATCAACGTAACGTTTGATGTGGGCACGGATGTGAATATTGCTGCGCTGGATGTACAGAACCGCGTAAGCGTGGCACAGCCCACTTTGCCGGATGCCGTAAAGCGTTTGGGCATTACCGTTAGAAAGCGTAATCCCAGCATCATGGTGGCGCTGGCGTTTTATTCACCTAACGGAACACATGACGCCACCTTCCTCGGCAATTATGTAAATATTTATGTAAAGGATGCCCTGCAGCGTGTAAAAGGTGTGGGTGATATTGTAAGCCGTGCAGACGATTTTGGCATGAGGGTTTGGCTGAACCCCGAAAAGCTGGCAGCGCTGAAGCTGACGCCTGCAGATATCATCCGGGTGCTGAACGAGCAAAACCTGCAGGTGGCAGCCGGCACCGTGGGCGGCAATCCCCAGCCGAATGCACAAACGTTTGAATACAGCGTGCTTACCAACAGCCGCATTAATACCAGAGAACAGTTTGAAAATATTATAGTGAGAACGGTTTCCGGCGCAGGCAATGCTGTGTATTTAAAAGATGTGGCGAGGCTGGAACTTGGCAAGTTTGATTATGGCAGCAACGCTTTTGTAAACGGGAAGCCTGCGGCGTTTGTATTGATTTACCAGGCGCCGGGCGCTAATGCCATGGATACTTATGACGGGCTGAATAAGGCACTGGCAGAGTTGAGAAAGTCTTTTCCCAAGGATGTAGATTTTACTGTACCGCTTGAAACCGTATCCGTGGTAAAAGTTTCTATTAAAGAAGTGCTGCATACGCTGATAGAAGCATTGCTGCTGGTGGTATTTGTGGTGTTCCTGTTTTTGCAGAACTGGCGGGCTACGCTGATACCTGTGCTGGCAATCCCTGTTTCACTTATAGGTACTTTTATATTTTTTATTCCTTTCGGCTTTACCATTAATACGCTTACCCTGTTTGCATTTGTACTGGCAATCGGTATCGTGGTGGATGACGCCATCGTGGTGGTGGAAGCCGTGCAGCATAATATTGACCATGAAAACATGTCGCCGCAGGAAGCCACCCGGAAAGCAATGAAAGATATATCCGGCCCTGTTGTTGCCATTGCGTTAATACTGGCCGCCGTGTTTGTGCCGGTGGGCTTTATTCCCGGCATTGTAGGACGGCTGTACCAGCAGTTTGCCATCACCATTGCAGTATCAGTTATCATTTCTGCCTTTGTGGCGCTGTCATTAACACCGGCGCTTTGCTCCATTATGCTAAGGCACGAGAAAGGCGCCAATGAAAAAAAGAACTGGCTGGAAAAGTTCTTTGCAGGCTTCAATAAAAGATTCAATGCGCTTTCACATTCTTATACAAGGGGCGTGGGTAAATGGATAAAGGCTACGCCGTATGTATTGGTAATGATGATCTGCTTATTCGTAGGCCTGTTCTTCCTTTTTCAAAATAAGCCAACAGGCTTTATACCTACAGAAGATGAAGGCAGGATGTATGTAACTTATGAAATGCCGGAGGCATCTTCTACCACAAGAAGCGTTGATATGCTGAAAAATATCATGGCAAGGATACAGGATCAGGTGCCCGAGGCCCATGTAGTGGGCGGCCTTGCAGGCCTTAATATCCTCAACTTCTCCTTTAAATCAAACGTGGGCACTTTGTTTGTAAACCTTAAAGACTGGGATGAACGTAAAGGGGAAGCCCACCATGTGCAATCCATCATGGCAAGGATACAGCAAATAACCGGCGATATAAAAGAAGCGAGGATACTGGCCATTGCACCGCCGGCTATTCCCGGCCTCGGGCAAACGGCAGGCTTCACTTTTGAATTAAAGCAAACCACCAGCACAGATAATGTGCAGCAGTTTGAAGCAGTGGCCAAAAACTTTTTAGCTGAAGTAAACAAGCGCCCTGAAATTGCCATGGCCTATACTTTCTTTAATGCAAGAACACCGTCCTATCAGATTGATGTGGACAGGGACAAAGCAAAGCAACTGGGTGTTGCTGTTTCGGATGTGTACAGCACTATGTCGACCCTGCTGGGCAGCAGTTACGTAAACGACTTTAATCTTTATGGCCGCAATTTCCGTGTAATGGCGCAGGCAGACAGCACATACCGTTCATCGCTTGACAAGCTGCAAAGCTTTTATGTAAGAAATGATGCCGGCAATATGATACCGTTAAGTGCGCTCATCACAACAAAAATTACAGAGGCACCTGCATTGATATCGCATTATAATGTAAACAGGAATATTGAGATCAACGGTTCGCCCAAGCAGGGCTACAGCAGCGGGCAGGCCATAAAAGCGCTGGAAGAGGTGGCGAAAACCTTACCAGCCGGTTATGATTATGAATTTTCGGGCATGAGCGCTGAAGAGATAAAAGCCGGCAACAGCACCGCCGTTATTTTTGCTATTTCCATCATTTTCGTGTTCCTGTTCCTTGCAGCATTGTACGAAAGCTGGAGCATACCGTTCTCTGTATTGTTTGCCGTGCCCATCGGGGCATTCGGCTCTATTCTTACATTGACATTTTTGCCTAACCTTACCAATAACGTATATGCACAGATTGGATTGATAACATTGATTGGCCTTGCTGCTAAAAATGCTATCCTTATTGTGGAGTTTGCCAAAGAGCGTGTGGACAGGGGGCTGGATATTGTGCATGCCACATTGCAGGCGGTGCAATTGCGTTTACGCCCCATCGTTATGACCTCGCTGGCATTTATACTGGGCGTACTGCCACTGGCATTTGCGAGCGGCGCTGCAGCAGAGAGCCGTAAAACAATTGGCTGGACGGTGTTTGGCGGTATGCTGGCTGCCACCACGCTGGCTATTTTTGTGGTGCCGGTATTGTTTGTGCTGATAAGCAAAATTTCTTACGGCAAAAAGTTGAAAAAGCTGCAGCAAAAAGTGCAGGAAGAAGCAGATACCGATAAATCAATTATTGATAATAAGCTGAGCTAAGCGTTATGGACAGTAATGAAGCATTGATCAACACGTTTTACCAGGCCTTTCAGCAGAAAGATTACAGTACCATGAACAGCTGCTACAGCGATGACATTGTTTTTTATGACCCTGTATTTGAATTATTGAAAGGTGATGAAGTAAAATATATGTGGGAAATGCTCTGCAGGAATGCAAAAGATTTTTCTCTTACCTATGGGAATATAATAAAACTGGATGACGAGTATTACACCTGTAACTGGATGGCCACTTATACTTTTTCCAAAACAGGGAGAAAGGTGATGAATAGCGTTAAGGCTAATATGCGTTTTGCAAACAATACCATCATTGAGCACAGCGATGCTTTCAGCCTTCATCAATGGAGCAGCCAGGCCCTGGGATTTACAGGTAAATTGCTGGGATGGAATTCTTTTTTCCAGCGAAAAATAAAGAACCGGGCAAGGAAGAGCTTGTTAAAATTCATCCAGGCGAAATAGCAGCGCAGGGTTGGCAGCTTTTCAATCGTATCATACGGGTTGTTGTTTGCAAAAAAGTTGACAATCTTTTATCTTATTTACCGGATAGCAAGGTTGTTTTATCATCCTGAATTTTTGTTTAACACTACCGCTATGTTGCTGCCGGAAAGAAATAGCTTGTAGCATATTCAACATACATTCACTTTAGCTAAAACATAAATTACCATCTGAAATAAATGGTTGAGGCTTATTCAGGCGGTATATCCATTGAATAACCTGTCTCTTAAATCGATTGCAGGTTTCCTGTTTTGAGTAAATAAAATAAGCAATTCTCACCTTTAAGCTGCTGTTTACCCTGACATTAACCGCAGGCCCAGCAGCACTTTTGAAGACTTTATAAAGAAAAAGTGGTAAAACACGCCTCACAAACTTTACTGCATTTTATTTCAGGCGATTTTCACTACCCATTTTTAGCATCATGTGCTAAGATGAATTACAATTGGTCTTCCTGCATCAATGTAGCAACAAGACTGCTTCTCTCTTCAGAAGCGGACTTTGCATTAGGCTGCTGCAGCAAACATTTTACCTTATTAAATACAATCACACCTTCACCAAAAGGAAAACCTCCCGTAGCGGAAGGTTTTCCAGGAGCATATTCTCTTATTGCTCCAATATCCATTATTGAATTGCTTATCTCAGGATCGTTACATCACCCCTTACCTGTACCACTTTGCCGGTTGCCATAGTAAAGTCAATAACATAGTAGTAGGTAGCATCGGGCAGGCCGCTGCCGTTATATGTACCTCTCCAGTCATTGCGGTAATTAGCTGATTCAAACACCCGGCTGCCGTAGCGGTTAAATACCTGTACCCTTACGTTACGCAGGCAATCAAACTGGTCGTATACTGACCATGTATCATTTACACCGTCACCGTTAGGCGTAAACGCATTTTTCACCTTTATGCAATAAGGCACTACCGTTACAGTTACTGTATCACTGCTGCTGCATCCTTCCGTACTAGTGGCAGTAAGCGTATATACAATTGTTTCCTCCGGCCTTACTACTGTAGGAGTAAGTGTAGTAGTATTGCTGAGGTAGGTAGACGGTGTCCATGCATAGCTTTGGGCATTGGTTACTGAACCCGCCAGCTGAGCGTCCTGGCCTTTAGTTATTTCCACGCCGTTGCCTGCAGATACCGTTGGCGGATCGGTCACCACCACTCTTACTGTATCTTTTAATGTACAGTTGCCCAGTGTGGCAGTTACTTCATAGTTAGTAGTAACAGTGGGCGATGCCAGCGGGCTTGCCGCCGAAGCATTATCAAGACCGGTAGCAGGCGTCCAGGTAAAGCTGGTGGCGTTGCTCACTGTATTCAGTCGTACACTTACTTCACCGCAAATGACAGTATCCGCCCTGCCTTGTAAGGTAAGGTTAGAAGTAAATCCAACCACTACAGGCGTAATCACAAACGTACAGCCGTTATCATCCCTTATTGTCACTGTATAGCTTCCTTCTGCAATGGTGAATACATTGGAAGATTGGAAGCTGCTGCCAATGCTGTATATAAGCGTACCGGTGCCGCCGGTAGCACCCGTAATAGTTATCTGCCCGTTAGGCGTTTCACTGCAGGTAGCTCCTGTTGGGGTAGCCGTTGCCGTTATGGCTGCCGGTTGCGTCACAGACACTGTTGTGTCCTTTATACAACCGTTGGCGTCTTTAATATGAACAGTATAAGTATTGGCTGTTACCACAAACGAATCAACAGGCTGGTAAGCACCAGCGTCCAGTGCATACTGGTAAGCGCCTGTACCGCCGGTAGCGGAAATGCGGATAAGCCCGTCAGTACCTCCATTACAAGATACATTTCTTACAGTAACTGCCGGCACAATGGCTGCCGGGTCGGTAAGCACAATGCTGGTATCTTTAGTACAGCCGTTGGCATCTGTAATATGAACGGTGTATGTATTGGCTGCAAGGTTGCCAAAGCTGCTGTCAGCCTGGTTGGTTGCGCCGCCGTCTGTAGAGAACCGGTAAGGCCCGGCGCCACCCGAAGCATGTATCACAAAGCTGCCGGTGCCGGCCCCGTTACAGGCCGGTTGTATAACGTCTGCAATCACTGCAATCGCTGCCGTAGCTTCTGTTACCTCCACAGTAGTATCTTTCGTACAATTATTAGCATCAGTAATACGCACCGTATAAGTATTGGCACCTAAACCTGTAAAGCTGCTGTCAGGCTGGTTGGTTGTTCCACCGTCTGCAGAGAATTGATAAGGACCGGTGCCGCCTGAAGCATGAATTACAAAGCTCCCGGTATTGCCGGTGCAGGTTGTTTGTACAATATCTGCTGTTGCTGTAACCGGCGTTGGCTCTGTAATAATGAGCACGGTATCTTTAGCACATCCTCCCGTATCTGCCACATGGAAATTATAGGTACCAGCCGGTAATGAGAAGGTACTGTCATACTGGTATGTCAACCCTTCATCGGATGAATACCTGATAGGCCATACACCACCGTTTGGAGTAACCACAACAGTGCCGTTACCGCCATTGCAGGACGCATTGGTAACGGCAGCAGCAATTTGCAAATTACCGCCCGTTCCGCTCGGTGCCGGCATCGCGGCAGGACATACCGCGATCGGCCTCGGCATCGCGGCCGGCGCGCTCAACCCGATGTT
>JBEHYP010000067.1:0-20355 GCA_048498115.1 Bacteroidota bacterium | reverse complement strand
AATACTACCCCGCTGGGTATGTCGCCCGATCTTTCTTCGTGCCCGGAGATCCCTTATGACCAGCTGGGCAACCAGCATCTGCTTTACGATCTTATTTATAATCCCGAAGAGACCGTATTTCTAAAAAAAGGGAGGGAGCGGGGAGCTGCTGTAAAGAACGGATTGGAAATGCTGCATTTGCAGGTCTCCCAGCCATTCCCTTGCGGCAGGCCTGGCTGCTGCATCGCTGTAAAATTCATAGCTGTTGTCCTGGACATTTACCCTGTAAATACCATCCCCGGAAGCAACCCATAAATAACCATTTTGAAACGCTTTTATCACATAAGGGTACGTTATATTTCCCTGCGTTGTTTTTAACGGTACTTTGGTAACGGCGCCTTTGCTAATCCTTATCAACCCGCCGTAAGTATTGGTCCAGATATTTTTATTGCTGTCTGTTAACATGATCCCTGTCCAGCGCCAATTGTAGTTTTCATCCTTCCCTGTAAAACCCCCGTTATTGTAATAATAAAAATAGCGGCCGAGGATTTTACCTGTAAGCTTATCGCATTTAAAAACACCGCTTCCTGAAACGCCCATCCACATAATGCCCGGCTCATAAGGATCATCTGCCATGCCTGAAACGCAATTGTACAGTTGAGACCTTAGCTGGGGCAATTCCCTGCTGGTAAATTGCTGTTCCTGCCTGTTTACTTTTGTAAGCCCGTGCCAGGTACATATCCATATAATACCGTCATGATCACAATAAATATGCTCATTAAAATCTGTGGCAATGCCGTCCCTGTTACTGGCATCATACAGGAACTGCCGGACGAACCTGTTTTTCTTTTTATTAAAAAGCAGGATGCCATCAGTGCTTTTTATCACCCATAAAATACTGTCGCCCGTAAGCGCCGGGCTTTCTGTAACACCCGATGAAATAAAATCATATTCGTTATTGGCTACTTTTAAAAACGGGTCGCTGAATAATAGGTGCCGGTGGGGCGTGCTGTTTGCCAGTATTTTCCTGAAACCCGTTTGCCATGTGGAAGCCCAGATGTTATTTTGGGCATCTTCGAAAAAGGCGGTAATGCCTGTTTCTTCTGCATGAAAATACTGCCCGGCAGTTTGCAGGTCAATACAGTGATAACGGCTGCGGTTATAAGAAATCCAAAGCCGCTGCCTGCTGTCTAAAAAAGCTGAGCTTATCCTGTCGGCACCGCGTTCCTGTTCTTTGAACGCAATGGTTTCCGTTTTGAAACCGGCGCAATCAATTTTTGTGTAACCGCTGAAGCTGACGCTCCAGATGCAATTTCGCCGGCTGTCGTAAACAGCAGCTTCACTTACCAGCGGTTTTTTATTTTCCGTAATTACTGTAAAGCGGTTATTAAAAGGATTGTAAAAGCACAACCCGGTTTTATAACTGAGCCAGATGTTGTTATTGCTGTCAATGGTTATGTCACTTATCTCATTCCGGGGGAGCGATGTGCTGTCGCTGCTGCTGTGTTCAAAATTTTTGAAGCTCACGCCATCAAACCTGCTGAGGCCATGCTGTGTAATGATCCATAAAAAGCCCCGGCTGTCCTGCCGGCATTTTTTCACATAATTATGTACAAGCCCATCTTTGGTAGTATAGGTTTGAAATTTAAAATCAAAAGGCTGCTGCCCGTTTGCAGGGGCAGGCAGTAATACAATCACAAGCAGATAAATAAAGCAGGAGGGCCGCATAAGAATAATTGACAAAATACATTTTTATTGCAAATGATGGTAAGTTTTACAGGTATAGCTTAATTTAACTTGCCAAAAGCCCTTTTACCCTGCTTCATTTTTTAAAAGAAAAATGGCCGGCTGCCGGTTTTTATAAACTACCATCCCGGCTGAACAGGGCATGTTGTTAACCGGCTGAAATGCCCCTGATAATTTCTTTTTCACAGCCTTATTCCATATTTAAAAATTACTTATTCTCCCTTATCTTTGCCGCCTAAAAATTCAAAACCTTGGCTACAAAGTTCTCTAAAGAAACCTACTTATACTGGTACGAATTGATGCTGCTGCTGCGCCGTTTTGAGGAAAAGACAGGCCAGCTGTACGGGATGCAAAAAATAAGGGGCTTCTGCCACTTGTACATCGGGCAGGAAGCTGTGGCAGCGGGTTGCATGACGGCCACCAATCCTGAAGACAAATTCATCACCGCTTACCGTGATCACGGGCTGGCCATTGCAAAAGGCGTTTCTGCCAATGCCTGTATGGCCGAACTGTACGGCAAAGCCACCGGTTGCAGCAAGGGCAAGGGCGGCAGCATGCACTTTTTTGGTGTGGACGTTGGTTTCTTTGGCGGGCATGGTATTGTAGGTGCGCAAATTGGCACCGGCGCCGGTCTGGCCTTTGCTGAAAAATACAAAGGCACTAAAAATGTATCGCTTACTTTTTTTGGCGATGGCGCTGCAAGGCAGGGCATGCTGCATGAAACATTCAATATGGCCATGACATGGAAGCTGCCCGTGATTTTTATTTGCGAAAACAACCAGTACGCAATGGGTACTTCGGTAACCCGTACAAGCAATGTGCTGGACATTTATAAAATAGCTGACGCCTATGATATGCCCGGTGACACCGTGGATGGCATGAGCCCCGAAGCGGTGCATGATGCTGTGCTGAGGGCAGTGAACAGGGCAAGGGAAAACGGTGGGCCTACATTGCTGGAAATAAAAACCTACCGCTACAAAGGCCACAGCATGAGCGACCCCCAGAAATACCGCACTAAGGAAGAAGTGGAAGAATACAAGCAAAGGGACCCGATCGATCATGTGCACAATGTTTTAAAAACACAGTTCAAAACAGAAGATGCAGAAATAACAGCCATTGACGAAAGGGTGAGGCTGCAGGTGGAAGAATGTGTGAAATTTGCAGAGGAAAGCCCCTGGCCAAATGATGATGAACTGCTGAAAGATGTGTACGTACAGCAGGATTATCCGTTTATCGTGGATTAAACCGTTGAATTGTTATGTGGTTAAATGGTTGAGGGCTCTTAAGGTTTAAAGCACTTTCAGCAATTTAACAACTGGGGCAATAAGGCAATTAAATAAAACAAACAACAAATAAATGTCAGAGAAGCAAGTAACAGCAGCGCCTGTTGAAACAAACGAAGCCGTTGAAAAAGCCAAAGATTTTTGGGCAAAATTCAGTAAGCCCATTATTTATGTTGGCAGCGCAATAATATTGATACTGGGTGGCTGGTATGGCTATAAAAAATTTGTAAAAGAGCCTAATGAGACCAAAGCTGCAGAATTGATCTTTCCTGCCGAAACAATATTTGATAAGATGGCACAGCAGGGCGCTTTCAATAAGGACTCTATTAACCTGGTGTTGAATGGCGGCAATGGCATCAGTAATGGTGTGCTGAAAATTATTTCCAACTATGGTGGTACTGCGGCAGGCAACAGGGCGCATTTTATCGCAGGCGCCTGCTACCTGCACAATGGTGATTTCAATAATGCCATTAAGCACCTGAAAGATTTTACCACTTCAGCCACACAGGTGCAGACAGCCGCATACTCCATGCTGGGTGATGCCAACGCTGAATTAAAGAAAAATGACGAAGCGCTGGATTATTATAAAAAAGCCGTTTCAGTAAACAGTAAAGATGAATTTATGACAGCGGAAGCTTTGTACAAAGCAGCTTTGTTTGCTGAAAGCATTGGTAAGTCAAATGATGCTGTTGACTTTTTCAAACGCATCAAAGCGGATTATCCAAAAAGCAGCCATGCCAATGAAGTTGACAAATACCTGGCAAGGCTGGGTGTGCTGAACGATTAAACTTTGAACACTCTATGTCAGTTAACGCTGAAAAATTATTAAATACTACAGGCATCCAAATTTCAAAGGGTGCCTGTGTAGTTATTGTGCGTACCGAGTGGAACGCGGCCATAGTAGATGAGTTGGAAGCAGGCTGTAAAAAAATACTCACTGCCAATAATGTGCCTTTTAAAATATTAAATGTACCCGGTGCTTTTGAAATTCCTTTCGGTATCAAGCGCTATTGGGAGCAGCATAAATACAAAGATGACAAGCCTGCCGCTTTTATTGCACTGGGTTGTGTGTTGAAAGGAGATACGCCACATTTTGAATATGTATGCCGTGCGGTGACAGACGGTGTATTGCAGCTGAACCTTAGCTTGCCCATACCTACTATTTTTGGTGTGCTTACTGTAGATAACCAGCAGCAGGCAGACGAAAGGATAGGGGGAAAACATGGACACAAAGGAGAAGAAGCAGCGATAACAGCGTTGAAGATGATGGCAAACCCAAACCCCTAAAGGGGCTTTGGTGCCTATGGATGAAACTACTTTTGCATTATTAAAATTTCACTGCTATCTTTCCGAAAAGATTTTTTATAATTTAAAAACTTCAAAAATCCCCTTAGGGGCTGGGGTGAAAGTTCACATTTTTATACCATGCTTTATTGACCAGTTGTATCCGCAAACCGGCTTCAGCATGGTGAAAGTGCTGGAAAAAGCGGCCTGCGATGTAGTGTATAACCCCAATCAAACCTGCTGCGGGCAGCCTGCTTTTAATGCAGGGTACTGGAACGATTCAAAAGCAGTGTGCAGTAAGTTTATTAAGGATTTCAGCAACGCAGAGTATATTGTTGCCCCCAGCGCAAGCTGTGTTGGTTTTGTAAAAAACTATTACAGTAAACTGTTTGAGAATGATGTGCTATCGGGTGAAGCAAAAAACATCGGCCACCGCATTTTTGAATTTACTGATTTTTTGACAAGGGTGTTGAAGATCGAACACTATGGCGCCGTATTGAACGGCGTGGCCACCTACCACGACAGTTGTGCTGCGCTAAGGGAATGTAAAATAAAAGAAGGCCCACGGCGTTTGCTGGCAAATGTAAAAGGCCTGCAGCTGGTGGAGATGAACGATAATGAAACCTGCTGCGGGTTTGGCGGTACTTTTTCTGTGAAATTTGATGCCATTTCTGTTGCCATGGCCGACCAAAAACTGAACAATGCAAGGGCAACGAATGCCGATTACATTATTTCAACAGACATGAGCTGCCTGATGCACCTTGACGGTTATATTCAAAACAAAGGGCTTGCCGTAAAAACAATGCATATTGCAGATGTCCTGGCAAGCGGTTGGGAATAAATATTAAATCTTACATCAACAATATTAAATATAATGGCATATTGGTTAGTAAAATCAGAACCTGCTGTTTACAGTTGGGATCAGTTTGTAAAAGAAAAACAAACATGCTGGAGCGGTGTAAGAAATTATGCTGCCCGTATCAACTTAAGGGCAATGAAAAAAGGTGATGGGGTATTGTATTATCACAGCAATGAAGGGGTGGAAATAGTGGGCATTGCCAAAATAATAAAAGAAGCTTACCAGGATCCCACAACAGATGATGAAAGATGGGTGGCGGTAGACTTAAAGCCGGTAAAAAAATTAAAGAACCCTGTGCCGCTTGCAGTAATTAAAAAAAATAAGCACCTTGCCAATATGGACTTAGTACGCCTGGGAAGGCTGAGTGTGCAAACAGTGAAGGATGATGAATGGAAAGCGATAATGGAGCTGGCAGGAGAGAAATAGTGTTGAATTTGTTTAAAATGTTTAATTCATTTAATACGTAACACATCAATGTTGTAGGGTAAAGCGTTTGTAGCAAGATTAAAGATAACCCGTGTAACCTGTTTTAATTCGTGTAATAAAAATAGAGTGCCTTCAAAAAAACATATCGTTGTCCTTACCGGCGCCGGCATCAGTGCCGAAAGCGGATTGAAAACATTCCGTGATGCAGACGGATTATGGAATGGCTACAACGTATATGAAGTAGCCACGCCCGGCGCATGGAAAAAAGATCCGCAACTGGTTCTCGATTTTTATAATGCAAGAAGAAAAGATGTGGCTACCGCACAGCCCAACGCTGCACATATTGGCTTAGCGGAACTGGAAAAAGATTTTGATGTAACTATCGTTACTCAAAATATTGACGACCTGCATGAAAGGGCCGGCTCCTCCAATATCATCCACCTGCATGGCGAGATATTTAAAATGCGGAGCGAAAAGAATGACAATTTAATTTATGAAATAAGAGGGGATATACAATTAGGGGACACCGCAGAAGACGGCGCCCAGCTGCGGCCTCACATTGTGTGGTTTGAAGAACCGGTACCGATGATTGAAAAAGCCGCTGCACTGATGTATGAGTGCGACTATTTCGTGGTGGTGGGCACTTCGCTGCAGGTATATCCTGCGGCATCGCTGCTGCATTATGCGCCGCCATTCCTGCCCAAATTTATCATTGATAAAAAAATACCGGAAGTTCAAAGATCTGCGACCTTAACGCTGATTGAAAAACCTGCGACAGAAGGAGTGATAGAGTTGAAGAAATTGCTGCAGTCATGAGTGTTTTAAAACTTATTTTTCAGCAATATTTTTTCAAAGAAAGTTTTGGCATCATACACCGGTATTTTTGAAAAATAAAAATCAGTCAGGTTCTCAGTAATAATAGCATCACATTGATAATTTTCGGCAGCATAATATTCCAGCCCGTCTTCAAAATCATTTACGCTTTTATTTGCAAGTGCCGATCTCACTTCAGCTTTACCAATTGAAGTAATAGAGAGCTTATCAGTAAGCAGTTTTATTTTTTTCTTAGCTACTGCGGCACCACTTTTTTTCCCGGCAAAGTAGTATGCTATGGCAAGGCATACCGGGGAGGTGAGAACTGTAAAATTTTTATGATCGGCAAGGCTTACAATTCTTGCAGTATATGTAAAAGAAGGGTATTCGTTGTTCAGTACAGATACAAGGATATTGGCATCTAAAAAGATCGTCATTTTTTATTTTTAAAGTATTCGGCATTGAGTTTATTGCTTCCTTTTGGCTGGCGCTGGTATTCCACTTCACCTTCTGCAACCACGCTTACCCAATCAGAAATAGGAAAATCTTCAAGGGAAGTGTGATGGCCGCTGGTTACTTTACGCAATAAAAACTCCGTAAGCCTTGAAAGGCTGATATTATTGTCTTCGGCGTATTTTTTGGCTTTGTTGATCACATCTTCATCAAAGCTTAATGTTATCTTGGCATCCATAACCATTATTTATACGACAAAGATAATAATTTTATACGTATAAATAAAATTATTTTTCCTTAAAAACAATCCCCAATTTCTCCAGCTCTTCCAGCACAGGTTCATATATTTCCTTATGCACAGGAATATGGACGCCGGTTAATTGTAAAGTGCCATTCAATATCAATTTAGCAGCAATGCCCAATGGCAGCCCAACCGTTTTAGCCATTGCAGTTCTTAAGTTATCTTCCCCTTTTACCACTAAGCTGCTTTCAATTTTTTTCTTTTCACCGCTGGCAGTTTCGTATTCAATTTCATGCAGCATCACTATCATGTCTTTATTTGCAGGCTGCATACACAATTTTGTTTCAAGTAAATACTGTAATACATCTGCAGAGGATTTTGCATTAGCAGGCACCGGCTTTTCATCAAACAAACCTAAATACGCCAATAATTTTTTATTAGTGTCATTTACAAAAGGCAAAACAGGCTGCGACCATTTTTTAAAAGTCAAGCCACCGTCACCGATCTTATCGGCGTCATTTGCCAGGCCTGATTGCACAATGGCATCCCAGCCTTTGCAATACGCCGGGTAACGCAAGGTAGTCCGGACAAAAGTGGCTGCATCTTCCAAATGATATTGCGAAGCATATTTAAGCGAATCCCTGTTGGGATAAAATGCCAGTTTCTCCAACCCGTCAACACTTACCTCTTCACAGTTGGTAAATAGCGCCTGGTATTCTTTATGAATAATTGCATTGTCCAGTTTGTATTCAGCGCCGGCCTTGCCTGCCAGCACTACATTGCGTGGGTTCCAGCTTATTTTGTAACGCCAGGGATTATCATCGCTTTCCGGTGCTACCAATCCGCCGCAGTGGCTTTTAAAAGAAGTAACCTGCCCACCACCGGAATGTATGGCATCAATAATTTTCATGGCGCTCATGTGGTCAATGCCGGGATCTAAACCCATCTCACATAAAAACAACAGTTTCTTTTGCTTCAGCTCCTGTTCAAGGCTTTTGATTATATCATCAACATAAGAAGCGGTCAGCAGGTGTTTCCTGTACTCAACACAATCTTTGGCAATTAAAAAATGAAGGGCAGGCGGCATCATTGAGATCACTACATGCGCTTTTTCTACCAGCGCCGAACGTTGCGCTTCATCGGTTACATCTACTGCCAGGGCTTCGGCAAAAGGGGAATGGCCTGTTTTAAGCAGTACCTGCTCTTTATTGGCATCGGCGATGATGAATTTCCACTTGTTTTCCTGTGCGGCTTTAATCAGGTAATCGATCAGGACGGTGGCAGATTTGCCGGCGCCAAAGAGTAAAATCGTCTTCACAATCGTTGAAATTTTGTGCGGCAAGTTAACAGATAAAGCTGATACCGGATGCCGGAGACCGGTACTGGGTGCAAGCCTTCCCGGTAAGAATGTTAAGTTAAAGAATGAAGTTTAAAATATTGATCGCTGACAGTACTAATATCCAGCTCCAGCATCTTCTCCACAAATACCCTCAAAAATGTGTAAAAAATAACTGTCAGATGGCCTTTTTTCCGCCGGGAAAAACGCTATAAAATCAGTAATTTCGCAAACCCTGAAAAAGGGCTGAAAACTTATGGAAAATACAGGAGAAACCAACGATGGAATGCTGCCGCCAAATAATGGCGATAATGGAACCAACAGGGGCAAAATAATTCCCGTAAATATCGAAGAGCAAATGAAGACTTCTTACATTGATTACTCCATGAGTGTGATCGTGGGAAGGGCTTTGCCGGATGTGAGGGATGGGTTGAAACCGGTACACCGCCGCATTTTACATGCGATGAACGAACTGGGCCTGCAATATAATAAAGCATATAAAAAGAGCGCCAGGGTAGTGGGTGAAGTGCTGGGTAAATACCATCCGCATGGCGACAGTTCAGTATACGATGCCATGGTGCGTATGGCCCAGGAATGGAGCATGCGCTACACGCTCGTTGACGGGCAGGGAAACTTTGGTAACCAGGACGGCGATGGCCCTGCAGCCATGCGTTATACGGAAGTGCGTATGGAACGCCTTACAGAAGCCATGATGAACGATATTGACAAAGACACGGTTGACTTTCAGCTGAACTTTGACGATTCGGAGCGGGAACCAACGGTGCTGCCTACACGAATTCCGCAATTGCTGGTAAACGGCTCCAGCGGCATTGCCGTGGGCATGGCCACCAATATGATGCCGCACAACCTTGGTGAGGTAATTGATGCCTGCATTGCGTATATTGATAACCGTGAGATTGCCATTGACGAACTCATTAAATATGTAAAAGGGCCTGATTTCCCTACGGGCGGTATCATTTACGGCTTTGAAGGCGTGAAAAATGCTTTCCTGACCGGCCGCGGCAGGGTGGTGCTGCGTGGTAAAGTGAATATTGAAACCACCAAAACCGGCAGGGAAAAGCTGGTTATTTACGAAGTGCCTTACCAGGTGAACAGGGATGCGCTGGTGTCCAAGATCGGCGATCTGATACAGGAGAAACAAATAGACGGCATATCAGACGTAAACAACGAAAGCAACAACAAAGAAGGCACCCGTGTAGTGGTTGACCTTAAGAAAGACGCCGTGGCGCAGGTGGTAATTAACCAGTTGTACAAGCTGACCGAGCTGCAAACCTCTTATGGCATCAACAATGTGGCGCTGGTAAGGGGCCGGCCCAAAGTGCTTAACCTGAAAGACCTCATCAGCGAATTTGTTTTGTTCAGGCACGAAGTGGTAGTGCGCCGCACCAATTATGAACTGCGTAAAGCAAAAGAAAGGGCACACATTTTAGAAGGCTATATCATTGCGCTCAATAACCTTGATGCTGTCATTAAACTTATCAGGGAATCTGCTACACCTGCTATTGCACAGGACGGCCTGATGAATAATTTCGGCATGAGTGAGATACAGGCCAAAGCCGTGCTGGAACTGCGCTTGCAAAGGCTTACCGGCATGGAGATAGACAAGATACGCCAGGAACATGCAGAGATAATGAAATTGATAGAACATTTGGAAGCCATACTTGGCAATGAAGGAATGCGCTATGATATCATTAAAACCGAACTGGCAGATGTAAAAGCGAAATTCGCCGATGAACGCAAATCTGAAATTGTATATGTAGGAGATGAGATCAATATGCTTGATCTGATTGAAGAAGAAGATGTGGTGGTTACCATTTCTCATTTAGGGTATATCAAACGTACTTCTTCGGCAGAATACAGGCAGCAGCGCCGCGGCGGCCGTGGCGCCAAAGGCAGCAGCACCCGCAACGAAGATTATATTGAGCATTTGTTTGTGGCCTCTACCCACCATACCTTATTATTCTTTACAGAAAAAGGAAGGTGCTTCTGGCTGAAAGTATATGAAATTCCCGAAGGGGATAAAACCAGCAAGGGCAGGGCCGTACAGAACCTGATACAAATTCCGCCGGACGACAAGATAAGGGCCATCATTGACGTAAAGAATTTTGACGATGAAGAATATGTGAAAAGCCATTACATTGTTTTATGTACCAAAAAAGGCATTATTAAAAAAACAGACCTGGAAGATTTCAGCCGGCCAAGGCAAACAGGCATTAATGCCATTAATATTTTAGAAGGCGACCGGTTGCTGGAAGCGAGGCTTACCGATGGCAATTCAGAAATTATTATGGCAGTGAAAAGTGGCCGTGCCATTCGTTTCCCCGAGGAAAAAGTTCGTTCTACAGGTCGTGGCGGCATTGGCGTGGCAGGTGTGGAAGTAGATGATGAAAATGATGAAGTGGTAGGCATGGTATGTGTGAACAGGGAAGATAAAAGCAAAACCATCCTGGTGGTAAGCGAAAAAGGATTTGGCAAGCGTACCTACCTGAACGATCCCGGGACAGGCGAAGCTAATTACCGCATTACCAACCGTGGCGGTAAAGGGGTAAGGACAATCAATGTGACAGAAAAAACGGGTTCATTGGTAGGCCTGCTGGATGTATCGGAAAAAGAAGACCTGATGATAACCTGTGTAAGCGGCGTAACCATCCGCATGAAGGTAAAAGACGTAAGCGAGCAGGGAAGGGCCACACAGGGCGTAAAGCTGATACGTATTGACGAAGGAGATGCCATTGCAGCTATTACCAAATTAGATGAACAGGAAGAAGAAACGGAAATAAACGATGATGCCCCTGGCATGCAGGACAAACAGGAAGGAGCCGGTGCTGAAGAGAATGGTGAGCAGCCTGCAGAAGAGTAATACCTGTTGGGAAAGTAATAAAAGAAAAGAGGCCAAATTTTACGGCCTCTTTTTGTTTCAAAGCCCGGGGTAAATAATATACTGCAGAGACGCTAAGCTGCTGCGTATTTAAAGCCCTTCGTCTTATGGCTTAGCGGTAAAATTCAAATTGGCACACCTTTCATTATACAACCTGTTACGTTGCTTTCTTTTTATTAAAATAGGGAAGCAGCAGCATGCACAAAAAGCCTACCATTAAAATAATAAGCGACTGGGCTACCCATTGCAATATGCCATTGGCATTGGCAATACCGTCATCAATATTGTATTGCACCATTACTTCTTTTACAAAATAAGGATAGGCGCCGATACCGCCGGGCGTAAGAATCATGGCAATACTACCGAATACCAGCACGGAAAATGCTGCCGCTACAGGAAGCTGTTCTGTGCCGCGGGTGGCATAAAAACCAAGATAAGTGCCCCCCAGGTAGCAGCACCATATAAAAATGCTGTGAAAAATGAAAGCCCATTTGTCTTTCATGCCTGCAATGCTTGCCAGCCCTGTTTTTACGCCACCAAATAAATTCTTTGCTTTTTGAATAAAGCCGGAATGGCCATATTTATTAAAAATAAATTTTAGCCCGGCATACAGCATACCGGCAGCTATAACGAGGATGCCGATTTTGGCAATGAAAATGCCATAACCTCCTTTTAAAAAATTTGATTGTATGGTATCTTTTACCAGCTCACCGATAAACCCGTATTGCGTAGCAACAGCAATAAAGAATACAATGCCGAGGCAAATCACATCAACAATCCGTTCAATTACAATGGTACCCACTAATTTGTCTGCAGGCACTTTTTCATAACGGGCAAGGATAGTGCATTTTAATACTTCTCCCAGCCGGGGGAAAGCAAGATTGGCCAGGTAGCCCACCATTACAGCAAAAAAAGTATTGGAAAGACGGGGATGGTAGCCCATCGGCTTCATTAAGATGCGCCAGCGCATGGCCCGGCTGATATGGCTGGCTGTCATGATAAAAAAAACAGGAATGAATAAAGCATACCGGGCAGACCGCAGCGCCTCCTTGCATTCTTCCCAGTTTTTGGCATCCATTTTATGAATGCTCCACCATACCAAAAAGATGCCCAGCCCAAAAAACAGGACATACTGCAATGCAGTGAACAGTTTTTTTTTCATAACAGGTGTAAAATACAAAGGAAATATTGTACACCATTTTTTATGCCTTACCGGCCTGTATTATTAAATATTATGCCGCGCCTAAATAAATACACGGCTGCCATAAGAGTAATGCTCCCTGAATTCCTTGGGTGTGCAGCCCTTCTTTTTTTTGAACAGGCGGTTGAAATTGGAAATATTATTAAAGCCGCAGTTATAAGCAATTTCTGAAACCGATTGCGTTGTGTCTATAAGCATCCTTGACGACTGCCCGAGCCTCAGCTCCAGCAGGCTGTCCATAAACGTAATGCCTGTACGCATTTTAAAAAACCGGCTGAATGAAACAGCCGTCATATTAGTAAGCCTCGCTGCTTCATTGAGGGTAATATTCTTTTGAAAATTCTGGTTCATATACTCCATTACCTTTTCAATCCGGCGGCTGTTGTAGCTGAGCTCTGCATTGCTGAAGGTGGTATCTGACAATGTATGCATGTTTCTTGATATGGAAAGGTCGTGCAGGATGGAGAGCAGTTCCAGCACCGAATCAAATCCCTGCTTTTGGCCCAGTATGGCAAGCCTCGGCATTATCTGCTGTGCAGTTTCCCTTGAGAACAGGATGCCTTTGGCTGAGCGTTCCAGCATTTTCCGGATGAAGCCCATTTGATTGCGCCGCAAAAATTTTTCATCAAACAGGTCTTTATGAAATTGAATGGTGATCTCTTTTACCTCTTTGCTCCTGCATTTGTGCGTTTGCCATACATGCGGCAGGTTGCTGCCCACCAGTACCAGTTCAAGGTCATCTATTTCTCCTATATGATCGCCGATTGTCCGCCGGGCATTCTTTGCATTCATGATAAAATTAAGCTCCAGTTCCTCGTGGGAATGAAGGGGAAAATCAAATTCTGATTTCGTTCTGCTGAAGATGGTAAAGCAATCGCTGCTGGTGAGCGGGGTAATTTCCCTTAATATAGTGGTAGTCATAAAAAAATCACGGTTGACAGTGCTAAGATAAAAAAGTATTAGTATAAAATAATGAGCAATCCTTTTGCCTTTCAGAGGGAAATACCCTTGATAGTGCAATGTGTTTGTAATACGCATACGTTTACCAGGTAGGTAAAATGCTATTATTTGATAAAAAAGTATTATCAGTGTGTTATGCAATCGGTTTAAATTTGTAAAAACATTCTTGCTATATGAGAAAGAAAAGACTCTTCAGGGTATTTGCCTCATGCTGCGCAATACTCTTTATTTCAACAAATTTATTTGCCCAGGACAGAACAATTACCGGCACGGTATCCGGCCAGAATGGCTCCCCGCTGTCGGGCGCAACGGTCTCTGTAAAAGGGCAGGCCAAAATTTCGGCTTCTACCAAAAGCGATGGGAGCTTCCAGCTTATTGTACCTGCCAGTGCCAAATCCCTGGTTATTTCTTATGTGGGCTTTGCCTCAAGGGAAATAGCTGTTGGGGACAAGACCAGCCTGGCTGTGGTACTGCAACTGAATGAAACCAACCTTGGCGAGGTGGTGGTTATCGGTTATGGCACACAAAAGAAAGGGGATGTAAATGGGGCCATATCCTCTGTTTCGGCAAAGGAGTTAGCAAACATTCCCCAGCCCACTGTTGACCAAATGCTGCAAGGCAGGGCCGCAGGCGTAACAGTTACAGCGAACTCCGGCCAGCCGGGCGCTGCTATTTCTGTACGGGTACGTGGTATTACTTCTTTTAATGGTACCGAGCCCCTATATGTGGTGGATGGCGTGGCCATAGATGGTAACGCTCCTAACCAAATTTCAACAAATGCCGGTGTTTTTGGCGGCCTTTCACCTACCACCCAGGAACAAAAGCCGAGTGTGCTTGCTAGTATCAATCCCAATGATATTGAATCAATAGATGTATTAAAGGATGCATCTGCCACTGCTATTTACGGTAGCCGCGGGGCAAACGGTGTAGTGATCATCACTACTAAAAAAGGCAAATCAGGCGATGGAAAAATAAACTATGATGCATACGTAGGCTGGCAGGAACAACCAAAGTTTTTGGATATGATGGACCTTTCGCAATATGCTAAATTTGAAAATACGCTCTCTGATATATTTGGCAGAACTAAGCGCTACGAGTTTGCAGACCCCGAAAAATTAGGTCCCGGCACTAACTGGCAGGATGCGATATTTCGCAAGGCTACACAAACCAGCCATACCTTGTCTCTTTCCGGCGCTAATAATAAAACGGACTATTATGTTTCCGGTAGCTATTTTCAGCAGGATGGCACCATCATAGGATCTGATTTTAAGCGCTATTCATTACATACTTCTGTCAATTCGCAGGTAAAAGAATGGTTTAAAGTAGGAGCAAGCCTTAATGCCAGTCAGAATAAAGCCAATACTGTATTAGGTAACAACTATGGTATTGTATGGGCAGCCCTTTTACAGGCGCCGGATGTACCGGTGTATAATGCAGACGGAAGTTTTGCCGGGCCGGCTATAGACGCTGGCGGGCAGGCAATGGGGCAATTAAACCCCTTGCAAAGGGCAATGACAGTTACCAATTATCTTATCAGGAGCAATATGCAGGGAAGGGTTTACGGAGATATTAAATTCAATAAAGACTTCACCTTGCATTCTGAATTGAACGGCAACTTTAACTGGGGCGAATCAAAAATATTTAATCCGACTTATGCTTATGGCGCGCCGGGTTTCCAGCCTGCATTTTTAAATACGTTGGCTGTGTTGCAGGAAGTTAATAATCATGACACTTACTGGAACTGGCTGGAGCATCTGAATTATAACCATACATTTGGCGATAAACATGCAGTGTCTGCATTATTAGGCCGTGAAGTATGGCTTTCTAATTACGATGGTATTGTGGCAAGTACCAAAGGCTTTACAGCAGGTAATACTATTCAAACATTGAACCTGGGTACGCAGAGTAATAGTTTGTTAGACGAGCCTAAAGGCAGCACTTCAATGGAATCTTACCTTGCCCGTGTTATTTACACTTATAATAACAGGTACAGCCTTACTGGTAATGTAAGAAGGGACCGCTCTTCTAATTTTGCCGAAGGCCACCAGGTGAGTTATTTTTACGGGGTTGCCGGTTCATGGAGGTTATCGGAAGAAGCTTTTATGGCTGATATAAATAAAACCATCAGTAACCTTAAATTAAGGGTGGGCTATGGCACTACTGGTAATTCAGGTATTCCCCAATACAGCTATGGCTCTGCAATTTTCCCTGTAAATACAGGGCTGGGCACCGGGTTTAGGGTGGGGAATTTTAGCAACCCTATTCTTACCTGGGAAAAAGCCATTCAGACAAATGTGGGCGTTGATTTTAGTTTATTCCATAACCGTGTTGACGCGTCTGTGGATTGGTATAAGAAAACCTCTAACGATTTTCTATTTCAACAACCTCTGCCCGCTATCCTCGGCGGCGGTACAGCAGAATATTCTAATGTAGCAGTTGTACAATCTCCCTGGGTAAATGCAGGCGAAATTGAAAACAAAGGCATTGAATTCAGCATCACCAGCAAAAACGTTATTAAAAAAGATTTTACATGGTCAACCACTTTAATATTCTCTCGTTATAAAAACAAAGTGGTTTCTTTAAATGGCTTTCCTGAATTAAATGGTATTGCATCTACTGGTTTTGGCGTAGATATTCCCGCCACCAAAACAAGGCCGGGCGGTTCAGTAGGGGAGTTTTATGGTTACAGGGTTTTAGGCATCATCTCTACACCGGAACAATTAGCATTTCTGGTAAGCCACCCTCAAAATGTTCTTGGCAGAGGGCCTCAGCCGGTGAATAGCGACAGGAGTAATTCCGATGCCGTTTATTATGGGGATATTTTGTATGATGGCAACGATGGCAAAGGAAGCCCCAACCAGCAATATGCTTTGGGCAGCCCCAATCCTGATTTCACTTATAGCATCAGCAACAATTTCACTTATAAAGATTTTGATCTGTCTATCTTCTTAAATGGCTCACAGGGAGGCAAAATATTAAATGCTGTTAATTTCCAGGCGATGGGCATGTATAGCTTGTATATGAATCAAAGGGCTGAAGCGGCAAACTTTTGGACGCCGGAAAATCCTACCTCCAATATTCCTGCCCCACGATCAGGGTTTGGAAATAATAACCTTGTAATGTCAGACAGATTTTTGGAAAGCGCCTCTTATTTAAGGATACAAAACGTTCGTTTGGGTTACAATCTGCCTGCAAAATGGGCAAGCAAAGTTAAAATGGCCCGTTTAAAAGTTTACTGTAGCGGGCAAAACCTGCATGTATTTAGCAAGTACAGCGGTTTAGATCCGGAAGTTGGTTCTTTAAACCAAAACCCGATCTTACAAAATATAGATTATGGCAGGTACCCAACGCCAAGAATAATTACAGTGGGTATTAATGCTGAGTTCTAATTGGCCCAAATAAATCAAAACTTAAAAAAATGAAAATGAAAAATTATATAAAAGCAGGTTTACTGATAGTGACAGTTGCATCAGTAGCAAGCTGCAAAAAAGATTTTTTTAACCGCCCGCCTGAAAATGCTGCTACAGTGGGTACGTATTATCAAACTGTTGACCAGGTGCAGTCAAGTACTAACATATTGTATGCCGCTCCCTGGTTCGGCTTTAATGGAAAGGCATTTTTTGCCATCAGCGAATTACAGAGTGGAAATGCAATATGCTGGGCAGGTACCGATGGTTCGTTTGATGCATTCGGGTCTTTTGGGGCAGGCAATGCCACCCAAGCGGTTCAAAGCGCCTGGAACTCGCTTTATACTGTAATAGCGCAGTCTAATGCATTAATTAATAATTTGCCGGGGGCAGCCACCGCCGTACCCTCAGATGTGGTGAACAACGCATTGGGAGAAGCCAGGTTGATGAGGGCCGCAGCGTACTTTTATCTAGTGCGTATTTTTGGTAATGTTCCCATTATTACCGACCCGGCGCCATTTGTGAGCAGTTTCAATACAGTTCCTGTGAACCCGGTGGCAGATGTTTATAAATTTATAGAACTTGATCTGAAATTTGCAGAAGCTAATTGCAAACCGGGAGTAGCCAGTACAGGGCATGTCTCCAGCGGCTCTGCATCAGGGTTATTGGCAAAAGTGTACCTGTATCAGCAAAAATATGACGATGCAAAAGCTGAAGCAGAAAAGGTAATTAACAGCGGAGAGTTTGGTTTAGTAGGGTTAGATGCTCCAGGCAGTTATGTTCAACTATTTGAAATAGCGGCAAATGCGACTGCAAATTCTAAAGAGCCAATGATTGCTTTGCAGTGGACATCTAACGGAGGCTATGGGTTTGGCAACCAGCACCAGTCTGTAATTGCGCCCAATACCGATATTTCTACTCTGGGTGATGGCTGGGGCGAATTAGGGCCGAGCCTTGATCTGCAAAACACATATGCCGCAGCCGGTGATGTCATACGCCGCCATGGTAGTATTATGACAAGGGGTGATTATTATCCTGAAATCCATAGAAAAGACGGGGGATATTATATATCCACAATTGATACTACTGTAGGCAATAAAACATATAAGTCTGTTAACGCACAGGGAACGGGGGCAGGTATGAAAAAATACGTGGTAGGCAGCCCTGATGATAATGATGGAAAAGTTGCATTCCAGGCCACCTCTAATAGTACATACCTTCTTCGCTATGCCGATATGTACCTGATAGCCGCAGAAGCTATTTTAGGAAAAAGTGCAGGCGCACAACCAGGCACAGGTATTAGTTTAACTGCATCTTCCAGCGATGCTACCGCTTTAGGTTACATCAATAAAGTTCGCCAAAGGGCAGGGATACCGGCTTTGACAAGTTTTACTTACAAGCAATTGCTGGATGAAAGGAGAATGGAATTTGCCATTGAGGGTGATTACTGGTATGATCTGCAACGCATAGACGGCTATCAGCCCAATGTAAATACAGGAAACAATCCTGTTACAGGCCATCATCCTGTTGCTATTGCAATCATCAATGCGCAAGACAGGCGCACTGTTAATATAGATGGCGCTACAGGGAATATAACCGGATATGGCGTCGGCCGCAGTTTTACTTTGGATGATTCTAAGTTTTTGTTGCCTTACCCGGCCACAGAAACTGCTGCTGACCCCGCTTTACTAGGCGACCCTGTACCATATCCATTTTAAATCATAACAATAAAATACTATGAATAAGAAATATTTTAAATCGAAAAATTATTGCTGGTCGGCCATCATCGTTGGCTTGCTGTTTATAGCATCCTGCAAAAAATATGATTATCTCGGCTTTACACCGGGCACGGGAGCGCCTTCTATTTCCTCTGTACATACCTATCTTAAAGCAGATACTACAGCAGAGTATGATACTCTTCCGTATTACGATGCTGACGGAAACCTCCGTGACACACTCAGACTGCGTCAAACCAGGGTAAATCCTTTTGATTCAGCTACAGTTAGCGGCAACCTTGGAAGTTATTATGTTATTAACGGAACCAACCTTGGTAGTGCAACATCTGTTACCTTCAATGGATATGATGCCTATTTTAACCGGGCATTGGTAACCGATAATTCAATAATAGTACAGGTGCCTTCAAAAACACCTTATTTGGCGCCGTTGGCTACCGACAGTTTGGTAGTAACAACATTGTACGGGAAGGCTTATTATGCATTTAAAATTTTGCCTCCGCCACCGACAGCAGAAAGCTATTCTAATTATGACTTTTATGCAGGTTCTCAAATCACACTAAGTGGTGTTGGTTTTGCTTCAGTAACAAATATTACACTTACGAGTACTGGCGTAACCAATGGAACGGCAAATGTTACCATTGTAAACCAAAATGATAATGAATTGGTACTTCAATTTCCAACAACGACTATTGAAAGAGGCGCTTTAACTTTTGCTTATACTATTGATGGAACGCCTGGAATTTTAACTGACAAACAGGAACTGATTGATTTAGATAATGCTTACCAGATATTTACCGATGATTTCCAGAATAGTTGGAGTAATGGTTCATGGTCAGGGCAGGCAGAAAGAAGCACTGATGTGTTTAAGACCGGCAATGCTTCCTTTAAAGGCGTATTTCCTAAAGGCGGGTGGAAGATAGAAGGATTCCAAAACTGGAACCCAAGCCTGCCTTATGATGCCTCTTACAAATTCCTGGTGTTTTGGGTAAAGGGTGGTACAGCAGAAGAAACTGTTACCATTCAAACCAACACCTCTTCAAGAGGGTACGGGCAAAACCAGGACTTTAACCCGGTTACGGTTCCTGCAACTGATTGGAAGTACTTTAAGATACCATTAAGTTCAATTGATTTTTGGAGTCCAGACAAAACATTGCAACAATTAGGCTTTTTCATAAAAGGCCCGGATGATGCCGATCAGTTATTATATTTTGACGATGTAGTTTTGGTAAAATAAACAATACAGCAATCAATCAAACAAGGGCAGCTTCACTTAATTCAAACAATGCGTTATGAAAAGAGTGGACCTGCCTTTGGCTTTTCCTTTCATTTTATAATGCGTACTTGCCTGCCCGGTTATACAATAAAACAGGTATAATGAAACTTATGCGAACGGTAGTTATATTTTTTCTCTTCTTTTCATTTGAAAAAGCGGGAGGACAAAATTTTGTTCAGCGCAGGCAGCAGCAGTTCGTGCTGGATGGCAAACCTTACTACTATATAGGAGCCAATTATTGGTATGGCGGCCTGCTGGGTTTGCAAAAGGATAAGCACAGGGGTATTGAGCGGTTGCGGAAAGAGCTTGATTTTTTACAATCAAAAGGCATTAACAATATAAGGGTGATGGCCGCTGCAGAAGGAAAAGGTTTTGTGAACGGGGTGCAAAGGGTAGCGCCGCCATTGCAGCATGAAAAGGGAAAATTTGACGAAAGGATACTGAACGGGCTGGATATTT
>JBEHYP010000066.1:0-20695 GCA_048498115.1 Bacteroidota bacterium | reverse complement strand
AGCCCGGTTTGGTAACAGCGCCACTACTTCCTATGGTGGCTATGCAGGCTGGACCAACGTAAGCGATGGCAGGTTTAAAAGCAATATCAAAGAAAATGTCCCCGGCATTTCTTTCATCAATAAATTAAGGCCGGTTACCTACAACCTTGCTGCCACCGAACTGGATGGTTTCCTCCACAGGAACAATAAAGACAGCATGAGCAAAGAAAGTAAGGAAGTGCATGATAAAGCGCTGAAGGAAAAAGAGAAGATCACTTACACCGGTTTTATAGCACAGGAAGTGGAAAAAGCTGCCAAAGAATCGGGGTTTGATTTTAGCGGCATAGATGTGCCCAAAAGCGAAAATGACGCTTACGGTCTGCGATACGCCGAGTTTGTAGTGCCATTGGTGAAGGCAGTGCAGGAGCTTTCAAAAATAAATGACGAAAAGGATGCTAAAATAAATGAGCTGGAAACAAGGATCGGAAAACTGGAAGCCTTTTTAAAAACATCTGTTGTGTCAGCGTCAGTAAGCAGTGCATCGCTTGGACAAAATGTTCCGAATCCCTTCGCAGGCAGTACCATTATCCCCTATACCCTTCCTCCTGCATTCAGCAATGCTTCCATTACGTTTACAGATGCAGGGGGAAGGCTGATAAAAACCGTGGATATAAGCGGAAGCGGTAAAGGAACACTGCACCTTGACGCTGCCATACTTTCGGCAGGCGCATATCAATACACTTTGTATGTGGAAGGCAGGATGCTGGATTCGAAAAAATTATTGATAACAAAACCTTAGCCGCTACCAAAATTTATTTGCTTAATTCCTTATAAAATGAAGATAGCAGCATAAGCCAGGTTGCGCTGCCAACAACTTCATTACCCCGGTACAATACCGACAGTTAAGGCTGCCCCCGGCAGCCTTTTTTATGGGTTATTTTCTATTTCAAAGGCAACCAAATACAAGCCTGCACAGTCACATAACAAAATATTTTAACTAATATTGCGTTATAATAATATCCCAACCATTTAAAAACTAAAACATGGAATTCTTATTCGGCAGTAAAGAAAACCGGCTGAGGAACATCCTTATTTGCGTTGCCATAATAGTAGCTGCTTTTTTATCGGCTGTATGGGTAAACATGGGTTCATAGCCGCTTTTTGGAAATGCACAGCAAGCCCAAAAATGTAAGCAGTCCATTCAGGATTAGTATCTCTATCCCCATCTTAAAGCCGTTGAAAATACCGGCTGAAATATTTTTCAGCGGGGCTCCTGTTTCAGCAGAAAAGCCAAAACGTTTTACAAACCATTCGGGGTTGTTCAGCAGGTCAATACCAAAAATAAACAACGCCGACAAAAGGCATATCACCAAAGCATAACGGTCATTGATGGCTCTTTTTGTAAGTATTCCAAATGCAAACAAGCCCAGCAGCGGCCCGTAAGTGTAGCCCGCCACTTTCAGTATCACATCAATAATGGATTTATCATTGATCCATTTAAACAGCATTACCAGTAAAAAAAACAATATGGCAAAGCACAAATGCACTGTAAGCCTCGTAGTTTTCTTTTGCTGCTCAGTGAGGTATTCTCTTTTTTTGAAGCCCAATATATCAATGCAGAAAGAAGAAGTAAGCGCCGTTAATGCACCGTCTGCGCTGGGGAATAAAGCAGAGATCAACCCAATAATAAAAATGATGGAGATTACCGGGCTTAATGTGCCGCCCAGTGCAATGGAAGGAAAAAGATCGTCTCCTTTTACGATGCTGCCGGTTTGTGCAGCATAAAGATGCAGCAGGCCGCCCATTAACAGAAATAAAAAATTCACCAGCAGCAGCACGATGCTGAGCGTAATAATATTTTTTTGTGAATCCCTGAGGGTGCGTACGCTGATATTCTTTTGCATCATCTCCTGGTCAAGCCCCGTCATGCCGATGGTGATAAAAGCGCCGCCGATGATTTGCTTTAAAAAATAGCCGGGACTGTTACTGTCCATATTAAAAATACCGGACAAATTGTTCTTATTCAGCGACTCCAATGCAGAAGAAAAATTAAGGCCGAGCTTATTCATAATCGTTACAATGCATACTACCAACCCCAGCAGCATAAAAGTTGTCTGCAGGGTATCTGTATACACAATCGTTTTTACACCGCCTTCAAATGTATAGAGCAGTATCAGCAGCAATATGATAAACGTGGTTGCCCAAAACGGGATGCCCATTTTATCCAGGATAAAAAGCTGCAGGATATTTACCACCAAATACAATCTTGCAGTGGCACCCAACGCCCTTGATACAATAAAAAACAAGGCGCCCGTTTTATACGATACCGGGCCAAACCTTGTATCAAGGTAATGATAAATGGAAGTAAGGTTAAGGCGGTAATACAAAGGCAGCAATACGTACGCTATCACCAGGTATCCAAAAAAATAGCCTATTACCACCTGGAAATACTGGAAGCCTGCGCTGCCCACTGTGCCCGGCACGCTTACAAACGTAACACCGCTTAATGATGTGCCGATCATGCCAAATGCCACCAGCATCCAGTTGCTGCTGCGGTTGCCGATAAAGAAAGAGTCGTTATTGGCATTTTTGCTGGTAAAGTATGCCACTACCAGCAGCAATAAAAAATAACCGATAACAAAAGAAAACAGCAAGGCAGGCGACATGCAATAATTGTTTGTTGAAAATTAAAATTGAAAATAGGGAAAAACTTTGTGTCTTTGCGGAGAATAATGATAAATATCCTTGGTTATACTGCCGTTTTTTTGAAAATGATTAAATTTGGATGTGGAAAGAAAAATAAAAATATTTAAAACGTTTGAGGAACAGGAAGAATACCAATTGCAGCAACAGGCAAATACAACAGCCGTTGAACGTTTTAAAAACCTGTATTACATGCAGCAGCTTACGTTAAAATTTCATCCGCCAAAAGATACAAAAAGAAAAATAATTATTCACCGTGGATATTTTAAATCCTGAATTTGTTTTATTTCTTTCCTGCGCTGCAAAAAATAATCTTCGTTACCTGCTTATCGGCGGCTATGCAGTAAATTACTATGGACATACCAGAAATACCAGCGATTTAGACATTGGGCTTGCCCCTACCAATGAAAATAAGCTTGCTTTTATAAATACGCTGCTTTGCATGGAATATACGGAAAATGAGGTAGCGCCGTTACAGGATGAAGATTTTACAAAACCGTTTAAAGCAGATATCGGCCCGGATGCCGCACATATAGATATACTTACTTTTGTGCATCCGAAAATTTCATTTGATGATGCAGAAAAGGATAAGACAGTATTTACTTCCGGTAATATCAGCATAAACCTTGTTCCTTATAACTTTTTAAAAGAAATGAAATTATTTGCCAAAAGAGATAAAGATCTTTTGGATATTACAGCACTGGAACGGTTAAGAAATAAACAATAAAAACATGCAAGCAAATTCCATTGTTGTTTTTTGCGGGAGCAAAACCGGCAGCGACCCTTTATTTGAAGCAGAAGCAAAGCTGTTGGGAAATTTACTCGCCGCCAATAAGATTCGCCTTATCTACGGCGGCGGCAATAAAGGCTTAATGGGGGCGGTGGCTAATGGCGTATTAGAAAAAGGCGGCACGGTTACGGGCATCATCCCCGAAATGCTGAACCAATGGGAACAGCAGCATGATAAAATAACAGAGCTGATAGTGGTGGAAAACATGCATGTGCGCAAGCGCCTGCTGTACGAACGGGCCGATGCAGCCATCGTGTTGCCCGGCGGCTTCGGCACCATGGATGAATTGTTTGAAATACTAACCTGGAACCAGCTAAGCATTCACGACAAGCCGATATACATTTTAAACACTGCCGGCTTCTATAATGATCTTTTGGAACACGTAAACACCATGATGCGGCATGGATTTCTTTACAGCACGCCTGCAGAAAGCTTTACTGTAGTGCAAAGGCCACAGGATATCTTCGGCGATTAATGCTTCTTCTTTTTATGATGATAGGGAAAGAGCTTGATGTTCACCCCTGCCTTCAGGATAGGGAAGATATTGTTATTACTGGTCGTATAGGGAGAGCCATATTTCCTGAGCAGGTCAGCTGAAAGGGAAATGAAAAAGAATTCATCATCATCTTCCTCCCGGTCGCTTGCATACCCGATACCGGCCAGCAGCGTGTTTACATTGTATTTTACTTTTTCTTCCGCATACCCGCTGTAAGGCGCAGGTATATATTTCTGGTGCACAAAGTTGCGCTCAAACTGCACCTCTGCATACAAAAACTTAAAAGGGTATAAACGCATAAAAGCGCCGGGCGCTAAAATCGTCTGCCGTACTTTATCACCGTCTATTACATAATTCCTCTCAGAGATATAATTAAAATTCATGCTTACGGCAGCATCCATCCATCTTGTAACGCTATAACCAAAATAAGGATTTATGCCCAGCACCGTTATATTGTTAAAAATAGAAGCGGTGACGCCTCCTCCTGCAAAAAGGTTTTCTTTTTTAAACACCGGGTTGCTTTCTTCTTCCGCCGCAGGCTGGGCCACCGCAGCAGCGGAAAAACAGGCCAGCAAAAAAATTACAGGATATTGACGAATCATAATTCGTAGTCAGGTTTATTAATAACGTTTACGGCTACCCTGGAACAGGGGAATATTAAAACCCGCTTTTACCACGGGGTAAGGGTCATTCAACACCATCCTGTATCCGGTTGGGGAATTACTGTCCTGCTGGAAAACAACATCCCTGTAAGGGGAATTGGGATTTGATAATATATCCCAGGAAACAGAGAAATAATAGTAAGGAGAATTCCTGCCTTCCCTTCCGCTTGTGTAACCCAGGCCAAGCAACAGGCTCGCCGCATTCACACTTTCTCTGAATTCAGGGCCGTTTATATAGATTGTTTTTGTTTTTATGAAATTATGCTCAAACTGCACGGATGCAAACAAAAAATCAACCGGGAATATCCTTGCAAAAGCCCCGGGCGCAATAATTGACTGCCTGTATTTATTTCCATAATCATCATGCTGGCTGGTATAAGTATAGCCAAAAGAAATTCCAGCGTCCAGCCATTTGGAAATACTGTATCCTAATTGCGGGTTGGCGCCAAGCACTGTTACCCCTCCGAAAAAGCCAACATTAAGGTTGCCGCCGGTAAACAGCATTTCTTTTTTAAACCCACCTTCCCTTGTTTCAGCATCCCCATCTTTTTCTTCCTGCGCCCATGCGGATATACTGCACATGGCTGCCAGGGCTATTAAAAAAACACGTTTCATCATTATGGTTTTAATCAAAAATTTTTCCTTTGTTTAAAATGTTATTGGGGTCAAATATTTTTTTTATTCCTTTCATTAATTGCAAATGCGTATCAGTAAGCACAATGCCCAGGTATTCTTTTTGCAATAAACCGATGCCATGCTCTCCGCTGATGGTGCCGCCCAGCGAATGTACCAGCTCAAAAATAGCTTTTAATGCCGGAACAACGGCAGGATTGTCCAGGCTGTATACACTCCCCTCTTTTTTTATCCGGATGTGCAAATTGCCATCGCCTGCATGGCCATAACACACGGGATGAAAGTTATGTTCTCTCCCCAGCTTTTTTACTCCTCTTATCAAAGCAGGCAATGCCGCCCGTGGTACCACGGTATCTTCTTCAATGGTATAGCCTTCCAGCTTTACCACTTCGGCTACACGGCGCCGTAAGCGCCATAAGGCAGCTTTTTGTTCTTCATCCTCTGCAAAATATATTTCGCCGCAACCAAAGGTTTCCAGCAAAATACCAATGGCTTCCATTTCGTTCATCAATGTTTCTTTATGGTTGCCATCAACCTCAATTATCAAATGGGCTTCAGTGCTGTCATCAATGGGTACGGTAGTGTCATTCAAATGGGCGCTTACAATTTTAAGGGCATCTACTTCCAGCAGCTCCAGTGCGCTGGGTGTATAGCCTGCCCTGAAAATGGCACTTACGGCTTCACCTGCTTTCTCCAGCGAATTAAAAGGCGCCAGCATCAGCAACTCATATTTGGGATAAGGCACCAGGCGCAATACAATTTTTGTAACAATGCCCAGTGTGCCTTCGCTGCCTACTATCAGCTGTGTAAGATTATAGCCGGTGGAATTTTTCAATACATTGGCGCCTGTCCGGATGATATCACCGTTGGGCAGCACTACTTCAAGGTTCAGCACATAATCTTTTACCACGCCATATTTTACTGCTTTAGGGCCGCCGCTGTTCTCCGCAATATTGCCCCCGATAAAGCAACTGCCCCGGCTGCTGGGGTCTGGTGGGTAAAACAGCCCTTTTTCTTTCACGGCGTTTTGCAGCACTTCTGTTATCACACCCGGCTCTGCTGTTACCTGCAGGTTTTTTTCATCAATATCAATGATGCTGTTCATTCTTTCCAGCGAAATAAGCACACCGCCGAATTGCGGCAGGGCGCCGCCGCTTAAGCCAGTGCCGGCGCCCCTTGGCGTTACCGGTATCAAATGTTCATTGCAGATTTTAAAGATGGCGCTTATTTCCTGTGGGGTACGTGGCTTTATGACTACTTCGGGCAGGTACAATAAATTTTCTGTTTCATCATGGCCGTAATCTTTTAATACTGCTTCATCTGCCAGTACGAATTGTTCACCGGCAATTTTTCTGAATTGTTCAAGGTGCGCAGGAGTAATTACGGTGGCTGCCATTCATTGTTGTTTGTGTAAAAATCGGATAAAAATTGCATTTGCGTGGCAGGAATGAAGCACAAGCCTCACCACGCTGATGCCGGTTTTTAAAAAATGCCATAACAGGAAAAATCTTCACAAAAATTTGCGTAGTCAAATAACTACATTTATATTTGCAGTCAAATGACTACACAATGGAGTCGAAAGCCTCCGGCAATTCCTAAAAAATAAAACTAACCGGATGAATTTAAGACGGGATGTATTTCAAGCCATTGCAGACCCCACAAGACGGTCCATACTTCTATTGGTTGCTGCGCAATCTATGACAGCGGGTGCAATTGCTTCAAATTTTAACACAGCAAGGCCTACCGTTTCAAAGCACCTGCAAATTCTTACCGAATGCGCATTGCTTAAACAAGAGCAAAGCGGAAGAGAAGTTTATTATCACATCAATGCAAAGAAAATGAAAGAAGTAGCCGATTTTATTGAACCATTCCGCCAAATGTGGGAGAACAGGTTTAATAAATTGGAAGCTATAATGAAAAAGCACAAAAACAAATAACAATGGAACAAAAAACAAAACTACATGCCGGAGATGGCAAACAGGAAATTATAATTACAAGAGAGTTTGACCTGCCCCTGGAATTACTTTTTAAAGCACATGCAGAGCCTGAAATTATTGGGCAGTGGATGTCGCATGAGTATGGAACAACCAAAGTAACGCAGGAAAACAAAAAATATGGCAGCTGGCAGTTTGAAACAACTGACCCTAAAGGAAATAAAATTTTCGGTGCAGCCGGCGTGATCCTTGATTTTGTTCCGGGCAAAAAAATTACCCGAACATTTGAGATGGAAAATGCACCCTTTCCCGTGCAACTGGAATTTATGGAGTTTGAAAAATTGACAGATGATACCAGCAAGCTTACTATGCAAATGATATTTAAATCAGTGGACATCAGGAACGAGTTGCTTAAAATGCCGTTTGCGCAGGGCATTAATATGGCCCATAACAGGCTGCAGGAATTATTTAATAACTTAAATAGCTAAGATGGAAAAGAAAACAGCCTATTGGCTTATTACAGGGATATTATGTTTTTGCCTGCTCGGCGGCATAGGGCAACTGTTCCAGGTAAAACAAATAGTTGACGGATTTGCATCGCTTCATTATCCGTTGTACTTTATTTCTATTATCGGTTTTTGGAAAACCATGGCAATTGTTGCCATTCTTATTCCCAAATTTCCATTGCTGAAAGAATGGGCCTATGCAGGGGTATTTTTTGCCATGACAGGCGCTTCAGTTTCTCATATAGCAGTGGGCGATTCGGCATTTCACATCACCATGCCGCTTATAATCGCAGGGTTAGCTGCAGCCTCCTGGTATTTGAGGCCCGCATCAAGAAAACTCGCTTATGCCAAACAATGATTTAATATTTATGAACCCAAAGCACCGGCAAGCAGCAAACCTGTTCATTGTTGGCAACCGGCCATTATAAAGAGAATGCTGCAGCACCCTAAAAATGCGGGCAAAGCACATCTTTTGCCCCTGTGCCGTAAAATCCTTTCTTCATTAAATTAAATTCCTGCGCCCCGTTGGAATTATTAAAATCACTGAGTGGTGAAGTGGTAACATCATAGCTGAAGGTGAAGCGGATATTGCTGATCTCAAAACCAACCATGGGGATAATGGCATCACCTGAGCGGTAATACACGCCGGCTATCAGCTGCTTTTCACCCGCCCCGGAAAGGTTGTAATTGGCATTGATGCCGGCCATCAGCTCATGCGATTTGGCCTGGAAAGTATAATACATATTGGGATTAATGATCACCCTGTCATTCAGCTTTACCAGGGCATTGATAAAGCCAATATGCCGCATGGCCAGCCTGCTGCTGTCAGGTAAATCGGAAAAGAAAGTTTCCATCGGCCTGTTTACATGGTGAATGGAATAACCGGCATTGATGTATGTGTTTTCATTGGGAAAATACGCATAATTCATTCCCGCCTGCATATCAAAATAGCTTACACTGGTATTGGCAAAGATAACCCCGGGATCAATGGAGTTATCAAAGAAAATACCATTGAATTGTGAAGGAAAGGTAAGCTTGGTCTGGTCAATGCGTTTGTTTACCCAGCCCACATTGAACCCTGCCGAAAGCAGGCTGCTCATGCCCAGCATCTGGTGATAGGCAACAGAGCCATATATTTTAGTGGAACGCAGGCCGCCGGAGCCTGCCTGGTCGCTCAATACAAGTCCGCCAAGCCCCAGCCAGCCATTCTGTATTCTATCACGGAACACCTGTACATCACCAAAAATGCTTAACGTGCGGTAAGGTGCTGCCAGTATGGAAGCCCACTGGTTGCGGAAATGGGCGCCGATCCTGTAATCTGCATCGGGAATAAAACCTGTATTGGCGGGATTGGTGCTCAACGGTGAATTAAAGAACTGGGAAAAATGCAGATCCTGCGCTTTTGCACAAAAAACCGTGCCCAGGCTGATACAGATCAATAATGCTATTTTTCCTTTTGTAAACATGCTCAATTCAATAACGAAAATTACTTTTAATGGTTCTGTTAAAAAATTAATCACATAATTTAACAGCACCAATACAATATTACCTCAGCAGCGTTATATCCCCTGTCTTCCGCAATTTTTTTCCATCGGTAAATTCCACGTCTAGCGTGTACGTGTATACGTCCATCGGCTGCACAGCGCCTTTGTATGTGCCATCCCAGCCTTCTTTGCGGTTAGAGGTATGAAACACCATCTGGCCCCACCGGTTGTATATCTTCCATTCCATTTTTCCAATACCAAAGCCCCGTACTTCAATGATACCGTTCATGCCAAATTTGCCCGGCGTAAATGCATTGGGCACATCCAGCAGCGGAATTACTGTAGCCGTCACCTTAATAGGAAAGGTATCGCTGCACCCGGCCTCATTGAAGGCTATAAGCAGCACAGTGTATTCTTTTGATTCATTGAACAGATGCTGGGGATTCACTTCTGTAGAAGTATCCCCGTCACCAAATTCCCACAAATACCTTACCGCACCGGTTGAAGTATTAAAGAAGCTAATAGGCTTATTTGCTGCCCCTACCACAGGGTCAGCGCTTCCTGAAGCCGCAGGTATGGGATATACTGTTATAGTAACAGTAGTATCATCCTTTATATTACAGGTGGATGAATCAATTACTGTAAGGCGTATGGTGTAAGTGCCTACCCTGTCATACACCTTATTGGCCGGCTCAAATTCATTGGAAGTGGTGCCATCACCAAAATCCCATATCCAGTCTGTGCCGCCCAAAGAATTATTTTGAAATAAAGGCCTGTATGGCACACAGCCGGAAGGCGGCGTAGCGAACAATGCCCTTGCTTCCGGGCTTATATTAATAGTGTCAGCAACACAATCAGGAGAATTGCATATAAATGTATCTATCACACAAAGGGTAACAATATAACGCCCTGTGGATGCATAATGATGCTGCACAAGGGCATCCCTGCTGAGTGTATCTTTTGTTCCGTCCCCGAAATCCCATACAAAGCCTTTGGGGGCAGATGACGGGAAAGGGGAAGTGGTTGTGTTTGTAAACTGGTAGGTTAAGTTTGTGCAGGGCGGCAGTTTTTTTGATGTAAATGAAAGCGTGGCAAAATTGGTGCTTACTTTTATTGTTTTATATGCCGTATCACGAACGTTGCAGGTATTGCTGTCTTCTGCTATCAGCATAATGGTATAATACCTGTTATCTACGCCGGCAGGCAAATTATAAAGATGAGAAGTGTCTGACCTTCCGTGCAGCGTATCTGTCCTGGAGCCATCGCCCCAGTTCCAGTAAAACGAAACCGCTTTGGAAAGCGAATCAAAAGCCGTAACCTTTAAAGGATTGCAACCGGAAACTGCATTGGGGATGCCATCAATTACCGTTCTTACATTGGCGCCTACACCGCTAAAGTTCATTTCAATTTTTACCATGGCTTCATTACAGGCGCCGGAAGTGTTGCGGCTGGCCCATACGCCGGGAGTGGTTGGAAAAAACACGCCGGGGGTATTGCCGCAATTGGCGCAGATAGCCTGGTAAATGACGCCATTGGCATCAAAGCGGCTGGTGCCGCCGTCCACATGATCTGTAAAGCCTTTATCCTGCCCGAAGAAAGTTCCGTATAGCTGGCTTCTTGCATTTTTTTCAAGCACAAAAAAGAAGAAGTCATCGCCATCGGTATTTTGTTGCACAGCGCCGGCGGTGATTAAAGACTTTAATCCTGCAGTGCCGGAAGGTGGGTACTGCTTGCTGCCATTCAGCTGGCCGCCCCAGCCTGATACATACACATTTTGGCACCTGTCAACCAAAAAAGCCACCGGCGAAATATTGGGGAAGGAAGAATTGGAACCAAACATGGTAGTGTACACATACCCCGAGAGGTCCGGCTTTAACTTAGAAATAAATTGCTTCCCCCCGGCATTGCTGAACAGGGCATTTTCCGCCTGCCAGTTGCCGGTGGTAGTACCCATGATGTAAGGAAAACCATATTTATCAAATTGTATTCCGTACACAAGGTCAATACCATCTGCAGCAGCATTATGGTCATTGGTGCCGATAAAAGTTGTTTTTACAAGCGAAGAGCCATCCGGCCTGATGATGGTTACAAACCCATCGGTGGTGCCCCCCTGGAATGAAGGAGCTAAAACGCCTGTATTGTCTCCCGGCAACCTGGGGCTTGTAGTGCCGCCTGCTACATACACATTGCCCGTAAGCGGGTTTATTGATAAAGCAAAGCAGGCATCATTGCCGCTGCCGCCAAAATAAGTGCTGAATAATACTGATGAAAGATTGGGCGTAAATTTTATAATGACGCCATCCTGCTGGATGTATTGGCCGCCGCCCCCAAATGTCGGCTGTATGCTGGAGCCCACTACAGGAAAAGCGGCATCCTGTGTACAGGATGCCAGGTAAACATTATCGTTCCCGTCCAGTATCACTTCGCTCCTTGCATCATCGCCGTAATTGCGCCTTGTATCGTAAGCGCCGTCCCTTTGCCCCGGCACCCCAAGATCCGAATATTTCGCCCGGATGTTTACCCCGTCATCACCTGCACCGCCTATTCTTATGGAGCCTATCAATGCAGTGCCGGTTGCATTCAGCTTGGTTACAACAATATCATAATTACCACAGGTGCCCACTATTGCCGTAGTAGTGGGATAAGCCAGACCGCCTCCTTCTGTCAAAGGTGAATTTGTTCTGCCGGCAATAACAAGGTTGCCCCTTTCATCACAAATCATGCTGTGGGGCTGCTCATTGCCGCTGCCGCCAAGAAAAGTAGCGTAGATGCGTGTGCTGCCGTTGGGAGAAAGTTTTATAATGCCGATATCATAAGGGCCGAGATCATTATTGGTGGAGCCGCCGGCAAAAGTAGTTTGAAAAGCGCCCGTTGAAACAGGATAGCCGGTACCAAATACAATACCCCCGGCATAAAAGCTTCCGTCAGGCCCGGGAGTAGCCGTAAAGCCCCAGTTATCTTTTGTGCTGCCGGTAAAGGAGCAAAAAACCAATGCCGGGTCAATTACAATGGTGGCATTGGGATCGTAATTGCTGAGCTTAAACCTTACTGTTTTTGTTTTTTCATCCACCACGTATTTGCAGTCAACGGTTTGCCTGCCTTTGTCGTTTACCTGGTAAGTGTAAGGATATAATTCTTTTACATCGCCAACTGAAGTACCAATAATAAGCTCCTTATTTTTTACGCTGAGCCTGTCTGCACCTTCATACTGCAACGCAATATTATCAACATCAGCACCGGGATGTATAATGATATCATATTTTAATGCCCCCTGGTCAGTATAATACCTTACGTCTATATTGGGATACATATCCCTGTAAGTAACAGCCTGGTAAATCTTGCAATTGCCCTGCCATCTGGATTTATCATTGCCGATAAAGTAATTGTTGTAAGTAGGCAATATTTTTTCAGGAAAAGGCTTTACAAAACCTGAAGCCCCCGCGAAGTGTACGCGGTAAGCATGTGAGTGAACAGTAACGGGGTCAAAATTTGAACCGGTCGGCGCTGTTGTCTTCGCTGCAGTATTATTGCCGTTGCTGTGCCCGCCATGAAACCTTTCTTCTAATAAATCCAGGTCATGTTCATTCTGGAGCAGAACGGTAAAGCCTTTCTGCTGCAGGAAGAAGGCGCCATTGGAGACGTCACTTTTATAATCAACTTCTTTTTCCCACTGGCCTTTATTCTCCACAAACTGCAATTGGGCCAACGCTGCAAAAGAGAGCAATAAGAAGGGCACGGATAGTAAAAGTGCTTTATATATTTGCCGGCAAGTTCTCAAGCGAAATAATTTGATACAATTTAAAGAATAAAAAACAAATAGTAAGCAGCATTGTTTTGGCAGGCAGTTTTTTTCGGATAACAGATAAAAATCAGGATATTTTGCTCCAGGCTGTTTTTCCATGCCCTGCCCGGAGGTGGTTTTTAACCGGCAAATTTTCTGCCATAGTTAAGTCCGGGTCTTTTTCAAGCAAACTTTCTGTCAGCTTTTTCGCCACTTCCAACATTGCTTTATCCTGCACAATATTAGCCAATTTAAAATTCAATACGCCGCTTTGCCTTGTGCCCTCCACATCTCCCGGCCCGCGTATCTCCAAATCTTTTTCGGCAATTTTAAAACCATCATTGGTGGCAGTCATTATGCTCATCCTTTCCCTTGCATCACGGCTCAGTTTGGACCCTGTTAATAATATGCAAAAGCTTTTTTCGCTGCCCCTGCCCACCCTGCCACGAAGCTGGTGCAATTGTGATAAGCCAAATTTTTCAGCACTTTCAATCACCATCAGTGAGGCATTCGGCACATTCACCCCTACTTCAATCACCGTGGTGCTCACCATTATCTGAGTATCATTTTTTACAAAGCGTTGCATGTTGGTTTCTTTCTGTCCTGCCGTTTGTCTTCCGTGCACCATGCTTATCCAGTATTTTGGCTCCGGGAAAAATGATTTCACTTCCTCGTATCCTTTCATCAAATTTTCATAATCCACTTTGGATGATTCTTCAATTAAAGGATATACAATATAAGCCTGCCTTCCTTTGGCAATTTCCTGCTTTACAAAATCCATCACCTGCGGCCGCTTATTTTCAAAACGGTGAATCGTTTGTATGGGTTGCCGCCCGGGAGGCAGTTCATCAATCACGCTGTAATCCAAATCGCCGTAAGCGGTAAGCGCCAGTGTTCTTGGGATAGGCGTTGCCGTCATTACTAAAATATGCGGTGGCAAAATATTTTTTTTCCATAATGCCGCCCTCTGCGCCACGCCAAATTTGTGCTGCTCGTCCACCACGGCAAAGCCCAAATTTTTAAACAGCACTTTTTCTTCTATCACCGCATGGGTGCCGATTAAAATATGAATGCTGCCGTCTTCACATCCCTGCAATATTTCTTTTCTTTCCTTTCCCTTGGTGGATCCGGTAAGCAGCCTTACAACTACCGGCATATTATTTACCAAGCTGCTGATGCTGTTAAAATGCTGTGTTGCCAGGATTTCTGTAGGCGCCATCAGCACACTCTGAAAATGCTGCCCGTCTTCCCTTTCATTATCAGCCGCCAGCAACATGCTTAACAGGGCCACGATTGTCTTGCCACTGCCTACGTCTCCCTGCAAGAGGCGGTTCATCTGCCTGCCGCTGCCCACATCTTTCCGTATTTCTTTCAGCACCCTTTTTTGTGCATTGGTCAATTCAAACGGGAGGTAATTGTTATAAAAAGTGTTAAACAGCTCCCCCACTTTATCAAAACTAAATCCATGGCTGAAGCGGTGGCGTTCGCTTCTCCGCAAGCCCATTCTTAACTGTGCAAAAAACAGTTCTTCAAATTTTATTCTTCGCACTGCATGCTGGTACATTTCTTCCGATGCAGGAAAATGGATATGGCAGCCGGCATCCCATCTTGAAATAAAGCGGTATTGCTTAATGATGGCTTCGGGCAAATTTTCAGGCAGGTCTTTTGGCGTAAGCATTTGCAGCAAGGCGTAAGTAAGCTTGCCGATAGCTCTCCCGTTCAATCCCCTTGCTTTTAGTTTTTCGGTGGAAGGATAGATGGGATCAAGAAAATTCCTGCCGGTTGCCTTTTCAGATGTAAATATTTCCAGCTCAGGATGAATGATCTGTATCCTGCTGTTGAAAAAGCTTACTTTGCCAAATACCAGATATTGCCTGCCGGTTTCCAAGGTTTTTTGTACCCAGCTAATACCCTGGAACCAGGTCAATTCTATTTCGCCGGTATCATCTTTTAAATAAGCCACCAGTCTTTTGGATTGCTTTTCGCCTAAAGTTTCATAGTATAATAATGTACCTGCCACCTGTGCATAGTCAGTTGCATAATTCAAATCTTTTATTTTATCCACCCTGGTTTTATCCAGATGGCGCAGGGGATAATGCTCCAGCAGATCTTTAAAGGTAAAAATGCCGAGTTCTTTTTTGAGCAAATCGGCACGCTGCGGGCTAATGCCTTTAATGTACTCAATGGGGTTTTGCAATATGTTGGATGCTGCGCTGATGAGAGTTGTTTTATACAAATATAGATAAGTGCCAATTTTATTGACATGAATGGCTGTACGAAAAAATTGGGCAAGAAATATTAACGAATGCCCAATTTAAAGAACTGGAACTTTTCTTTGAGTCAAACAAACAGGTGAGTGCACTGAATTCTGCCTATAAACGAAAGGATCACTGGATTGAGCTGTGAGGGTACCGAAAGTCAATTATTAGCTTTCTTGCAAACAATAATATTCAACCGCAAAACCCCAATACCGCAAATTACACCATTCCGTTAATTTTATTTAATTTTGAAATACAAAGACAGCCAGTGACCATTCTTGATAAAAACATACCTCTTATTCAGGAACTTTGTGCAAACCATAAAGTAAAGCGGCTATATGCATTTGGTTCTGTTTTAACCAATCATTCCAACAAGGAAAGTGATATCGACTTTATTGTTGACTTTGACCCGATTGATATAGATGATTATGCAGATAATTATTTTGACTTTAAATTTTCACTCCAGGATATTTTAAAACGGCCAATTGATCTTTTGGAAGAAAAGGCAATACAGAACCCTTATTTTAAGCAAGCTGTTAACCCTAAACGGCAACTTGTATATGGACATTGAAATTAAAACATGGCTGTACGATATTTTAAATGCTATCAATGAAATTGATAGTTTCTTTACCGATACACCGAAAATTTTTACCATTTACCAACAAGACACTAAAACGAGGAGGGCCGTAGAGAGAAATATAGAAATTATAGGTGAAGCAATGGGCCGCATTCTCAACCATAATAATACTGCTGAATTATCTAATGCAAGAAAAATTGTGGATACAAGAAACAGGATTATTCATGGCTACGACTCTGTTTCTGATGATATTATTTGGGGAATCATCATTAAACCTGCCGTTATTAAAATCAGAAATTGAAGTATTACTAAATGAATAATACCCTTTTCTTTCTTACGGAATAAAACCACACTTCACCCAAACAAAACTAAATTGCAAGTGGAGTACAATCATTTCAACATAACCGGCTTATCGCAGGCAGAAGTAACAGCATCAAGGGAGCAACATGGCGAAAACCGCCTTGACTATAAAAAGGAAAGTGGCTTCATTGAAGCCCTGAAAAGCCTGCTGCACGAGCCGATGATCATCCTGCTGCTTATTGCTTCTTCCATTTATTTTATTATCGGCGAAACGGGTGACGGTATATTTCTCTTATCAGCCATTATATTAGTTGCGCTCATTTCCCTGTACCAGGATTCCCGCAGCAGGAATGCACTGAAAAACCTGCGCTCATTAACGCAGCCCCGCTGCAGGGTAATACGCAACGGGCAGGAAACGGATATAACAAGGGAAGAACTCGTAATTGGCGACTATATCATTCTTGAAGAAGGCACTTCCATCGTTGCGGATGGTACCATTGTTCACTCCAATGATTTTTCTGTAAACGAATCTGTTCTTACAGGGGAATCGTTTCCTGTTTTTAAAAACGGTGGCAGCGAAAATAAAAAAGTGTTTGCCGGCACTACGGTTACATCAGGATTGGCTATTGCAGTGGTTACACATATCGGCAACGAAACCGAGCTCGGGAAAATCGGTAAAAGCCTGGAAGATATTGCCGAAGAAAAAACACCGCTGGAAATGCAGATCAGCAATTTTGTAAAGAAGATGGTGTTTGCCGGAGCCATTGCGTTCTTAGTTATATGGGTAGTTAATTTTTATCATTCAAAAAATGTGCTCGACAGCCTGCTCAAAGCGCTTACGCTGGCAATGAGCATATTGCCCGAAGAAATTCCCGTAGCGTTCACCACGTTCATGGCACTGGGCGCCTGGCGGCTGATGAAGCTCGGCATCGTGGTAAAGCAGATGAAAACAGTGGAAACATTGGGTAGCGCCACCGTTATCTGCACCGACAAAACCGGCACCATCACTGAAAACAGGATGAGCCTTGCAAAGCTGTATTTATTTAATACCGGCAATATTATTAACGCCGGTGAAAATTTGAATGAAGAAGCAAAATCCTTAATCACCACAGCCATGTGGGCCAGCGAACCCATTCCTTTTGACCCAATGGAAACAGCCCTGCACGATGCTTATAAAAATATTGCGGCCGCTGATGAACGGCCCCAGTATAAAATGCTGCATGAATATCCTTTGGGTGGCAAGCCGCCTATGATGACGCATGTATTTACCAATAAAGAAGGCAATCGTATTATCGCTGCAAAAGGTGCCCCGGAAGCGATGATGAATGTTTCCAGCCTGTCTGAAGCGGAAAAACAAATCATACAGGAAGCAACAGGCTCTTTGGCAGCAGACGGTTACCGCGTGCTGGGCGTAGGCTTATCAAAATTTGAAGGTGGTGATTTTCCTTTGCAGCAACAGGATTTACCATTTGAATTTAAAGGGTTGGTGGCTTTCTATGATCCTCCAAAGAAAAACATCCAAAAAGTTTTTGAAGACTTTTACGCAGCAGGCATTAATGTAAAAATTGTAACGGGCGATAACGCCGCTACCACTGCTGCCATTGCAAAGCAACTGGCTTTTGAAGGTGCCGATAAAAGCCTTACCGGTTCGGCGCTGATGCAGCTATCAGACAGTGAGCTGGAACAAAGGGTGATGGACACCAATATTTTTACCCGCATGTTCCCCGAAGCAAAGTTGAGGATTATCAATGCGCTTAAAAGCCGCCACCAGGTGGTAGCCATGACGGGCGATGGTGTTAATGACGGCCCTGCATTAAAAGCGGCACACATTGGCATTGCAATGGGGAAAAAAGGAACAGAGATTGCAAAGCAGGCCGCTTCGTTGGTATTGATAGAAGATGACCTGAGTAAAATGGTGGATGCCGTAGCAATGGGCAGAAAAATTTATACCAACCTTAAAAAGGCCATTCAATATATCATCTCCATTCATATTCCTATTATTCTTACTGTAACCATTCCGCTGATGCTGGGCTGGCTGTATCCGAATATTTTTTCACCGGTGCATGTGATTTTCTTAGAGCTCATCATGGGGCCTACCTGTTCTATTATTTACGAGAATGAACCGATTGAGAAAAATACCATGCTGCAAAAACCGCGACCTGCCAGCAATACTTTTTTTAGCTGGCGGGAGCTTGCTACCAGTGTATTGCAGGGCCTGGTGATCACGGCAGGCACCTTAACCGCTTATCAATACGCCGTGCACAAAGGTTATGATGAAAACCTGGTGCGTACAATGGTATTTACTACGCTAATCGTTGCCAATATTTTTCTTACGCTTGTTAACCGCTCATTTTATTATTCCATCTTCACCACGCTCATATATAAAAACAGGCTGATCTTCCTTATCATTCTTATCACACTTGCCCTGCTGGGCATGATGCTGTACGTTCCTTTTATCAGCTCCTTTTTTGATTTGCAAAGTTTGAGCGGGCAGCAATTATTGATTTGTGGAAGCACCGGGTGCATTTCTGCAATCTGGTATGAGATAGTAAAGCTGGTCAAAAGAACAGGCAATAAAACACGTCAGACCCGGTAGCCTCTTAAAAAATCTTCCACTGCCATTTTTTTCTTTCCTTCTAACTGTACTTCTTTTATGGCAATAAAGCCATCAGCGCAGGCAAAATGCAGGTACATTTTATTATCGGTTTTTATTTCTCCCGGGCTGGCCATTTCTATGCCGAAAACTTTTTCACTTCGGTAAATCTTCAGCATTTTTTCATTTAAAAAAGTAAATGCCCCGGGAAAAGGTGATAAGCCACGAATCAAATTATGAACTTCGGCGACAGTTTTATTAAAATCAATTTTGCAGGTATCTGTAAAAATTTTAGGAGCATGTTTCAACCCGGTATGGCCATCCCGGTCTGACCGGGCTTGCGGAACCTCCTTTAACGAACCATCTGCCAATCCTTTCACTGTTTTTACCAACAGGTCTGCCCCGATTGCTTTCATCCTGTCATGCACTTCACCTGCGGTTTCATTTTCCCCTATTGCAAATCTTTCCTGCAATAAAATATCACCGGTGTCTATTTCATGCTTCAATTTAAAAGTAGTAACGCCGGTTTCTTTTTCACCATTGATAACCGCCCAGTTGATGGGGGCAGCACCGCGGTATTGCGGCAATAAGCTTCCGTGCAGGTTCACACTGCCCATCGGCGGCATATTCCATACCACTTCAGGCAACATTCTAAAGGCTACCACAATTTGCAAATCTGCATTCAGTGATTTTAACCCGGCTAAAAATTCAGGTTTTTTTAATTTTTCAGGTTGCAGCAGTGGCAAATTATTTTCAACCGCATATTTTTTTACAGCGCTTTCATTCATCTTCATACCGCGGCCTGCAGGTTTATCGGGTGCTGTTACCACCGCCACAATATTGCAGCCTGCCTTTACCAGCGCCTCCAGTGAGGCCACTGCAAATTCAGGCGTGCCCATAAAAACAATCCGTAAATCTTTATAATCATTCATGGCTGCGAAGGTAAGGCAAGCACCTGCATAATATCATACCGGCACTTCAATAAACACCGATGTGCCCTTACCGGCCTGTGACTGTATATCTATTTTGCCCCGTAATAATTTTACCCTGCTCTCCACATTTTTCAGCCCAATACCATCCTGCTCTTTTGTTTTGCCAGCATCAAAGCCCACACCGTTGTCTTCAATGGTTATTGCCAGCATACCACCGCTGTAACTGAGCTGCACAATGGCTTCAGCAGCTTTTGAATGTTTGATCACATTCTGAATCAGTTCCTGCACTATACGAAAAATATGAAATGCCTGCTCACCATTCAGGGCTGCCGGTTGCTGGTAAATGGTCTCAAATACAACCGGTATCCTGGCCGTAACACTCACCGCATTGCAGTAATTTTTTATGGCAGCTTCCAGGCCTTCTTCCAGTAATTTGGCCGAGAACATGGTGTGTGAAACGGCACGCAGGTCCCTGATGGAATCATCCAGTTTGTCAATAGTATAATCAAAGCGCCGCCGCTGCGGTTCTTCCATTGGCACTTCATTTTTTATGGCGCTGAAGGAATGTTTAATGCCACTCAGCATGCTTCCCAGCCCGTCATGCAGCTCACGGGCCATGCGGATGCGCTCCTGCTCCACCGCCAGCTCTTTTTCTATTTGTATCTTTTGTTTTTGCAATTTGCGGCGCAGGTAGCCCTTTATCAATAATGCCAAAATAGAAACAGCAGCAGCCACTGCCAGCAACCTGAACCACCAGCGCTGCCACCAGGGCGTCAATATCGTAACAGGCAATTCGAATATTTTTGCTGCCGCCACCGCATCGGAATTAAACGCCCTTACTTTCAACACATATTGTCCCGGCGGAAGGTTTACATAACGTATATAAGATTTGTTGGGTGCCTTCACCCAGCCATTGTCATAACCTTCCAGCATATAACTGATATAGGCAGCAGGTGCATCCACATAATCAATTACCGTAAATTGAAAGGCCAGTGTATTTTGCCGGTATAAAAATTCAAGCCTCAAGTGCGATGGTGGCGTGATGATGATCGATATGAAAATGTCAA
>JBEHYP010000065.1:0-20966 GCA_048498115.1 Bacteroidota bacterium | reverse complement strand
TTTTCTTTTTCACATACCACACACGCACGTCCTGCAAAAGCGCCCTTCACGGCTGCCTCCGGCCCGCTGTACTCTGTACCCCACATAGGGTGCGTTGCCACCAGTCGTTTGCGCATAGGGTGGTATTTCAATGCATCACACAGCGCAAATTTGGTAGAGCCTGCATCAGCAACGAGCTGCTTATCATTTATCAAATCCATCACCTGCTTTATCACCGGCACAGTGGCATCCACAGGAATGGCCACGTAAATAAAATCGCTTTGCCTAACAGCATCTTCCAGCGGCAGTGCTTCATCAATCAATCCCAGTTCAATTGCCTTCTCAATGCTCTCTTTTGATTTTCCTACGCCAATGACTTTTTTTGCAAAACCCTTTTCCTTCAAAGCCAATGCCAATGAACCGCCGATAAGGCCTGCCCCTATTATTGTTACATTATTAAACATGCAGTTTTTTATTATTAATTATTCATTATTGATTATTACCGATTCTTCGGCGAATACAGCCCAATAATTAATAATCATTAATCAATAATTTTTTTAATTCTTTCAATAGCTTCTTCAAATTTCCCCTCCGTGCTGCAAAGGCTTACTCTTATATAACCATTGCCTGCGCTGCCGAAAATGCCCCCGGGAGTGATAAACACATTGGCTTTGTACAACACTTCATCGCTCAACGCATACCCATCCTTATATTTCGCCGGGATGGCTGCCCACACAAACATGCCCGCCTGGGCAGCATCAAAATCACATTGCAGCAGGCGCAATAATTCAAATACTTTTTCCCTTCTTTTTTTATACACGGCATTCACTTCATCATGCCATTCTTTACCGAGCTCCAATGCTTTTGCTGCGGCCAATTGCACAGGCAAAAACATACCGCTGTCCATATTGCTTTTAAACCTTAATACTTCGTCCACTCTTTCTTTTGCGCCCAGCAGCATACCGATACGCCAGCCTGCCATATTATGCGATTTGCTCAGCGAGTTTAATTCAATCGTCACTTCTTTTGCACCTGCTATGCTTAATAAGCTCATCGGTGCATCATTCAAAATAAAACTGTAAGGATTGTCATGCACCAGTAAAATATTATTACGTTTTGCAAAGGCAATTAATTGTTCAAACATTTCTGCTGTTGGCAATTGCCCGGTGGGCATCTGCGGATAATTCACAAACATCAGCACGGCATTCTTTCCTTTTTGCTGCAATTGTTTTTCAATCGCTGCAAGATCAGGAAACCAGCCATGCGCTTTCGTTAATTCATATTCCACGATGTCGGCGCCTGCAATGGCTGCAGCGGCCCTGTAAGTAGGATAGCCCGGATTGGGTATCAGCACCACATCACCTTCATTAATGTAGGTCATGCAGATGTGCATGATGCCCTCTTTGCTTCCTATCAGTGGCAGTATTTCCGTATCAGCATTCAATTCCACGTTATACCATTGCTGATACCATCCGGCCACAGCATTTCTCAATACCGGGCTGCCCTTGTAGCTCTGGTAAGCATGCTGGTTAGGCTTCAGCGCTTCTTCATGCAAAGTTTTTATCACCGATGGGTGCGGCGGCAGGTCAGGACTGCCAATGCCAAGGTTCAATACATTTTTCCCTTCCTTGTTCATCGCATCTATTTCCCTCAGTTTTTGGGAGAAATAATATTCGCCAATGCCGTTTAACCTATTTGCTGTTTTCATTTTTACTTTTTATTACACTAATTGATACGGATTACACGAATTAGTGTAAAACAATTAGTGTAATCCGTTCAAATCCGTGAAATCAAATTATTAATCACTTTTTACCGTTTTTATAAACCCCCATCACACTCAATGCTTCCGTTTGTTTTTTTATTGCAATAAGTGCTTCATCCAGTTGCTGCTTTGAATCAAATTCCATATCCGCATGAAAAGAATATTTAAAATCGCTTCCCGGTATCGGCATGCTTTGCAGCTTGCTTAAGTTGATGCCTGCCACTGCAATGCTGTTCAGCACTTTTGCCAGGCTGCCTTTGGAATGGTCGGTGTGAAAATTGATAGATGCTTTATCAGCACCATTCACCTCTTTCACTTCTTCTTCTCTTTGCAATATCAAAAACCGGGTATAATTATTTTTAAGCGTATGGATATTGGGCACAATGATATCAAGCCCGTAAATTTCAGCCGCCAGCTTGCTGGCAATGGCCGCAATATGCTTGCTGTGGTGTTGCCGGATTTGTTTGGCGCTAAGAGCAGTATCTTCCGTTTCTACCAGGCGCCAGTTGTGCTTATCTAAAAAATCAAGGCACTGCTGTATGGCCATGGGGTGAGAATGCACTTCTTTGATGTCTTGTAATTGCACGCCGGGGTTCACCAGCAGGTTTTGCCTGATGTGGAGGTACACTTCCCCCACAATTTTAAGATTGCTTTTTTGCAGCAGGTTATAGTTGGGCAAAATGCTGCCGGCAATAGAATTTTCAATCGCCATCACACCGCCTTCGCTTTCCTTTTTACTGGCTGCAATTTTTATCACTTCCCTGAAAGTGGCGCAACAAATCACTTCCACTCCCTTTCCGTAAAACTGCCGGGCTGCTTCCTGGTGAAAACTGCCTTCAAAGCCTTGTATAGATACCCTTGTTTTCATATTTATCCGCATTTTTCCCATAGGGAATAGGAGCAAAAAAAATCCCGGCCTTTGAGCCGGGAACCTGTATGTTAAACTTTATTCTTTAATGGTTAACAATAGATACCCGGCCTATTTTTAAAATAGTAGCTAAAATAAAACCAGGTAAATGTTGCGTTCTGTTTCATGATGATGGAGCGAAAGTAGGTAAGAAAAATAAAGCGGCCAAAATATTTTTCAATATTTTTTAAAAAATGGTTGAAAATATTCTGCAAAAGCCCAACTACATTGAAAATCTATTTCTCTTCCGCCTGGGCTTCGGTGCCGACCGGTAAAAAAAATGTTCCCCCGTAGAAACGGGGGAACTTTAACGATTGCTTGCCATATGAAAATCTTTATATTAAAACCGGTTTTAATTAAGCAAGCCGTTTACCGGTATCAATGTTTGATTAGTGTTTTTTAGTTGTGTCAACTTTTACAGTTGTATCAACTTTCATAGTTGTGTCAACTTTTGCAGTTGTATCAACTTTAACGGTTGAATCAACAGTAGTAGTGGTAACTGTAGTATCAGTTTTAACTTCTGTAGATTCACCTGAATTGTTGCAGGCAGCAAAAGCAGCTGCGATAGCGAAAACAAAAAGTACTTTTTTCATGTTTTGAGATTTTTATTGTGATTTATGACCATTAATACCGGTTGTTAAAAAAGGTAACCTGCCTTTTTGAAAAAAATTTTTTTTCATGGTTTTGGGTTACTATTGCAGCCTTAAACGTATTAATAAATACCAGAAACGGTGAGCACCACAGAACAGGAACATTTATTACTGAAAGGACTGGCAAAAAGCGACAAAGCCTCTGTAGAAGCCATTTACCGTGATAATTATACTGTTGTTCAGTCATTTATACTTAACAATAATGGAACGGTGGAAGAGGCAAGGGATATTTTCCAGGAAGCGATGGTTGTGCTGTATGAAAAGAGTAAAGACACAACATTTTCGTTAAACTGTCAAATAAGAACCTATGTATATTCCGTATGCCGGCGTTTATGGCTCAAAAGGCTACAGCAGCTTAGTAAGTATAGTGGCCAGGTGGAAAGCCTGGAGGAGACTGTACCTGTGGAAGAAGAAATAGAAGAGCATGAAAAAAGGAATGCCGATTTTTTACTGATGGAGCAGGCAATGGGCAAAATAGGCGAACCCTGTAAAAGCTTACTGGATGCCTATTACCTGCAAAAGAAAAGCATGAACGATATAGCGGCAGAATTTGGCTACACCAATGCAGACAATGCTAAAACGCAAAAATATAAATGCCTGGTACGATTGAAAAAACTGTTCTTTTCCCAATATAAAAATGTGTAAGCGATGGATGAAATTTTATTGATAGAAACAGTGGAACGGTACCTCAACGGTGAAATGACCTTTGAAGAACGTTCTTTTTTTGAGGAGCTCCGCAAAAAGAATCCTGAAGTGGATCAACTGGTGGTGGAACACAGCTTTTTCCTTCATGGGGTTGAAAAATACAGCGATGTAAAGGCTTTCAAACATACCCTCTCCGAAACTGAAAATAAGCTGGCAGAAGAAGGACTGATAAAAGCGCCTTCTGTTGAGGGCAAAGCAAAAGTGATACAGTTTTGGAACAAATATAAGCGCAGCATTGCCGTGGCCGCTTCCATTGCAGGTTTTATCTCGCTCATCTCTTCCGGCGTATTGATAAGCTATACTAAAAAGTACGGCAATGAAAATATCAACGAGCTGGTGAACAGGCTTGACCAAACAAACAGGGAGGTGAACAGGCTTAAAAATAATTCCACCATGCCCAATGCACCTGTGAGGATAGAGCCCAAGGTTGATTTCAGGGGCACCGGTTTTTTAATTGACGGCAAGGGCTACCTGGTTACCAATGCACATGTAATCAGCATCATGAAAAATGTGTATGTGGCCAATAATAAAGGCGAATATTTTACCGCAACACCCGTTTTTAAAGACAAGGATGTGGACCTTGCTATCTTAAAGATTACTGATACTGCCTATAAAACCATTACCAACCTGCCCTACTCTATTAAAAAGGGCAATTCAGACCTGGGAGAACAGTTCTTTACACTGGGCTTTCCCCGTAATGAAATTGTGTATGGCGAAGGCTATGTAAGCGCCAAGTCAGGCAATGATGGTGATTCACTGGCCTACCAGCTAACGGTATCTGCCAACCCCGGCAACAGCGGTGGTCCCGTGATCAACCGCAATGGTGAAATTATCGGCATCATCACTGCCAAAGATTCCAAAGCGGATGGCGTGGTATATGCTACCAAGTCGAGGAATATTTTTAAAATGCTGGATGAGCTGAAGAAGAATGATACTGCCAGCGCTATTAAAACACCGGCAGGCAACAGCCTGAAAGGTGTGGAAAGAGTGCAGCAGGTGAAAAAAATGGAAGACTACGTGTTCATGGTAGTTGGTAATTGATCAATCGCTCTCAAACCTTAGAAATACAACCGGGCCGGAATTTTATTCCGGCTTTTTTTGCGCCCCGCCTGTAGCAATCAAAAATTTCTCTCTCATCCCCACAATCCCCGCGGATACTCCCCCTCCGCCACTAATTTATCAATACTTGCCTGCACACCCGGCGCATCTTCCTTATAAGTAACACCAAACCATTGTGCAGAAGTGGGTATTACACTCACATTCACTTTACCGCTCTTTACCACTTTGTCCACCACCAACGGAATGAAAAATTCCGCTTTGGGATTATTGATCTCCTTATCAAGGAATTCACCGAAATAAGCTTCAGCATAGCTGATGAAGGAAGGATGAAAACCAAAGAAATTCATACTTACACTGGCATCTTCGCTCACTTCATGCAGGCCGGCCTCATCTTCGTAAGTAATGATGCCTTTTTCGTTGCGGAATATCTTGGTACGCTCATTAATATCAATCAAATTACCATCAGTGTCCACGCTGCACACGCCACGGCTTACACTGCCATTTTCACTCAATGTCTTTTTGAGTTCATACCCAATGATGGCATATTTATTCTCTGCCACCGGCCCTGTTAAAAATGAATGTGCTTTTACAAAACCATCGCGACCATAAAAATCATCTGCATTGATCACCGCAAAAGGTTCGTTGACGATGCCTTTGCAGCAAAGCACTGCATGGGCTGTGCCCCAGGGTTTCTTTCTTTCTTCCGGGATTGTTCTGCCGCCGGTATATTTGGTTAGTTCCTGGAAAGCATATTCCACTTGTATTTTTCCTTCCAGCTTGTTACCAAAGTTTTCCCTGAACATTGTTTCAAACTCTTCCCTTATTATAAACACCACTTTACCAAAACCCGCCCTTATGGCATCATAAATGGAATACTCCATAATAGTTTCGCCTGAAGGGCCAAAGCCCTGCGTTTGTTTCATACTGCCGTAGCGGCTGGCCATGCCTGCTGCCAATACTACAAGTGTTGGTTTCATCATTAGTGTTTTAGTTTCACAATAAAGTTCGAAATTACCCGGCGAATTTAAAGAAGCTGGTTGAATTATTCATTTTTTAAACCGTAAAGTTCACAAAGAAAAGCCTTTGCGAACCTGATAGCTATCGGGTTGTGCAAACCTTTGCATTTTGTGGCCAACTAAGATCAAAACAAAAAATTTGCAACCGGAATACAACAATATTTATATACAGGAACTGCACAGCGAATGGCTGCAGCAAAAAAATATCAGCCTGCAGGTATTGCGGCTGGATGCGATACACCCTGTAATATCAGGCAATAAAATTTTCAAGCTGCATTATTTTACAGATAATAACAACAAAAAGGTACTCACTTTTGGCGGCGCCTATTCCAATCATTTGGTGGCAACAGCTTATTCCTGCCAGTTGAACAATGTTGGCTGCATTGGCATTGTAAGGGGAGAAAGGCCCACGCAACTGTCGCATACTTTGCAGCAATGTATTGAGTATGGCACGCAGCTTTATTTCATCAGCCGTGAAGCATACAATAAAAAAGATGATCCGCATTTTATTGAACAACTCCGGCAGCAATACGGCGATTGCATCATTATTCCTGAAGGCGGCTATTCACCTGCAGGTGCCAAAGGCGCTTCTCTTATCAGTAAATGGATCAGCGATGATATTACCCATATTTGCTGCGCTGTGGGTACTGCCACAACCATTGCAGGTTTATTGCTGAATGTAAAACCGCAGCAGCAGGTAGTGGCATTTCCTGTATTGAAAGGAATGATTGACATCACACAACGCATCCTTTTTTTAACTGGCAAACAGTATGATGCCGCACAACTGCAAATTGAAAGCAATTATCATTTTGGCGGCTATGCCAAAAGAACAACTGAATTGATTGACTTCATGAACAATTTATACCGGCAATACCAACTGCCTGCAGATTTTGTATATACCGGCAAAATGATGTACGGTGTGATGGACCTTATTGAAAAAGATTTTTTTCTGCCGGGAAGTAAAATATGCTGCATTCATACCGGCGGGCTGCAGGGAAATTTATCACTGCCTGTGGGTACTTTAACTTTTTAACTGATAATTGTTCCCTTTATCTTTGCCAGCATTGGTGCAAACCCGCTAGCTATGTTTTTAAGACCGTTCTGTATAATTTGCTTTTTTATTGCTTTTGGCGCAACCGCCTTTGCCCAGGATACTTTACCAAGAATTACAGTGAAAAGTATCGGCAGCAAAGTAATCATAAGCTGGCGCAATACTTATGGCGCCAATATCAGCAATATCAATATCCAGCGCTCCGCAGACAGTCTTAAAAATTTTACCACTATCGGCACGGTGCTGGAGCCCAATAACAGGGAAAATGGCTTTGTTGACAGCAAGGCAAACAGCACCAGTATGTTTTACCGGGTATTCGTAGCCTTCCAGGGTGGTAAGTATATTTTTTCCAAATCATCCAGGCCGGTAGTGGATACAGGCGCGGCAGCGATACCTATAGAAATGTCAGAACCGGAAGAACCTAAGATAATGACACCGGCAGAACCCACAGGCTTTGTCGCCAGCAAATATGTGTATACAGGCAAAGACAATAATGTAATCATTGACCTGCCGGATGCCAATACCACCAAATATTCTATCCAGTTCTTTGATGAAAAAGACAATCCTGTTTTTAAAGTAGATAATGTACCTGATCCTTATCTTATTATTGAGAAGGTAAATTTTTTACGTTCAGGATGGTTTTATTTTAAGCTGTATGAGAACGGCATCATAAAAGAGAAAAACCAGTTTTATATCCCCAAAGAAGGTAAATATGGCATACCGCCGGAAGAGATCAGGAGGAAATTCAAATAAAGTTCAGGAGGTTTAAGAGGTTCAAAAGGTTTAAGAGGTTCGTTTAAACCTTTTGAACATCTGGAACATTTGAAACAATTAATTGTATACCGAACACTTTTTCAAAATTACGGCGGAGCTTTTCTTTCACTTCTTCTATATCCACTTTGCCGTTCAGTTCTTTTTCCATGGAAGTTACCTGCTTGTTTACAATGCCGCAGGGAATAATATTATTGAAATAAGAGAGATCGGTATTTACATTGAGCGCAAAGCCGTGCATGGTGATCCAGCGGCTGCAGCGAACACCCATCGCACATATTTTTCTTTCCCTGCCGGCAATGCCGGGCTGTATCCATACGCCTGTTTCACCTTTGCTTCTTTCGCCGCTAATGTCATATTCCGCAAGCGTTAAAATAATTACTTCTTCCAGCTCCCTCAGGTAGCGGCCAATATCAGTGTATAATTTTTCCAGGTCAAGAATGGGATAGCCCACTATTTGTTCCGGCCCGTGAAAAGTGATATCCCCTCCCCTGTTGGTTTTATAAAATTCAATTTCCTTTTCTTCCCTTTCTTCGTCTCCTATCAACAGGTTATCCATACTGCCGCTTTTACCCAGCGTATATACAGGCGGGTGCTCACAAAACAATAGATAGCTGCTGGTATCCAGCGGTTCTTCTTCGTTCACATCTTCTCCTGCCAGGGTCTTTTCACGCTGCATTAAAACAGATTTCACCTGCACATTTTGCCGCAGCAGGTTTTCCTGGTAATCCCAGGCGGCTTTGTATTCTATCCTTCCTAAATCTTTATAGGTTACATTCAGTATTGACAAGGCATTTTCATTTAATTTGCAAAGATAACATGAAAAACGTTCCTTGTTCCCGTTGGCCGTTATGCGTTTCTCGTTTTTTCAGGTGCAGGCTTTGTACAGTATAGCAAAAATATCAAACCTTGAAGGGCTAACAACGGTAAACAAGGAACAGATAACGGGAAACAATATCAGGAACGACTTAAACGAAAAAAACGACATGACAGACGAGGAAGAAGAAGAAATAAACGGTGAGAGTACCGAACCGGAAATATATGAAAGGCTGGTGGTGGAAATCAGCAAAGGCCAGGAACCATTGCGTATTGACAAGTTTTTGATGGCCCGTATTGAAGGCGCCACCAGGAACAAAATACAGCAGGCAATAGATACCGCCATGGTGCTGGTGAACGACTGCCCGGTAAAAACAAATTATAAAATAAAGCCGGGCGACATCATAACGGTCTATGATAAACGCAATCCCGAAGGCTCGGATATTATACCGGAAGATATCCCGCTGAATATTGTGTATGAAGATGCAGATATTATCATCATCAATAAACCGGCTGGCATGGTGGTGCACCCCGGCAGCGGCAACCCCAGGGGCACTTTGCTCAACGGTATTGCCTGGCACATGCTGCAGCAAAATCCACATATACAGGAAGAGCTGGCACGCTTTGGCATGGTGCACAGGATAGACAAAAATACCAGCGGCCTGATAGTGATCGCCAAATCATCCAAAGCAATGAACTCCCTTGCAAAGCAGTTTTATAACCATACAGTACACCGCCGCTACATTGCATTAGTGTGGGGCGATTTTGAAAATGATGAAGGCACTATTACCGGGCATGTGGGCAGGCACCAGCGTTTCAGGAAATTGTTTACCACTTATCCTGACGGTGAATATGGCAAAGATGCCGTGACTCATTATAAAGTGCTGGAGCGTTTTAATTATGTCACGCTGGTGGAATGCAGGCTGGAAACAGGCCGCACCCACCAGATAAGAGTGCACATGCAGCACATTGGCCACCCATTATTCAATGATGATTTTTACGGCGGTGATAAAATTGTGAAAGGCACTATCTTTTCAAAATACAAACAGTTTGTAGATAACTGCTTTGCCATTTGCCCGAGGCAGGCTTTGCATGCAAAGGAACTGGGCTTTATGCACCCCGGCACCCGTGAGTACATACATTTTGAAAGTGACCTGCCGGAAGATATGGAACAGGTAATTGAGAAGTGGAGGAATTATAGCAGGAACAGGAATATTTAGTTCGTGTAATCAGTGTAATTCGTAAAATTCGTGTAACAACAATGGATTTTCATTTAGAATTTTCACCCAAACCATTTGCCGGTAAGATAGCGCACCGGGAGCACCTGCTGCTGATTGGCTCCTGCTTTACAGAAAATATCGGGAGTAAATTAAAGCAACTGAAATTTTCCGTGCTGGAAAATCCCAATGGCATTTTGTTCAATCCCATCAGCATTACCAGGTCTATCCTATCGTACATTGAAAATAAGCAATACACTGCCCCCGACCTGTTTTATCAAAATGAAAGCTGGAACAGTTGGGAACACCACAGCCGCTTTTCGCATCCGCAGCAGGAAGCCTGCCTTGCACAGATCAACCAGTCACAAGAAGTAGCACATGCTTTTTTACAAAAAGCAAATTGGTTGCTGATCACTGTTGGCTCTGCCTTTGTGTATGAAAGAGACGGCGATGTAGTGGCCAACTGCCACAAAGTGCCAACAGACAAGTTCAATAAAAGATTATTAAGCATTGAAGAAATAAAAAACGCCTTCAAAAAAATGCTGGATGCAGTGTTTGCTTATAATGTTTTGGCAAAAATTATTTTCACCATCAGCCCGGTGCGGCATTTAAGGGATGGCTTTGTAGAAAACAACAGGAGCAAAGCCGCATTGATACAGGCCGTTCATCAATTAATAGAGGACGATAAAAGGCTGTTTTATTTTCCTGCCTATGAACTGGTGATTGACGATTTGAGGGATTACCGCTTTTACGCAGAGGATATGGTGCACCCCAATTATGCCGCCACCAATTATGTCTGGGAAAAGTTCATCAGCACCTGCATTGATGAGCCGGCACAATTGCTGATGAAAGAGATCAACAGCATCAACGCTGCCAAAAGCCACAAGCCATTCAACAGCGCCAGTGAGCAGCATAAAAAGTTTTTACAAATCAATCTGGAGAAAACATTGCAGTTGCAAAAGCAGCACCCTTATATTAATTTTGAGGAAGAAGTTAAATATTTTAACGTTTAAAACGTTTAAGAGGTTCAAGAGGTTTAAAAGGTTCTTCTAACGTCTTAAACGATTAGAACGTCTTGAACGACTTAAACGAATATTTCCGCCGCCAGCCTGCTACTCTCCTGCAATGCTTTTTTATCAATACTCTTCAAATGCAGCTCATCAAAGTAAGGTATCATCAGCTCGGTATCCATATTGCCCACCAGCTCATCATTGGCCATAGGGCAGCCGCCAATACCTTTTAAAGCGCCGTCAAAACGGTAACAACCGGCCTGCAAAGCGGCATCAATTTTTTCCCGCCAGTTAACAGCAGTGGAATGAAGATGCGCCCCTATTTCTGTACCCGGGTATTTTGGAATAACCGCATTTAATATGGAAGCTACCTGCTGTGCTGTGGCCAGCCCCACCGTATCCGCCATTGAAACAATGCCTATACCCATTTGCACCATTTTATCCACCCAGTGCAGTACAATGGCTTCATTGTATTCATCACCGTAAGGGTTGCCAAAAGCCATGGAGATATAGATCACCAGTTGCTTGTTGTTTTTAATGCAGAGATCCTGTATGGCTTCTACCCTTTCCAGTGAGGTTTCAATAGTGCTGTTGGTGTTCCGCATTTGAAATGTGGGTGATACCGAAAAAGGGAAACCGAGATAAGAGATCTCATCATACATCACTGCTTCTTCTGCGCCTTTTGCATTGGCAATAATGGCCAGCAGCTTGCTGTTTGTGCCTGCCATATCCAACCCTTTCAGCACTTCCCCGGTATCTGCCATTTGCGGTATGGCTTTGGGTGAAACAAAGCTGCCGAAATCAATCGTATCAAAACCAACTTTCAACAAAGAATTAATGTAATCAATTTTTTGCTGCGTGGGGATAGGGTGCTTCCAGCCCTGCATGGCATCACGGGGGCATTCTATGAGCTTGATATTCTTTGTTGCAGGCATATTAAACCGGTCTGACCTGCGGTGCCGACCGGGGAGTGCAAATTATAAAAAAAGGCGGCACAATTTTCATCATGCCGCCTTTAACATTGCAAATAAATTTTATTATTCTGCTGCTTTTACCAGCTTGTCATATTTAGCAGAGTTCACTGCATCCTTCTTCACATCATAAATATTTTTAAGGATGGTGAGCATTTGTTTGTAATGTACTTTTTCCACGGTTTTTGGCTTTTCAATAGCAGCAAACTGCGTAAGCGCTGCTTCGCCGTAAGGAATGGCATCGTTCATTGCTTTGGTGGCATCTGCTTCCAGCGCTTTTTTCTTTTTCACATCTTCAGGCTTTACACTTTTTATTTTTCTTGCATCTTCGCTAAGATCGAAAGAGTTGTTGTAAAGAAAATTCGCCAGTAAAAAGTTGGCTTCAAAAGTAGATTGTATGCCAATCGCTTTCTTTAATACATCCGCTAATTTGGCTTTGTAACCGCTCACATCAGTGCCCTTTGCTTCATCAGAATTGATATGGTTATACAATTCTACCCCATAGTTATATGCTACCGTGTAGTTGGAAGGATATTTTGCCATCAATTCTTCATAGCGGGTAAATAATTCCGGCTTGGCCACGCCATCAGTTGCCTCTTCAATTTCTATAGCTGTCCAGTACGCATTGTTGGTTGGATACAGTTGTTTGCCTTTGGCCAGTACGTCTGCAAAAGCAGCTTTGTCTTTTTTGTCTTTATAATATTGTGTAAGCACCTGGTAGGCATCCAGGTAATCGCTGCCGCTCACATTGGCATCTACCAGCTTTTTGTAATACTGTGCTGCTACATCAGGTTGCTTTAATTCTCCTGCTGTGATGGCAGTGTACAGGGTGATAATGGTATCCAGCGCAGCAAATTTAAAACCGTTGTTGCCGGCAAGGTTATTAGCAACAAGGTAATCGTGCACTTCCAGCGCTTTTTTAAAATTGTCATGTGCAGCGGCAATGTTTTTTGCATTGTATGCTTTAATAGCAAGGTCAGATGCAAAGCCATTATACAATTGATAAAACGGGCCGTTGTTTTGTTCTTCCAGCAGCGGTGCCTTGGCATCCATCTGCCTGTATTTCTTCAGCGTTTCAAACGATTCTGTTTTCATGGCGCTGCTTTCTTCTATTGATTTAGAGCTGTCGCCTGAAAGCTGGTTAAGAAGATAACCTTTATAAAACCAGCCGTCTGCCTTGGCTGCATTTTTTTCTACAGCAAGGTATTTATCTACTGCTTCTTTTGCTTTTGCATTCTGGCCCAGGTAAGCCAGCTTTCTTACTTCATCAAGATCTTGTGATATGGCAAAGTTGGCTGCAAGTGCCAGCGCCGTAATGAGACAAAGTTTCTTCATTGTACTTTAATTTTTAGCCGTTAAAGGTATTGGTTTGTTTGTAATTTAAAAAACAGGGGATATTTTTTCATAAACCATGCCAGTTTTGCCATTATGCTCTTCTCAAAAAGATGCCGTTATTGTGTATGGATGAAAAGATTGCGGCCTTTCAATTATGCCCCGGGGTAAACCCTGCCATAACAACATGAAGCCTCTGCGGTACTAAATTAATAATAGCTTTTATCTATCAAAGTATAAGATTAATTAATTGTATTGATAATAAGAACCCTCCTACATTTGCCTTCCCCAATTGAATATATCTGTAAAAAACTATTAAAATGGAAAATAACTCAAACGACATCAGCAAATGCCCGTTTCACAACGGCAGTATGAAACACAGTGTTGCCGGCGGTGGCACCAGGAACCGTGACTGGTGGCCCAACCAGCTTAAGCTGAATACCCTGCGCCAGCATTCTTCTTTGTCCAATCCTATGGACAAAGATTTTGACTATGCAGCAGCTTTTAAAAGCCTTGATCTGGAAGCATTAAAAAAAGACCTGCATGCTTTAATGACCGACTCACAGGAATGGTGGCCTGCAGATTTTGGCCATTATGGTGGTTTATTTATACGCATGGCATGGCACAGCGCCGGTACATACCGTGTGCATGATGGACGCGGCGGTGGCGGCCAAGGGCTGCAGCGCTTTGCCCCGCTTAACAGCTGGCCGGATAACGTAAGCCTTGATAAAGCCCGCAGGCTGCTTTGGCCAATCAAACAAAAATATGGCAACAAAATATCCTGGGCCGATTTGATGATATTAGCAGGTAATGTAGCCCTTGAATCAATGGGCTTTAAAACCATAGGGTTTGCGGGGGGCCGTGAGGATGTATGGGAGGCCGGTGAAGATGTATATTGGGGTGCAGAAACAACCTGGCTGGGCAACGAAGAACGCTATGCACACGGCTCAGAAGGAATAGACAAACATGGCACACTGGTATCAGATGAAGACCCCGGCCACAGCATTCACTCACGCCATCTGGAAGAACCGCTTGCTGCCGCCCATATGGGGCTAATTTATGTGAATCCCGAAGGGCCTGATGGCAACCCTGATCCTGTTGCCGCAGCCAAAGACATCAGGGTAACATTCAGCCGCATGGCCATGAACGATGAAGAAACAGTTGCCCTTATTGCCGGGGGCCACAGTTTTGGCAAAACACATGGCGCAGCCACTTCTGACCATGTAGGCAAAGAGCCGGAAGCGGCAGCTATGGAAGAGCAGGGTTTTGGCTGGGGCAACAGCTATGGCAGCGGTAAAGGCGCTGATACCATCACAAGCGGCCTTGAAGTTACCTGGACAAAAACGCCCACGCAATGGAGCAATAACTTTTTTGAAAATCTCTTTGCTTTTGAATGGGAGCTTACCAAAAGCCCCGGTGGCGCACACCAATGGGTAGCAAAAGACGCTGAAGCATTTATCCCTGATGCTTACGATCCAAATAAAAAGCACCTCCCCGCTATGCTTACCACCGATCTGTCTTTAAGGATGGATCCCGGCTTTGAAAAGATATCGAGGCGTTTTTTGGAAAACCCGGCTGAATTTGCAGATGCATTTGCCCGGGCCTGGTTTAAATTAACACACAGGGATATGGGCCCCCGTTCCCGCTACCTGGGCGCCGATGTGCCTGCTGAAGAATTTATATGGCAGGACCCCCTGCCTGCCGCAGACCATGAATTGGTCAACGGGCAGGATATTGCTTCTTTAAAAGAAAAAGTTTTATCTGCCGGCCTGAGCATTTCCGAACTGGCGGCAACAGCCTGGGCTTCTGCTGCCACGTTCCGTGGAGGTGATAAAAGGGGCGGCGCCAATGGAGCCCGTATCCGCCTGGCACCTCAAAAAGACTGGAAAGTGAACAACCCTGCACAATTACAAAAAGTATTAGGCATATTGGAAAATATCCGCAAAGAATTTAATGACAGCCAGCAGAACGGTAAAAAAATCTCGCTGGCAGACCTGATAGTGCTGGCAGGCTGTGCCGCTGTTGAAAAAGCAGCGAAAGATGCCGGGCATAACATTACCGTTCCTTTTACGCCGGGCCGCACGGATGCTTCGCAGGAACAAACCGATGTTGAATCAATGGCTTTTTTGGAGCCTGCTGCAGACGGCTTCCGGAATTACCGCCAAACAAAAGCACCGGTGGCCACAGAAGAATTGCTGGTAGACAAGGCGCAATTACTTACGCTTACCGCTCCCGAGCTGACAGTGTTGATCGGCGGCCTGCGTGTGTTAAATATAAATTATGACAACTCCACGCACGGTGTGTTTACACAACGCCCGGCACAGCTCAGCAATGATTTCTTTGTAAACCTGCTTGATATGAATACTGCCTGGAAGGCCATGGGCAATGATAAAGAATTGTACCTGGGCAGCGACAGGAAAACAGGGCAACCGAAATGGACCGCCACCCGTGCTGACCTGGTGTTTGGTTCCAATTCTGAGCTGAGGGCGTTGGCCGAAGTATACGGCAGCGCTGATGCGCAGGAAAAGTTTGTAACAGATTTTGTGAAAGCATGGGATAAGGTGATGAACCTTGACCGGTTTGACCTGGCTTAATTTTTTCAGGATATTGAGAAAGCCGCTCTTGTTAAAGGGCGGCTTTTTATGTTGGATGAACTTAATGTGCCAGGTTAAAAAGAAGCGTATATTAGTGTAGATAAAATCAGAATCCACAGGTTAATTATAGCCAGCAATCAACTCCGGCGATAAAGTAGCGTATAACGGCGCATCCCAGCGCTTCTAAAAAAGCTGAAAAAAAATTTGGGTAACTAAAAAGTTACTCGTTTATTTGTAACCTAAAAGTTACACAATATGCAGAAAGAAATTAAACAAACCTGGTTTTTCAAACAAACGCCGCAGGAAGTTTGGGAATATCTTACCAGGCCTGAGCTTATTGAGCAATGGCTGATGAAAACAGATTTTCAGCCAATCGTGGGGTATAAGTTCCGTTTCACTTTTACACCCAAGGCAGGCAGCAAGTATGACGGCATTGTTCATTGCGAAGTACTGGAAGCAAAACCGTTTATTAAACTTTCTTATTCGTGGAACGGCAGCTCAAATAAGGGAAGCAGGTCTTTTAATTCAACGGTTGAATGGACGCTTGTTCCGAAAGAAAATGGAACTGAATTGCTGTTAAAGCATAATGGTTTTGAATTGCCGGAAGATATCCTCAACCACACTAACGGCTGGAACAGTTGCATAAAACGATTGGAAGAATTAATAAATGCTGCTAAATTATGACAGTACAAACTTTTGACGTATTCCAGGTAATTGCCGACCCGAGCCGGAGGCAAATGATGCAGCTGCTTTCAAAAAAAAGCATGACAATAAATATGCTGGCTGAAAACTTTGATATGAGCCGCCCTGCTGTTTCCAAGCATCTAAAAATAATGTACAATGCAGGCTTTATTTCCATTACGGATATCGGCAGGGAACGCTATTGCACTTTAAAGCAGGATGGTTTTAACGAGTTGCAGGATTTCATTAACTACTTTGATAAATTCTGGGCAAACAAGCTCGGTAAATTACAATCCATATTAGATAATAAAGCAAAAAAATAAAATTATGAAAGCAGTGATAATTGGCGAAGGTTCCGGGGCAGCAATGGAAATTATTATGAGCGTTTATCCACGCCACAAGGCGGTGGTGGACAAGTACATTGAAAGAGGGGAAGTAATTGGAATTGGGCCATTAACAGACGGAGGGAATATGGCAATATTTAAAACCCGTGCTGCAGCAGAGCAATTTGTAACCGAAGATCCCTTTATTCTTGAGGGAATTGTAAAATCGTATGTTATCCGGAATTGGAAGGACAGCATATTGCCTGAATGAAACGGGTTTGCCAATAGAGGGTAATTTTTTTAAACAAAAATGTAACTTATAAGTTACCTAATAAGGTGACAGTAAAATTTTAAAATAAATAAAATGCAAAGCAACAATTACAAGGTGGTAAAGTATGCAGTAGCAATAGAGCTTGCCAAAACCCCTGCCGATGTTTTCAACCACCTCATTGATTTAAGAAAATGGTGGCCCGAAGATTACGAAGGAAAAGAAATAAAATTGAACACCGAGTTTACATTAAAGGCCGGTGACGGGCACTTTTCCAAGGACAAAGTGATTGAATTTGAGCCGAATAAAAAACTGGTTTGGGTTGCAACAGAGAGTTTACGCAAAGCAGACAACTACGACTGGACAGGCACAAAATTCATTTTTGAATTAACGCCAAAGGGCAATAATACAGAAATCGAATTCACGTATGACGGTGTTGTTTTTGAGAAAGAACACGACCTGCTGGTTCAGATATGCGATAAGACCATGAAGGAATTGTTTTACAACTTCATAGTAAACGGCAGGGCAAAATAAATTTTAAACTCAAATAAAATGGCAAACGAAAATTTTCAGAAAACAATCATTGTCAATGCTTCTGCAGAAGAAGCAATGAAAAAAATAAGCGAAGTAAAACAATGGTGGGCAAAAAAAGTAAAAGGTAAAACTGCAAATATGAACGACAGGTTCAGGGTCGATTTTGGCAAAACCTTTGTTGATTTTCAAATTACCGTGTTGATACCGGGTAAAAAAGTGGTTTGGAAAGTAACCGGCTGCAACCTGCATTGGATTAACAACAAAAAAGAATGGAACAATACCGAAGTTGTATTTGAGCTTTCAGAGAAAAACAAGCAAACAAAAATTGCTTTTACCCACATTGGTTTAGTTCCCGGAGCTGAGTGTTATGATGACTGCAAATCCGGCTGGAGCGAACATATTGGAGAAAGCCTGGCAAAATTTATTAACGAAGGCAAGGGAATGCCTGTATAATTTTAATTCAATAAAATGGCAAATAAAAGCTTTACTGCAGCCATAGAAGTTGTAAAACCGGCGCAAGATGTTTTTAACTGCGTCAAAGCCGTTCCCCAATGGTGGAACAAAGAAGATTTTACCGGGAATAGCTCAGACTTTAATGATGAGTTTATTATTTATCACCGCAATCAACATTATTCGAAACAGAAATTGATTGAAGTTGCTCCTTACAAAAAAATTGTATGGCTTGTTACCGAAAGCAAATTGTATTGGCTGAAAAAAGACAAAGAAGAATGGACAAATACAAAAATGATTTTTGACATAACCACACAAGGCAAAAAAACCATTCTTCATTTCACACACAAAGGGCTTGTTCCTGAAAAGGAATGTTATGAAATGTGTGAGAAAGGCTGGACAATGATTGTTAAAGATTGGCTGTTTCATTTTATCACTTTCAGAACACCTTCAAAAGAAATGGATAGAGCAAGAGAAACCAGGAACCGGCTTCTTAAAACCAAAAAAGAAAAATAATTATGGATAACAAAAATTTTCAGAAAACGATTACCCTGAACATTCCTGCCAAAGAAGCACTTAAAAGAATAAGCAATGTGCCTGCATGGTGGGGCGTAACATTTAGTGGAAATGCAGAAAAGAAGGGCGATAAGTTTATAATAAAAATGGGCGGCGATTCATTTTTCAATTTTGTTGTGGCAGAGCTGGTTCCCGGCAGGAAAGTTATTTGGCTGGTGGAAGATTGTTATATGCCCTGGTATGCCGACAAAAAAGAATGGGCCAACACAAAATTGGTTTTTGATTTTGTTGAAAATAACGGGATAACCGCATTAACTTTTACCCACGAAGGATTAACACCGGATATTGAGTGTTACCAGGACTGCAATAAGGGCTGGACACATTGGATAACACGGAGCCTGCTTTCATATTTTACAACAGGTCAAGGCGATTTTAAGCAACGGTAAAGTTCATATTGCTTTATTTCCGATCGTAAGGGCAATAATAACAGCAAATAATCAAAGAGGATATTCAAAACTTGATATACTTTCATTACTTTAGTAACCTTATTTTTAATTTGTCAGCTATGCCACATGCAATTAACTGGTTTGAAATTCCATCCAAAAATTTCGAAAGGGCAAAATCATTTTATGAAACAGTTTTAGGGGTCAAAATGGCAACGCCATTCCCGGAAATGAAGTATGCGATATTCCCTGCCGATATGCAAAACGGTGAGATTGGCGGAGGGTTAATTGAAGACCAGGGCTGGGAGCCGGCCCAGGGAGGTGCTCTAATATACCTTAATGGCGGAGAAGACCTGGCAGTTCCTCTTTCAAGAGTTGAAGGCGCCGGCGGCAAAATATTAATTCCCAAAACTTCTATTGGCGCCAATGGCTTTATGGCCCGGTTTACTGATACTGAAGGAAATATTGTTGCCTTTCACTCGATGAAATAAAATGAAAAATGGTTCGTGGGGACACGAGCCAAGGCGAAGCTACTCCAAAACGTGTTTATCAGAAATGCGGGAAATGCTATTAATAGTCATACCTTTTTTGTTATTTAGTTGCTCCAGTAAAAAGCGCAACGTCTTTGACGAATCCGCTTACTTTCTTGCTAAAACTGACTCCATTGAAGGAATGATAGACAAGAAATATTTTATCAGTAAATACGACACAACACGGTTAATGATAATTAACTATTGGGGTGACGGAAAAATTCTGATGAAAAGATTTCTACACAAAGGCCGTCAAGACGGAAAATTGCAAAAGTATAAGATAGACGGAACTCTTTTTGCCGAAGATTCCTTTTCTGATGGGAAAAATATTTACTCAAAAAAATATTATATCCCTGACACTTTAGCTAAGATATTTAAAGATGGAAAATTGTTACCGGCAGATAGCGTGGTGTCATATCTAAAATAGTAGTATTAGCTCCGTCTTCTGCTCTGTTCCAAGGCGAAGAGAAATGAAAACACTATAATATTTTACTCTAAATGAAACAGAAGTCCGAATTAAAGTTTCTGCGATCGATAAAAACTGGCAAGGGTTTAATTAAGCTTATCCAAAATCTTAGAAAAATCCGGCAAAAAGCAAATGTCAAAGGTATAAAACGGTTATCGCTTACTCAAATACAGCGAATATCAATTCTTGCAAAGACTAATTCCAGATGCCATGTTTGTGGAGTCGAGATTGAGCTAAACGGATTTCATGCAGACCATGTAAAAACACATATCTCAGGCGGCTCACATGAGGAAAACAATTACCTGCCCAGTTGTCAAACATGCAATAGCTATCGATGGCACTTTTCACCCGAAGAGCTACAGATAATATTAAAGCTTGGTGTTTGGGCTAAAGGACAGTTATTAAGGAATACTGAATTAGGGCAGGAAATTGCAGATGAATTTATTAAACATGAAATGAAAGTTAGGGCGAATCGTATATCAAATAGAATGTAAAAGCGAAACCACATCAACCCTTCCGCTCTGATTCCAGGGCGAAGATAATTTTTTCATAAGCAAACTATTTAAACAATGCAACAACTCATTGCCGGCATTTTTACATTTACAGCAGGAGCTATTTCTATGCTGTTTGGCCTGGTGTATTTGTGCAGGCCGTCTTTTATGAATTACCACAAAGAAGCGGTACAGAAAGATTGGGCAGAAATAAATTCTGCGTTTCAAATACTGATACTTGCCTTAATGCGGGCAGTAAGCGGCGGGGCAATTGCTGCAGGATTTTCTATTATTGTTTTGCAATACTATTTTACCAAAACCAATTTAGCCTGGATACCATTAGTTATTTTATGCAATGGCCTGGTTGTTTCCCTGTGTCACCGCATTTGAACTGGCCGAACAAGAGACGGACCCGGCAAAGCGG
>JBEHYP010000064.1:0-20988 GCA_048498115.1 Bacteroidota bacterium | reverse complement strand
ATAATAGTGCCGGCTAATTTTTTGCCGCCTCTTACTTCAAATACACCCATGGAAGAATTGTTGAATGAAGCCCGAAAGTAAATAAGTTTTGGATTATTGATTATCCAGGAGCAGAATATTCTTCCCTGCGAGCTCCATAGCGCTGTGTGCTATTTTTATCCTGTGCAGGGGAGATGGTATATACATAAAAAAACCCGGCAAAACCGGGCTTTCCAATATTGCAAACAGTTTAGTACCGTTTTTTAAAATTCCTGTTGTTGCCACCACCGCGGTTATTGCCACCACCACGATTGTTGCTACCGCCGCGGTTATTGCGGTTTCCACCACCACCGCCTCCGCGGTTATTGCGGTAATTGCTCCTTGAAGGATATTCATCCCTTTCCACATTATCAGCCCTGTGCTTTACAAAGGGGCGGTTATTAAATTCCAGCTGCCCGTCAGTGATAGCCGTTAATTCCGTCTGGATATTATCATCATGCACCAGTTCTTTATGCCAGTTGCTGTAGGTAAGCTTCATGTAATAAGCAATGGCATTGGCAAAGCCCTGTTTCTTTTCGGGGTTTTCTTCTTTTAATGCCTTATCAATTATCAGCTCAATGTTTTTGCCCAGGTGGTTGAACTTGGGATATTTTTTGGGATACCCTAATGGATCCGGCTTTGATTTTAATGTTTCCCTTGTAGGTATGGGATACGGGCTTTCCACATCTAATTTAAAATCGCTGATGAGGAACAAATGGTCCCACAGCTTATGGCGGAAGTCTTCCACATTTTTCAGGTGTGGGTTTAAAAAGCCCATCAGCTCTATTAACGCCTGGGCATTGCGCTGGCGTTTTTCTTTATCTTCAATTGATAAAAGGTATTCCACCATCTTCTGAATATGACGGCCATACTCTCTCATGATAAGATGGTTCCGTGTGGTGTTGTATTCCATTGTGTCTACTATCATCCAGACAAAGATAATGAAATGGTTGGGAAGTTTGGCTGCACGTAAAGGCACAAAGAAATTTAAAAGCGGGGGAACAAGCTATTGCAGGGCAATACTGCCGGGCACCGGGGCTTAAAGAAAGAGCTTTTTAGAAATAATAAAGGCAATACCGGCGCCGATGCTGTCGGCAGCCCAGTCCAGCAGGTCAAAATCCCTGCCGGGGATAAAGTATTTCTGAATATATTCTGTGGTGATGCCCCATACAACAACAGCAATAGTGATTTTTATAAAAAGCTGCAGCTTATTACGCCTTTCAATCCCTGCTTTTTTAAACGGCATGCAAAATAAAAAAACAATGCCGCCAAAAAGCGCCGCATGAACCAATTTATCAAATTGCATTTCGGCCAGCCAGCCAACTTCCGGCACCTCTTTTCCCGGCAGGCATATTAGTGCCAGTCCAAATAAAAACCAGGCAATGCCTGGTAAAAATTTTGATATAGATGATGTTTGTTTTTGCCGGCCCATTTTATGAAACCAATGTAGTATATGCTGCAGCATCCAACAGTGTTTCCACGTCAGCAGGATTGTCAACCGCTACTTTCACCATCCAGCCTTCGCCGTAAGGATCAGTGTTTACCAGCTCCGGTTGTGCTTCCAGCGCAGGGTTTATTTCAATGATCGTTCCTGCCACCGGCAAAAAAAGATCGCTCACTGTTTTTACCGCCTCCACTGTACCAAACACTTCTTCTTTGGTCAATGCTTTTCCTTTGGTGCTGATATCAACATACACAATATCACCCAGTTCGCCCTGGGCAAAATCAGTAATGCCGATAGTGGCAATGTTTCCTTCCAGTGAAATCCATTCATGGTCTTTGGTGTAGCGTAAGGTGGCCGGTGCGTTCATATTGTTTAATTAAATTGATAAGAATATTTTAAAACCGCTGCAAGTTAAAAAACTGCTTTGTTTTGGCTGAATTATTTTTTCATTGCCGGTTCATCAGGCACTATTTCCATTGTCATCCGCACGTCTTCCAGCGGCCTGTCGGCATTTCCTTTTTGCACAGCGGCAATTTTGTCCACTACTTCAATACCACTTTCCACTTCACCAAATACTGTATAGTTCATATCCAGAAATGGTGTGCCGCCGTTCATTTTATAGGTCATGCGCTGTGCCGGGGTATAGGTAATGCCATTACGCATTTGTATATTATCCAGCTCCCCATCACTGCTTTTTCTGCCCTGCACGATATAAAACTGGCAGCCACTGCTGGCTTTTTCCGGGTTATTTGTCCGGGCTGCACACAAAGCGCCACGTTTATGAAATAAAGTGGAATCAAATTCTGCCGGAATGGTATAGCCCACATCGCCGTTCCCAAGCATTTCACCGGGCTGCGCATGTTTGCTGTCGGGATCGCCGCCCTGTATCATAAATCCTGCAATTACCCTGTGAAAAAGCAGGCTGTCATAAAAATGTTCATTGACCAGTTTGATGAAGTTGTCACGGTGCTTCGGTGTTTTGTTGTACAGCTTCACCACCATGTCGCCAAAGCTGGTGCTTATTTTTACCCTTGTAAATTTTTCGATGGCAACAGTATCATGCTTTTGTATTACCCTTGTTTTTTTTACAAGCGTTTTTGCTTTTTTAACGGGGGCTTTTTTCTTTACCTGTGCATCGGCTGTATGCACTAAAAAGAACGATGAAAGTAAAAAGACAATGGTGATGATCCTTTTCATTTTTAAAATTCCTGTTTTATTTATACGTAAAAGAAATTAAGTTATCCCGTCAGACCGGGACGGTCAGACAGGTTTATGAAAATTGCTCAAAATACATCAATACATGGTCACGCAAAAAATTTTCCTGCTCTATCATATTGTATTCAGGCAATGGTTTTAATTGTTTAAAATGCGGCCAGCCTTCTTCATCATATCCTTCCAGCGTGTAGTAACCGCTAGGCGCCAGTATGGTGCATACGGCAATGTGCATCAGGTCCTGCTTTTGTTCTTTTGTATAATCCTGCCTGCCTGTGCCCAGCTCCTGCACACCAATCAAAAAAAGTATGCCGTCCATCTGGGGCTTAATGCCATATTTTTCTTTGAGCATTATCCGCAGCTTGAGCCAGCGCACCTGTATGTCGTCTTTAGCCTGTTGCATGCCGCAAAGATAATGCGGAGGATGTGAACACGGATGGCGCTGATTGAGCGGATTAAAACTGACCTGCCTTTGCTTCGCAAAAAGATCTGCGTTTATCTGTTCCATCCGTCCAATCAGCGTATCTATCCTCCGCAAATATTACCTTTGCCGAAATTTTTAAGGATATGTTACAGCTTACCGTGCTAAGGCAAAATGCAGCATTTGTAAAAGAAAGACTGGCAGCAAAATATTTTTCCAATGTTACACTGGTAGATGAGATACTTTCATTGGATGAACAGGTACGTAAATTAAAAGTGGACAGCGAAACATTGCAGGCTACTGCCAATGCCGCCAGCAAAGAGATAGGCCAGCTGATGGGCAAAGGTGAAAAAGAAAAAGCGGAAGCAAAAAAACAGGAAGTAGCTTCTATTAAAGCTTCCATACAACAGTTAAGTGAGCAGCTAACTGCTGCCGAAAAGCAACTGAATGATGAACTGGTAAAACTGCCCAACCTGCCCCACAGCTCTGTACCTAAAGGAAAAACACCGGAAGATAATGAAGTGGTGAGGGAAGCTGGCAGCAAACCAGCTTTGCATGCAGGCGCTGTTCCGCATTGGGAATTAATAAAAAAATATAACCTGGTGGATTTTGAAACCGGCGCCAAAATCACCGGCAGCGGTTTTCCTTTGTACAAAGGCAAAGGCGCTAAGTTGCAAAGGGCATTGATACAATATTTCCTGGACTACAATACAGCCGCAGGCTATACGGAATACCTGCCGCCGCTGATGGTGAATGAAGCCACTGCTTACGGTACCGGCCAGTTGCCCGATAAGGAAGGGCAAATGTACCATGCCACGGCTGATAATTTTTATTTGATACCGACAGCAGAAGTACCGGTTACCAATATTTACCGTGATGAAATTGTAAAGGAGACCGATTTGCCCATAAAAATGACGGCTTACACGCCCTGCTTCAGAAGGGAGGCCGGCAGCTTTGGCGCTGATGTTCGTGGATTGAACAGGGTGCACCAGTTTGATAAAGTGGAGATCATTCAACTGGCTGACCCGGCAAAAAGCTACGAGGTGCTGGAAGAAATGGTGCAACATGTAGAAAAATTATTACAAAGCCTGCAGCTGCCCTACCGCATTTTGCGTTTATGCGGCGGCGATATGAGCTTTACCAGCGCCCTCACTTACGATTTTGAAGTATTTAGCGCTGCCCAGCAAAAATGGCTGGAAGTAAGCTCTGTGAGCAATTTTGAAAGCTTTCAAACCAACAGGATGAAAATACGCTATAAGAATGCTGAAGGCAAAACACAGCTGGCGCATTCACTGAATGGCTCTTCTTTGGCATTGCCAAGGATTGTGGCGGCGCTGCTGGAAAATAACCAAACTGAGGAAGGTATAAAATTGCCGGAAGTATTGCTGAGCTATTTTGGAAGCAGTGTGATTAATTAATTTTGGAAGATCTTCTTGTTTTAGCCGGGGGTTTTATCCCGGCTATTTCTTTTTTAAGCAATAATATTTCTCTTTTTAAATCATTAACCAGCAAATAAATATCATGTATCTCTTTCAGCTTTTCTGACTCTTCCTTAAAGATCAGGTTATCTTCTTCCAAATCCTCAAACCAGCTGGTAACATCTACCTCCAGCGCTTTAGAAATTTCCAGCAGCCTGAGCACGCTGATATTCCTGCTCTTTTCAATTTTAGAGTAGGCGCTGGCAGATTCAACAGAAACTTCTGTAAGCATATTACCATACGTAAGGTTTTTTGCTTCCCGTAGTGTTTTAATCTTTAATAGTATTTTATCTACCTGGTCAATCACCAAACAAATGTGAGATAAGCTGGTTTTATGTTATTTCCAAATAAGAACAATTAGTTTTCCAAATTGGAACTTAGTTATATTTTTGACAGAGCGCTTTGCTCTTTGCTTAAACCGTAATACCGGAACTATGTTTGAACAAACCTTTAAAAATATAGACGGTGTTCTTTACAAAGATCCCGGCGCCGACAGTGAGCTGGATTATATCGGGCAAACAAGCTGGATAATGTTTCTCCGCTATCTTGACAACCTCGAAAGCGAAAGAGCGGAGTCTTCTGCCGGACCGTATCAATATATTCTTGATGAAGCATTCCGCTGGGGTAAATGGGCAATGCCTAAAACGGCTGATGGAAAATTAGACCACCGCAAAGCAAAGACAGGCCCTGATCTTGTACAGTTTGTTGACCGGGAATTATTTCCCTACCTCGCCGGTTTTAAGCAAAAGCATATTAACAGTCCACGGACCATTGAATATAAGATTGGAGAAATTTTCAGCGAGCTGAAAAACAAAATACAAAGCGGTTACAATCTCCGTGAAATCCTGGATTATGCCGATGAGCTGCCTTTCCGCACTGCAAAAAGCAAGCATGAACTGAGCCACCTGTATGAAAGCAGGATAAAAAATATGGGCAATGCCGGCCGCAATGGCGGGCAGTATTATACCCCCCGTCCCCTTATCCGTGCCATGATTGAAGTGGTGAAACCAAGAACCGGCGAACGCATTTACGATGGCGCCTGCGGCAGCTGCGGGTTTTTGTGTGAAGCGTTTGAATACTTGACGAAAGACAGGGAAAAGCTAAGCGCAAAAGACCTGCAAACCCTGCAGGAAAAAACTTTTTATGGAAAAGAAAAAAAGAACCTGGCGTATATCATTGGTATAATGAACATGATATTGCATGGCATTGAAGCGCCTGATATCATACATACCAATACACTCAGCGAAAGCATACGGGATATACAGGAAAAAGACTGCTATAATATCATACTGGCCAACCCGCCTTTTGGCGGAAAAGAAGGGCCGGAAGTGCAGCAAAATTTTGATATTAAAACAGGGGAAACCGCTTTTCTTTTTTTACAGCATTTTATAAAGAATTTAAAAACCGGGGGCCGGGCAGCCGTTGTAATCAAGAATACTTTCTTAAGCAATAGCGACAATGCCGCTGTTAGTTTGAGAAAGTATTTACTGGAAAGCTGTAACCTGCACACAATACTGGATATGCCTGCCGGAACATTTTCAGGCGCCAGTGTAAAAACGGTGGTATTGTTTTTCATAAAAGGAGAGCCCACAAAAAGTACCTGGTACTACCAGCTTGCCCCCGGCAGGAATATGGGCAAAACAAATCCACTGAATGATGAAGACATGCAGGAGTTTGTTCTACTGCAAAAAGAAAAACCGGAAACAGAAAAAAGCTGGAACATAAAAATTGCCGGCATACAAGCACACAATTACGATTTAGCCGTAAAAAATCCCAATACACCGGAAGAAGCTGCAATGAGAAGCCCGCAGGAAATAGTAGCAGAAATGGAAATACTGGATGCGCAGGCCAATGATATTCTTCAAACAATAAAAGAGCTGATATGAGCTGGGCAATAAGTACATTAGGCGATGCCTGCGAGATGTATCAGCCAAAAACCATTTCAGCAAGTGAAATGATGCCGTGGGGAGAGTACCCCGTTTTTGGGGCAAACGGAATTATTGGAAGGTATAATAAATACAACCATGAAAACGCTGAACTGCTTATTGCCTGCAGGGGAGCAACATGTGGTGCTGTGAATATTTCTTTGCCCAAATCATGGATTAACGGGAATGCGATGGTGGTAAGGCCCAAATCCGGCAGGCTAAATAAACGGTTTTTAGAATTCCTATTCCGGGGGCAAATTGATTTATCAAAAATTATTACGGGGGCTGCACAATTTCAAATTACAAGACAAGCCCTGTCTCCGGTCAAAATCCCAATCCCGTCCATAGACGAACAACTGCAACTCGTTTCCGTTTTAGATGAAGCCTTTGCAGCCATTGACCGGGCCAAAGAAAACCTGCGCCGCAATTTGCAAAATGCAAAAGAGCTTTTTCAAAGTAAATTGAATACAGCTTTTTCGCAAAAAGGTAAAGGCTGGATTGAGAAAAGGCTGGAAGAATGTTTTAAAATGAAAAGCGGAGATATGCTAACAGCCAAGATGATGAATGATAAAGGGAAATTTCCCGTTTATGGCGGTAATGGCATTGCGGGCACACATGATAAGTTTAATCTTTCCGGAAGCAATGTTATTATTGGCAGGGTAGGCAGCTTTTGCGGAAACGCAAGATATATTAACGAAAAAGCCTGGCTTACTGATAATGCATTCCGGCTTATTGACTTCAATTTTGAATTTGACCATACTTTTATTACTTACTTATTGAATTTTAAAAATCTTAGAAGCTTTGCCAGACAATCTGCACAGCCGGTAATTTCTAATTCGTCTTTGAAAGATATTGTTCTTCAATTTCCATCCTCATTGAGCGAACAAAAAAGAATAGTTTTACAACTCAATACACTTTCAGCAGAAACAAAGGAACTGGAAAACATTTACCAGCAAAAACTAAACGCTTTAGATGAACTAAAAAAATCCATTTTTCAAAAAGCTTTCACCGGCGGATTCACTCAAAAACAAACCAAAGCCATCACATGAACGGAACCGGGCAGAATATTTTTACCTGCCTGCAAGTGCGCAGGCAACCCGGCAGGCAATTGTACTTGCCAGAAATCCCAATAAAGATTTGTTATCCCTCTCCGTAGATTTCATATCTTTCAGCAATGCAAGAACAGTCCACCATTCAAACTTCGGTTTGGCAGCGGCTTAAAAAAAATAACAGTGCTATTTTTGGGTTGGCAGTAATTGTCCTTGCGTTTTTAACGGCTGTGTTTGCTTATTGCATTGCCCCTGATAATTCACCCGGTGCCGACCTGCAGACAGTGGAGATACAGGCAAAAAAGCCGGGCTACATACAACAGTTTTTACAAATACCGGAGAGAAAGCAGCGGGCAGGTTTTTGGACTGACTATTTTGCCAGCGGCAAAAAAGTACAGTGCCGCTTAATACCCATCAGCGGCTATTCAATCAAAAATGATAGCCTGCTTATTAATAAGTATGTTGATGAAGATACTTCAGTTGCGCAATATTATTCCGTTAACCAAATTACATTCAATCACCCGGAGTTAATTTCTCAAAACATCATTACTAAAAAATATTGGCTGGGCACAGACAAATTCGGAAGAGATATTTTGAGCAGGCTCATTATCGGCACCAGGGTAAGCCTTGCCGTAGGTTTGATTGCAGTGCTTATTTCTCTTTCCATTGGTATTTTACTTGGAGCGCTGGCAGGGTACTATCGCGGCCGGTTAGACGCAATTATCATGTGGCTGCTGAACGTTACGTGGAGCATTCCCACGCTATTGCTGGTGTTTGCCATTACTATGACCATGGGCAAGGGCTTCTGGCAAATTTTTATTGCCGTGGGCCTTACCTTGTGGGTTAGCGTGGCAAGATTGGTAAGAGGGCAGGTAATGGCAATAAAAGAGCTGGAGTATGTGCAGGCGGCAAGGGCGCTGGGCTTCAGCGATGCAAGAATAATTACAAGGCACATTTTACCTAATATACCCGGCCCGGTGATGGTGATCGCCGCCAGTAATTTTGCCACCGCCATTATTATTGAAGCCGGGCTTAGCTTCCTGGGTATTGGTGTGCAGCCCCCGCAACCAAGCTGGGGATTGATGATAAAAGAGAATTACAATTTCATCATTACACACAATTCTGTGCTGGCATTGGCGCCGGGCTTTGCCATCATGCTGCTGGTGCTTGCGTTTAATTTATTGGGAAACGGGTTACGGGATGCGCTGGATGTAAAAAATTAAAACGGTTGCCGCATAGATTAGTCAGCTACAGGTTAACACAGCTATGCCTGCAGTATATTCTTTTGGCTACAAATTGTAGAAATCACACAAATAAGCTTTGCTTATCCGTATGTATTAATCCGTGAAATCTGTGGCTAAACCAATTCGTGGCAAATCATTCTGCGGGCGCCACCTGTACATTCCTGCTGAATCCTTCTTCAAGGGAAATAAATGTTTCGGTGCGTTCAATCCCTTTTATTTTTTGCAGTTCGTCATGCAATACTTTACGAAGCTGGGCTATGTCTTTGCAGACAATTTCAATAAACATACTGTAGTTGCCGGTAATGTAATTAAGGCGCACAATTTCAGGAATGCTTTCCAGTTCTTTGGCAACAGAATCATACAAAGAACTTTTTTCCAAATAAATACCTACAAAGGCAGTAATGTCGTAACCCAGTTGCTTCAGGTCAACATTAAGGCGGGTGCCTTTTACAATATTCAGCTCCTGTAATTTTTTTATCCTTACGTGGATAGTGCCGCCGCTTACGAATAGTTTTTTGCCTAATTCAGCATAAGAGATCTCGGCAGTTTCCATCATTTCGTGGATGATCTGGAGATCCAGTTTGTCCAAATTGTTTTTGACAGCCATACCTTTTATTTTAAAGCATTTTCAAATGTATGCACTCTGGTTTCATAAATTTTCAATAGAAGCGGAATTTTATCACCCTATTTTTCACAATTCATAATTAATAGACCCCGTTGACCGTTAAATAACATCTTACCTTGTTTTTTGTTAGAGAATTTTTATCTCTGTTATATAATCAGGAAGCATTGTTAAAAATAATCTATCTTTTTTCCAAAATTTATTGATATTTTCTATATTTTTAAAATAAATAGTGAAACATTTTTAAATTAATAGCTTTTTGCTGTATATTTGCATTATCAAGCCGCAAGGCAGAAGTTCTTAAAAATTGTGGGGTGATGAAATTTTTGGCAGACATGCCCCCTTGTCTCGGGGGTGGGGATAACAGGATAAACGAAGTATAGAGCCGTACCGGTAGCAATATTGGTATGACCGGGGTCGACCACCGAACTTTGTACTTTAGCTAACTGCCCCGTGGAGGTTCGATCCCTCCCCCTACAGCGCTTTAAAAGCCTTCGTTTGAAAAAGCGGGGGCTTTTTTTATTTTGATACACTAAAGCCCGCTTCTTTTACCTTATCCGAACTGCCCCCAATAAACAATTTAAAATCCCCCGGCTCATAAATGTATTGCAGCTTGTCGTTGTAAAAACGCAGGTCATCAACAGTTAAAGTAAAAGTTATTTCTTTAGCTTCTCCTTTCTTTAAAAATATTTTTTGAAAGCCTTTCAGCTCCTTCACCGGCCTTACTACAGAACCCACCAGGTCACGGATATACAATTGTACCGTTTCTTCTCCATCATAATTACCGGTATTGGTAATGGTGATTTTTGCGAAGAGCTTTTCGCCGGCCTTAATGGATGTTTTATTCAACTGTATATCGCTGTACGAAAAGTTGGTATAGCTTAACCCGTACCCAAAAGCATATTTCGGGTACAGTGAAAGATCAGTATAAGCAGAACGGTAAAACCTGTCACTGTCATTCATCGCAGGGCGGCCAGTGTTATAATGATTGTAATAAACGGGGATTTGCCCTTCGGTTAAAGGAAAGCTCATGGGCAATTTACCTGAAGGGTTATAATCACCAAACAGCACATCAGCAATGGCGTTGCCGGCTTCGGTGCCCAGCCACCAGGTGTATAAAACAGCCGGAACATTATCTGCCACCCAGTTAAATACCAGCGGCCGGCCGGCATTGATCATCACCACCAAAGGTTTGCCCGTTGATTGTATGGCTTTGATCAGTTCTTCCTGCACACCCGGCAAGCGGATGCTGCTGCGGCTTTTTGCTTCACCGCTCATATCCCTTGCTTCGCCAATATTCATTACAATAATATCTGCTTGTTTTGCCGTTTCAATTGCTTCTGCAAAGCCTGCTGTGGAAGTATCGTTCACATTGCAGCCTTTTGCATACAGTATTTTTGTATCGCTGCTTACTTTATTTTTTATCCCTTCCCACACAGAAACAATCCTTGCAGAATCATCCGGCCAGTCATAGCTCCAGAAGCCAAGGTTATCACTTTTTGCTTTGATGAAAGGGCCAATGAGCGCTATTGTTTTTGTTTGTTTTGACAGGGGCAATGTTTGCTTATCATTCTTCAGCAGCACAATACTCTTTTCTGCCATTTCTCTTTCTGCTTTTAAATGTTCTGCATTATTCCACTGCAGCTTTTCCCTTGCTTCGTCTGAAAATTTAAACGGGTCATCAAACAGGCCCATTTCAAATTTCTTTTTCAGGATTCTTTTTACTGCTTCATCCACTACGCTCATTTTTACTTTTCCTTCTTTCACCAGCTTCGATAAATTGCCGGTATAGCTGCGGCTCTCCATATCCATATCACTCCCTGCGTTAACTGCTGCCATCGCGGCTTCATAGTTATTTTTTACAAACCCATGGTTGATCATTTCCCCCACGCTGCCCCAGTCGCTTACCACAAAGCCTTTAAAGTTCCATTTGCCTTTTAATACTTCTCTTTGCAGGTATGTGTTACCGGTAGCCGGTATGCCGTTTAAGTCGTTGAATGAATTCATGAAGGTGGCGGCGCCTGCTCCCGCTGCTGCTTTAAATGGCGGCAGGTATATCTCCCATAGCTGGCGCAGGCTCATATCCACACTGTTGTAATCCCTTCCGCCCACGGCAGCGCCATACGCTGCAAAATGTTTGGCGCAGGCCATCACCGCATCCGTATTACCGAGGCCCTTTCCCTGGAAGCCTTTTACCCTTGCCATTGCAATTTGTGAACCGAGGTACGGATCCTCCCCGGCGCCTTCCATTACACGGCCCCAGCGCGGGTCACGGGCTATATCCACCATTGGGGCAAAAGTCCAGTGCACGCCGGCAGCGCTTGCTTCTGTTGCTGCTATTCGTGCAGATCGCTCCATTGCATTTATATCCCAACTGGCTGCTTCTGCCAATGGTATAGGAAAAATAGTGCGGTATCCGTGTATTACATCCTGCCCGAACAACAGCGGGATTTTTAGCCTTGATTGCAATGCCAGCTGCTGCAGTTCTCTTGTTCTTGCAGCGCCAGTTACATTCAGCATGGAGCCAACTTTTCCCTCTTTTACCTGGTCCAGTAATTTATCATCATTGGTAAGCGGGCCGGTGGCAGCCCAGGGACCGTTGTACTGGTTCATCTGCCCTACTTTTTCATCAAGCGTCATCAGCTTCAGAACTGAGTCCACACGCTGGTCAATTGTTTTTTGCTGCGCCTGTAAAAAAGTTACTGCTGAAAATAATATTGCCGCCAAGAGAAATATTTTTTTCATTTTATTGTGCCTGGCTTTGTATTCAATTTGGCGCCCTTGCGCCGCACTCTTATGTTGCATACCGTTATTTATCTTTTGGCGGGTTGTGCCGCCGTTAATCACATTCAACCCTCCGGGGCTACCGGCTACCTTTCCACAGAAAATAACCAGCTCAGCAATCCCGGTTCTGCAAAAGCATTGTCCCAGCTATTGTGGTTTACGCCGGGGTATAAGCTGAATTTTACATCAGCGCCTGCAGCTTTTAATGCATCCGCCATTTCCTGTGATAGTTTTGGCGGCACCACGGCATCGGCATCACCATGAAATATCCACCACTTCACTTTTTTCATTTTGGGCGCAGTGGCTGCAGCCCCTCCGCCACAAATGGGGAATGCTGCAGCAAATAATTTCGGGTTTCTTCTCACTATTTCAAACGTGCCCATGCCACCCATTGACAATCCGCCGGCATATACCTGTTTTTTATTTACAGGATATTCATCAATTATTTTCTTTAACAGCTCCTGTGCAAGTTTCATAGCAATGGTGGGTTCACCGCCTGTTTTGAAATTAAACCACCTGAACCCTGCAGAATCCTGTTTAAATTCAACATTGCTCCAAAAGCTATTGCCCGGGCATTGCGGAAATACCACGACAGCAGGATATTTTTCCCTTATGCTGTCACGTAAAAATAATTCGGCCCCGTGTACCAGCTGTGCCTCATTGTCATTACCCCTTTCACCGGCTCCATGCAGCATCAATACCAAAGGATATTTCCCGGAAGCGTCATAATTCAGCGGAAGCAATATCCTGTAGGGCAATGTATCATTTCCTGAAATAAAAATTTCTTTTTTATACAATGAATTATCCTGCGAATAACTGCATAAGTGCAGCAATACGACCGCCAGGAGAGAAGAAATAATATTTTTCATAATTAAATGCAAAATCAAAGCAGTTTAAAAGAAGCCTCTTTTACATCCCTGCTGTTGCTGCCGATAAATACTTTAAAATCTCCCGGCTCTGCAACAAATTTCAAATCGCTGTTATAAAACTTCAAATCATTCACCGAAATTTTAAACTCCACTGTTTTACTTTCTCCTGCTTTCAATGCAATTTTCTGAAATCCTTTCAGCTCTTTCACCGGCCTCGTGATGCTGCCTACCAAATCCCGGGTATACAACTGCACTACCTCTTTTCCATCCACCATGCTGTTATTAGTAACCACTACGGAAGCCGTTATTGATTGTCCTGCCTTTAGCGTGCTGCTGCTGAGCTTTACATCACTGTAATAAAAATTGCTGTAGCTTAAGCCATAGCCGAAAGGATATACCGGCTCGTTGCTTACGTCTAAATAGTTACTGCGGAATTTTTCAAACCATTTTCCTTCGCCCAGCGGACGGCCGGTGTTTTTATGTGCATAATAGATAGGCACCTGCCCGATATTCTGCGGCCATGTGGTAGTAAGCTTGCCTGAAGGGTTTACATCACCAAACAATACGTCCGCAATGGCATAGCCTGCTTCGCTGCCGCCAAACCATACATTTAAAATGGCAGGCACATTTTCATTTTCCCATTTAATGGCCAGCGGCCTGCCGGTAAACAATGCCAACACTACCGGCTTTCCTGTTTTTAATAATGCGGCCAATAAATCTTTCTGCACCTGCGGAATTTCAATATTGCTGCGGCTGCTGCTTTCACCGCTCATTTCTGCACTTTCGCCCAATGCCGCTACAATTACATCTGCATCTTTGGATATGTTTAATGCTTCATCAATTATTTCCTGTGCAGGGCGTGCATCCCTTTTAAAATCTTTTCCAAACATGCCCGCTCTTTCTTCAAACTTTGTATCAGCATCCAGGTTGCTGCCTTTTGCATACACAATTTTTGCCTTATCTCCCGCTGCCTCTTTCAATCCCTGCAACAGCGAAATAGCTTCGCTGAACCTTGCTGCCACGCTCCAGGTGCCGGGCATGTTTTCTTTTGCATCTGCCAGCGGCCCCACCAAAGCAATAGTGCCGGTTTTTTTTATTGGAAGCGTATTGTTTTGGTTCTTCAGCAATACAAAACTCTGTGCTGCTATCTGCCTTGCTTCGCTTCTGTTTTCTTTTGTAAACACTTCCTTGGCAGCTCTTCCTTCATCGCAATATTTATATGGGTTGTCAAATAAACCCAATTTATATTTTGCTTCCAGTATTCTCCTGCAGGCTGCGTCTATTTGTGCCACAGTTACCCTGCCTTCCCTGAGCGATTTTTGCAAAGTGGTCAAAAAGCCTTCTCCCACCATGTCCATATCAATCCCCGCATTTAATGCCAAAGCAGACACCTGCTGCAAATCACCCATGCCATGCGCTTCCATTTCGTTGATACCGGTGTAATCAGTAACCACAAAACCTTTGAAGCCCCACATTTTCCTTAATACATCTGTTTGTAAAAATTTATTTCCTGTTGCCGGTATGCCGTCCACTTCATTAAAAGAAGCCATCACGCTTCCCACCCCCGCATCCACAGCCGCTTTATATGGGGGCAGGTATTCATTGAACATCCTTATGCGGCTCATGTCGGTAGTATTATAATCTCTTCCAGCTTCGGCAGCGCCATACATAGCATAGTGCTTTACACAAGCCATGATGTTATTATTTTTATAAACACCGCTGGTGCCCTGGTAGCCCCTCACCATTGCTTTTGCAATTTCGCCACCGAGGTAAGGGTCTTCGCCACCGCCCTCTGCAATGCGCCCCCAGCGCGGGTCACGGGCAATGTCCACCATCGGGCTGAACGTCCAGTTAATGCCATCGGCGCTTGCCTCCTGCGCTGCAATTTGTGCGCTGCGTTCAATAGCTTTCATATCCCACGTGCATGATAAGCCTAACGGTATCGGGAACACTGTTTCATAACCATGTATTACATCCATTCCAAAAATTAAAGGAATTTTTAAACGGCTTTCTTCTACTGCCACACGCTGCACATCTTTTATTTTGGCAACAGATTTAATATTGAACAACCCACCCACTTTTCCTTCCCGGATTTTTTTACCAATATCACTGCTCTGCGCCTGCCCGGTCACGATATCGCCGCTGCCCGGTAAATTCAACTGGCCTATTTTTTCTTCCAGCGTCATTTTTTTCATGAGCGCATCAATGAAGGTTTTCATCCCATCGGAGCCCATGGCTACCGGCTTTGCATCATTGGTTTGTGCTGTTACCGGCAGGTAAATAATAATAATAAAGGCCAAAGCAAGCAGTGTTGTCAGTTTTTTCATGTACTTTATTTTAATTGTTTGTTTTTACAAGATAAGGCGCTATTGCCTTTTGCCAAATAGCATATCCTTTTTTGTTCATATGCAGGTCGTCTTCCAGGAAAATATCCTTCATAATTGCGCCGTCTTTGCTGAACATTTTGTGGTACACATCAATAAAAGCAGCTTGTTTTTTTGAAACAAGATAGTTTTTAATAAGCCGGTTTGCCTTTATCATTTTTGGCCATAAGTGTTCCCTGCTGGGGCTTGGCTTAAGGGAAATAAAAGCAACGGGCACTTCGGGGAATGAAGCCCTGATAATTTTAAATAATTTCTTAAACCTGTTCAGCACATGCAGAGAAGTTACAGTATCTGATGAGGCCAGGTCATTTTCGCCACAATAGATCACAATTTGTTTTGGCTGGTAAGGAATGATTATGTCATTGGCATAGCGGGTAACATCCACCAGCGTGGAGCCGCCAAAGCCCCGGTTAATAATTGTATGCGTGGGAAAATAATCCTGCACATCTGTCCACTTAGTGAAAGAAGAGCTGCCTACAAATAAAATAGCGTTCTTTGGCGGAAAATGAATGCTGTCTTGTTTTTTGAATGCCTGTATATCCCCGTAAAACGCCGGGTATTGGGCCAGTGTAAAATATGGCGAAATAAAAAGCAGGAAGAGAAAAATATATTTCATAACAGGCTTACTGTTTATCCTTTTCAGGTATGGCCAGATATTTCAATTCTTTAATTACATTATTTTCCAGGGGGTTCAATGATGAGCGCACTGTCTGTGAACGGGGCGATACACCGTTTTCATTAATGGCTTCAATGGAAAAATAATATACCCTGTCCCTGTCCATTCCCTTAAACCAATATTCATTAAAATCATGCACCATAATGCAGTTGTACAATTTATTATCTTCAGTGCCGTAGTAAATATTGTAGGCACAGGCATTGTCAACAGGGCTCCACTTTAGCCATGCGCTGCGGGTGTCTTTTTCCGTACGCAACACAATAAATTGCTTTACGGTATCCGGCTTTGCTCCATTACCATTGCCAAATACCCTTAAACCGCTAATAGCAAATTTTCCTGCAGGCATGTGGATATTTTCCAGCTTTATAAACCTCGCCTGCACCGGGGTTGAAAGCTCCACATATTCATGCGGCACATCGGTTTTGTTATTGGTTTTGTCCACCAGCACATTCCATTTTTTACCATCAGTCGAATAATACAATTTGTACTGGTGGTACAGTCCAATCGTTTTTCCTAAAAAAACAGTATCCATTTCTTTGGGGAAGCTTACATCCTGGTCGGCATAGTTAACCTGTACGGCATTCACTGTTGAAACGCTTCCCAAATCTGTCTGTATCCATTCTCCTTTATTGGCAGAGGCAGCGCTCCAGTAAGTTTTTAAATTTTCATCCACCGCATAGTTTGCGGCATGTGCGCCTAATACGCTCGATACCTGCACCGGTTTATCATAGTTAAGCAAATTCCATTCTGGCCTTTGTTTTCCGTCAGGCGATTTTCCCGGCAGGTAATAAGGGTAATCGCCAAATGCAGTATTACACCACATCAATCCTTCCTTATCAAAACCGGCAGGCCATATGCCGATCCTTCTTTCAAAATTATTTTTTACTGATATTTCAATGGTGCTTACATGCCAGTAATTATTTTTATTATCAGTAAATGTAGAGCCATGCCCCGCACCCCTTGCAAAACCACCCAGCTTCATGCTCAACGGATCCGATTGGGGGGTGAAAGGCCCTAACGGTGATGTGCCCACGATAACGCCGTCTGCATAACCGCTAAATTCAGTGCCGGGGGCGCCATATTGCAAATAATACTTTCCGTCATGCTTTGTCATCCAGGAGCCTTCGATGAAAGGATCCAGAAAAGTATTGTCCATGTGCTCTCCAAAGCGCTGCCAGCCATAACGGTCAGGCTCCAGCAAATACATTTCCTTTCTTGTGCCGTAAGGCTGCATGGTTTTGCGGTCCAGCTCTACCCCGTAAACAGGAAAATGGTTACTGCTGCCATTGTACATATACAATCTCCCGTCATCATCGGTAAAAAATGCAGGGTCCCAGCCGCCAATATCAAAACTGTCCACCAGCGGTTTCCATTCATTGGCTTTGGGGTTGGTGCTCATCCAGATGCTGAAGTTTCTTGTATAAGTGGAGCCGAATACGATCATTGTATCGCCGATGATGCCAACAGCAGGCGCACACAGCTCATCATATCCTGCATTCCATGGCCGCAAAAATTTACGGGAAATAAATTTCCAGTTCAGCATGTCATTGCTCCACCAGTAACCCCACTGGTTGGTGCTGAACAAATAAAAATCGCCCTTGTAATTTACAATCACCGGGTCGGCAGTGGCCCGGTGCCTGCCCCATTCGCTGAAGTTAGGTATAGGCGAATACCCGTAATCAATGTTCACAGGGTTACAATACGTTTTTTGCTGCGCAGGTGCAGAAAAAAGTAAAAAACAAAAAACCAAAGCCAAAAAATATTTTTTCATAGAAGCTTATTTTATTTTAAAATAAGGGCTTGTAAAACCTAGCTTTTTCAACCCGTTTTGTATATCAGGAATATTCATAAACAACTTCCACAATAAACCGGTTCGGTAATTTTCTATCATCGTAATGATGGGCCCTTCATCAATGGCCAAATGTGTTTTTGCATACCAGTTGTGATGGATGCTGAAGCCGTCTGCAAAGCCATAAGGCCCCCATATTTTATTACCCAGTGTGTAATAGAAGTACCGCAGCGCTGCCATGCTTTCCTCCGGCGTATAAGGCATGGATGAAACAGCAGCCGTAGGCTGTATAACGCCACGGTCGTTTTCGGGGCTGTGCGCTACATAACCTTTATAGCTGTCCCCGGCAGTTAACCCCCAGCATACATTGCTGTAACCCCTGTACCTGTTTGGATTTTCTATACAATAAGCCCTGTTGATAAGGGTATGGTTTTTCGCCTGCAAAAAATAATTGGTGCCTAATGAATCAGTCAGTCCGTTCGGGTCAATTCCCTGGAAAGTGTATTGCTCAAAAAACAAAGGGCCGCCGCGGTCTTTGTCATAGTTGCCTAACGGTAACGTGTAGCCATAGTATGTTTTGCCGTTTTTATATCCCAGGCTTCCCGTCCAGGAACCATTGTACACGCCAGTGGAAATAGAATGGTATTGGGACGAAGCCGCCATGATATAGGTTATTAAACATTCATTCCATCCCCACACGGGAAAGTTCATGTCAAAACCATTGTTGGGACTCCAGTGCCAGAATAATTTATTTTGATTATTTGTGTGCCAGTTCCAGTTGGCAGCGCCCCACATTTGGGTAATACGTTTACGCAGGTACACTTCTCTCGGTATATCCTTATTAAAATATTCCCTTGCACATAAAAAGCCCATCAGCAGGTAAGAGGTTTCAACGATATCTGCGCCATCATCCAGCCTGTCAAATTTTATTGTTTTACCGGTTCTTCCATCCATAAAATGCGGGTAGATGCCATGATAGCAATCGGCATTAATTAAAAAGTCTGCAATTTTAATTAACCTTCTTACGGCAGTATCCCTTCCTATCCACCCTCTTTCCACGGCTACTACGGTGCCCATTATCCCAAAACCCGTTCCGCCAATGGCACCTGCATCGGGGCCAAATTTTGTATGGGAAAAATTAGGCTCATCCCATGCTTCATTGATATAATCCCAGTAATGCTCCGCCAATACAGTATTATCCCTCTCTAATGCAAGGCCGCTTACGGGATGGGCGCCATGCCAAAAGAAACGAAAGGTTTGCTTTTGCACTGTTTCCAGCAACTGATCGTCTGTCAATCCTTTGATGATGCCAACCGGGGCAATACTGTCTGGCCCATCGCCGTATTTGCCCCTGGTAAGAGAAATGTTTTTTTGTGCGGTCAAAATATTTGCCGCAAGAAGAATAATAATTGTACTTAGAAAAATTTTTTTCACTCCTGTTTTTTTATTCACCGTCAATGTATTCATTGATTGGCTTCATGTCAGGATCTTATCCCCGTAAGGATTTCGCTTGTCTTTTACCATCTTTTCCTGCCTTCACCCATTGTTAACCGTATTCGCTCCCGGTTACCTGCCTTTAATTACCCATCTGTTTAAAAAATTATATGGTAGCTCTATTACCACTTTATAAAAACCAGAGGCTGCAGCAGTAATATCAATTACTGCTTTACCATTTGCAACAGGCACCTCTTTTACCAGCCTATAGGCATCAGCCTTCCCTTCTTTAAAATGATTGGTGGTTGCCAGCCATATTTTTGCATTGCCGGTTTTTACTACGGGTGCCCATGTAACAAAGATTTTTCCATTCATCCATTTTGCATCCGCATCCGTTGCAGAAATTTTCCCCGTCAGCGGAATGCCGTCTGTTTCCATCACTCTTTCTTTTGGTATTGCTACCCCCAAATGCTTTGCTATGGACGGCATAATATCAACAATGCCGGCATTCCCTTTTTTAAAATACCCGTTCAGGTTTTTTGCATTCGTGGCGATCCAGGTGGTTCTTTCCCTTTCGCTTTGCCCGCCGTGATGGTAACCATTGTTTTCCCTGCCATGATCAGTAGTTATCCATAATTGCCAATCTTCATTGAAGTTTTGCCGGCGGTAATCAATAGCTTCCCATAATTTTTTCAACTTGCCGTCTAATAGCCTCACCGCATTTGTCAGTGAATCGCCATTGCCATACCGGTGCCCCATTTCATCAGTATATTCCAAATAAACCCACGACAAATCCGGCGCATCTTTTTTAATAGACGAAGCTGCTTTGTTTATTACCGCATCATCAATTACATTATAGAAATACCCTGCTTCATCATGCGGATAATGAACCGTATCCAGTTCCATGCCGTCAAAAACAATATCCGGCATTGTATTGCCTGCCTGTTTTGCATCACTGCTAATCAGTTTTGTGCGGTTGTCTATCCATGTTGAATAAATAGCAGTTTTCTTTTTGGGATATTGTGCTTTGAACAAGCGGAAAATATTCCAGTAAGTATAATTAATGGAATCAATTGCCGCACCATAGTTATCCCATACATTGTGCTTGTTTGCCCAAACACCTGTCAGCAAACTGTTATATCCCACAGCAGATATGGTAGGCGTTTCAGAATAGCCGCCTTTTTCACCGCCAACATGCGCCCTGGCATAGCCGCCCTGTTTTACAATTGTTCTCAATCCGGGCATGGGCAGGCTTTCTATTAAATCTGCCGGGATACCATCCGCAATTACAAAAACGGCTTTATGCTTTTTCTGCGCTGTTACTGACTGAACAACGACCGCAAATAATAACAGGCAAAGCAAGCTTTTCATTTAATTATTTTTTACCCGGGTAGTCAAAACCCAGTTTATCCAAACCTGCCTGCACTTCGGGGCAACTCATAAATAAATTCCACAACAGGCCGCTGCGGTAATTCTCTATCATCACCGGCACCGGCCCCTGGTCAATGGCCAGGTATTTTTCCGGGTACCAATTATCGGTTTCGCTAAATGCATCATAAAAACCGTAAGGGCCCCACAGTTTTTCATTCATATCGTAATATCGCCGTGGCTGAGCGTGACGGCACGCTCTACGCAGTTG
>JBEHYP010000063.1:0-21040 GCA_048498115.1 Bacteroidota bacterium | reverse complement strand
TTCATAATATGATTTATACAAGCCATATTACTTTGCCGCCTGCAGTAAATGCACCCTACAGCGAAGATTTTGAAGGCGATGTGCCGGGATGGACAGTAACAGCAATTGCCGGCGATCCATCATATCTATGGGGACTGGGAAATGCTGTTGAATATCCCGGCTACGATCCTGCTTATTCATTAAATGCTAAAAGCGGCTCATGGACTGCTGTATTTGACAGCTATACTTTTGAAGAAGGTACTATTTCAAGGCTATCCAGCAACTGCATTAATATTCCTGCAAACGCCAACAGCAATTGCGGTTATATAGCAGGGTTTTATTTTACACAGGATGCACAGTACCCCAACCACCGGGACAGTATTGCAGTAAGCATCAGTAATGATGGCGGCAGTACATATACAAGGCTGGGTGTGGTAAAAAGATTAGATACTACGCTCAGCACAACAGAGGAACAAGACCCTTATTCCATCCCTGAATGGAAACTGTATACTTTTGATGTAAGTGCCTATGCAGGCCAAACAGTGCAGTTTGCCTTTGACGGGTACAGCGACTATGGCAACCAAATGGGCATTGACAGCTTTTTTGTAGGGCCTAAAACCATTGCCGGAAATATTGCTCTCGCCGGCGCCCAGGAAACAGGTGCTACCTTATCGCCATCATTAATGCAATGCGCCGATGCAGGCGGGTGGACATATTATTCTGATGCCAACAGTGCAAGATATTTATTTGGCATACAGTGGGACCCCGGCAGTACCGGCGCCAATGCGGCTGCAAAAAACCAGGCCACAGCCACCATAACCATTGACCGTAAGTGGTACAGCGGAGAAGACCCTGCTGCATTAAAAGCCACTTACACTATGCAGCGCTATTGGGATGTTAACCTGCATGGCACTGCGCTTACGGCACCTGTTAATGTAAGGTTCTTCTACCCGCAAAGGGAATTTGATTCCATCACTGCAGCAAAGAATGATTTCATCGCTGCCCACCCCGGTGCCATTGATGAAGGGTTTGTATGGTTCAAAACTGCATCAGGCCCGTTTGTGCCTTCCCCGTCATCGGTTACTGCGGATGGTGTGCAGAATGCCATTGAACTGCCGAATGTAAATACAGGCGGGCTTACCATCAATGGTATATTATATGCTCAATTTAACGGCATCACCAGCTTTAGCGGCGGCACTGCTGCCAGTGGTGCCGGACCATCCACAGCATTACCGGTAGGCTTACTGGTATTTAATGCACAGCGTACAGGAAGGGTAAACAAACTTACATGGACAACCAGCCAGGAGCTGAACACCCGATTGTTCCTCGTAGAACGCAGCGCTGATGGCCGCAACTATTATTCAATAGGGCAGGTAGATGCGTCAGGAAACAGTTCAAATAATATTGACTATTCCTTTATAGACAATACTCCGGCAAAAGGTGTTAATTTTTACCGGTTGAGAATTATTGATGGAGGCGGCCATGAAAAGTTCAGTACTGTTAAAAGCATAAGAAACGAAGGCACAGCAGATATTGCCATTTACCCTAATCCTGTCCGCAGCAGCATGCTGGTGAATATCACATCAGACAAAATGGACAAGGCTGTCATCAGTATTTATGATATGAATGGTAAAACAGTGTTTGCCCGGTCAAACAACCTGAGTGAAGGCATCAATTACATTAATGTAAACACAGGCAATATCAGTTCAGGCGCTTACATCATTAAAGTACAGTTAAGCGAAGACATGACTGTAAGAAAGTTTAATAAATTGTGACAGGTTATCTTACCGATAAAAAATCCTCATCATTGGATGGGGATTTTTTTATCCGGCACTAACTTATTTTTTCTTTACCGTGTTAAGGTACAATTCCAATGCGCTCACCATGCTCGGGGCCATTGGTTGCGGAGCTTTGATGTCAAGAGTAAGCCCTGCTTCTTCCACGGCTTTAAAAGTGTTGGGGCCAAAGGCACCTATCCTTGTCCCGTTCTGCTTATAGTTGGGAAAGTTTTCTATAAGGCTCCTGACACCACCGGGAGTAAAGAAGCAAATAACATCAAAATCTTTTGCCATCACTTCCGTAATATCGTTGCTGATGATTTTATACATTACCGGGGTAGCATATTCACAACCATGCGCTTTCAGCCAGTTAGTAATTTCGCTGTCAAAAGACTGCGAACAGGGATATAGGAATTTTTCGTTATCCTTATGCTTGTTGATTACATCAAATAAACTTTTATTGGTGCCGTCTGCACCATAAAACACCTTGCGTTTCCGGTAAAGGATGAATTTTTGAAGATAGAGCGCCACCGCCTCAGTGATACAGAAGTATTTTGTATCCTGTGATATGCTCACTTTCATCTCTTCACATATCCTGAAAAAGTGATCAATGGCATGGCGGCTGGTAAAAATCACTGCCGTATAACTGGCTATTTCTATTTTTTGCCTGCGGAATTCTTTGGCGGGGATACCGTCCACAATGATAAAAGGATGGAAGTAAAGCTCAATATTGTGCTTTTTTGCGAGGTCAAAGTAGGGAGATTTTTCTCCTTCAGGTTTAGGTTGGGTGATTAATACTTTTTTTATCATCTGGCCTTTTAACTCTTTTGTTTTTCCACCATTATTTATCATCAGCAAATGACAAGTTTTACAACCGATTTGCAAAATTAGAGATTTTTACCCAATAAAATCATTAGCCCCTTATAAATGAGCAAAAGCGGAATAAGCTCCACGCCGGCGATATAAAGAAAAAAATGAAAGCGGCTTACTTTAATGTCCCTTCTCAGCAAACCATAAGATCTTAAAAAACGCAGCAGGAACATCATCCCTATCATCAATAAAGAAATGATAATGGCAGGGTAATGCAAAAAACCTGCACCAAACCCGATGATAACTACAAATGGCAACAGCAATATGCCCAGTATTTTATTGATCAAAAAAATAATAAACAGGTAGGTATTGGCTGCAGCCGCATAACCCGTGAGCCAGCCGGTGAGCTTTAAAGAAAGGTATTTTAAAAAATAAATAACGGCAACCACCAGTGTACAGGCAGCAACAGCCATCAACGGGTTGCCCGCAGTAAGCCAATTAAAATACCCGAGCAGGAGATAAACATATAACCCTGCTGTAATAGTGAAAAGCATATTAAAGAACAATGATACCTGCTTTGCCTGCAACAGTTGATCAGTAAGCTGGCCCTGCCTAAGCGAAGTATTAAAGAATACCCGGAACATATTATTGAAATACCGTTCTGAAAAAAAACGGAGCAGTGCAAAAAACAATACAACCCCCAGCACCAGGTAAAATAAAATACTGCTGAACACCGGCATTTCCCTGCTCATCGTGGCCACAGGCCTGCCGGCAGCATTCACATAACGGTTTTGCTGCAGCGTCCTTTTTATAACACTTGCATAGGCGGTGGAGAGTGCAGTTTCAACCGCGGCAACAGAATCTTTGTTTACAATAACAGAATCAATTTTTTTAATACCGTCTGTTACGGAAACAACAGTATCTTTCTTCACCGCTGCTGAATCCTGCGGAAGCTGCGCCAATAATAAACCAGGAAATAACAAAACCAGTAAGAGAGAATACGCTTTCAAGCAAAACGATTTGCCCGCAAAGTTACACCACGGGTTACACAATACACGAATAAAAAATCCGTAAAGATTAGCCGAACCTTATAACTGTTGGAGCAAAGAGCCGGCTCAGAAATAATTAATGTATCCAAAATGTATTTTTGATGCCCGCCGGATATCAAAATTCACATCACTTTGTTTGCCGAGGGCAAAGCTCATATTGAGCAGGCCAAATTTTGTTTCAAACAACAAACCGATGCCGGTGCTGATAAAATTGTTGTTGGCATTGATATCCTGGAATTTGTTTTTTACCCAGCCTGCATCAACAAAACCGAACATATAAGAATTAAGCCCCAGCAAATACCGGTATTCAGCAGTGGCTACCCCATACCTTGTAGCATAAATGCTTTCTTCATCAAAGCCTCTTAATAATTTGTACCCGCCAATCTGGAACAATTCGTTCCTGAAAATATTGGGACTGCTGAAAAGCCCTGCATTAACCTGCGCTTTTACCGTAGCCCTTTTCCCCACCGGGAAATAATGGGCAGCACTGAGCCTGACCCGCAGCTGGTATGTCTTCAATTTTATTGAATCATATAAATGATTGTAATCAAAAGAAGGATCGGTAAGGTTGGTAATGTCGCTGTTTTTTTCAATGGTTTTAATACCGACAGATGTTGTCAAGGAGAGTTCATTGCCTGTGCGTGGATTGAATTTGTAGTTGGTATTGGCCCATTCATACTCAAGGCCCACGCTTACTGCATTCACATCAATGTTCGGTGGCAGTTGTTTGGTCGCTTTCACCTGGTTGGTATCCACACCGGAAGCCAGCAGGGTAGTTTTTTGCTGCTGGATAAATAATTTGCCGGATTGATTGGCAGATAATAAATATTGAATACCAAACTGTGCATTCAATTGCAAAAAAGCGGAGTCTTTTTTGAACAAGCCAAATGAAAAATCAATACCAAAAGGGGATTTAAAAATATAAGGGTGCTGGTAACCGATGTTAAGCCGCGGAGATTTTAATTGCAGCTGTTGCCACGTTACAGCTATGGTTTCGCCGGAGCCAAGCGCATTTTTTAAATTCAGGTTTACATCACCCGTTAGCTGTAATTTATTTGTTTCGTTATTGGCAGGTAAAAAGCCGACAATAAAATTTACCTGGCTGCTACGCTTGGGCTGCAGGTACAGGTTTAAAACAGAACCCGTACCCAGCATGGTAAGATCCGCCGGCTGCAATTCTTCCACGTAGGGCAGCTCGCTGATACGCTTGCTTACCTGTTCTAATTTTGTTTTGTTGTAAATACTTTTATTGGGAATGCTAAGGTAACGCTGCAAAAAATAATTAGAGAGCTTTACCTTTCTTCCATAGATACGTATGCTGTCCACCTGGTACAATGGCCCTTTGCTCACTTTTAAAGAAGCTGCAAGCCCCTTATCGTTCATATTAATGCTGTCCAGGTAAACAGCAGCGAAAGGATAGCCATTGTTCTCATAAAAATTTACAATGCGTTCTTTTAGTAACTGTACCTGCTGAAAATTAATTGCCTTATTATTAAAATCTCCTGCAAAGAAACCCCCTGCTTCCAGCGCCGGCTTTTCAACGCTGTCTGCGGACAGCTGTACCCATTTTTGTTGCGGCCCCGTATATAAGTGTATGGTGGTGGAAGCGGTATCCAGTACAACAGAATCAACAGAAGCTGCCACATAGCCCTGCGTTTGCAGCAAAGCAGGAAGCCTGGCGATGTATTCAAGGCAAAGCGGCTGGCTGGCAAAATCTGTTGTAAGCTGCAGGCCCTGCCCTTTAAAGGAGCTATCTTTGTCAACGTATTTAATTATCAACCGGTAGGGCAGCTGGGCATTTACGGTTGAAAAAAAACAACCGGCAACAATTGTGATGATAAACCAAAGCGTAAGTTTTTTATTTGCCATTGCCGGTTTCAAATCTAATTGTAAAACTTGTAAATCAAAAATTGTTGGCGGGCGTTTATATCCATATCCCTTTTTGCAAACAGGCTTGTAATTACTGCAATTTCCATTTTGCCACATCATTAAGACTCAAAAATGAACTGGTTGCTGCATTGGCAAAAGAAATTGCCATTACTCCATTGTTTTTGGAAAAGCCGGAGCCAATAGAAACAATTTATTTTGGCGGCGGCACACCCAGTTTATTATCAATAGGCGATTTGAAAATTCTTTTTGAAGCGCTGCATAGAAAATTCAGCATTGCTGAAGATGCTGAAATTACTTTGGAAGCCAACCCGGACGATATTAACAGCAATAGACTGCAGGAATGGAAAAGCATGGGCATTAACAGGCTGAGCGTGGGCATACAGTCTTTTGTAGAAGAAGAATTGCAATGGATGAACCGGGCACATACTGCTGCGGAATCACTGCATTGCATTGAACTGATAAAACACAATGGCTTCAGCAATTTTTCCATTGACCTTATTTATGGCTCTCCCCTATTAGACAATGAAGCATGGAAAAAAAATGTAACAACCGTTATTGAAAAAAACATCCCCCACCTATCCTGTTATGCGCTTACGGTGGAGCCCAAAACTCCTCTTGCCAAATTAATATCGCAGCATACAAAAGAAAATACAGATGCTAATAAACAAGCTGAACAGTTTTTATCATTAATGCAGTGGATGAGGGCAGCAGGATACGAACATTATGAAATAAGCAATTACGCTTTGCCCGGCATGAGAAGCAGGCACAACAGCAGTTACTGGCAGGGAAAACCATATTATGGTTTCGGCCCTTCGGCACATTCGTTTGATGGCAGCAACCGCCGGTGGAATGTTGCCAATAACAATTCATATATCCAGTCCCTTCAAAAAAATATTATCCCGTTTGAAGAAGAAAAATTGACTGTAACACAACGGCTGAATGAATATATTATGATTTCATTGAGAACAATGGAAGGGTTGAATATTGAAAAAGTGAAAAATGATTTCGGGGAAACGTTTGGTGCAAAAATATTATCAGCAGGTAAAAAATATATTGACGGCAATAAACTACTGCTTCAAAATTTTAATCTTGTTTTAAATGACGAAGGAAAGTTGTTTGCAGATGGGATTGCAGCGGATCTGTTTTTTGAATAAAGGTTAATAATGATTGGATATGATGACATGATCAATTCTGCATTACTCCAGCGCCTGCTCTATCCTGTAAAAACCTTCGGCTGCAGGCAAATTTTCCCAAAGAATTTTATACACCGTTTCTGCAATGGGCATATCTGCTTTGATGGATTGATTGATATGATACATACACTTGCTTGCATTGTATCCTTCTGCCACCATACTCATTTCAATCTGTGCTGCTTTTACGGAATAACCTTTGCCTATCATATTACCGAAAGTGCGGTTGCGGCTATAGAGGGAATAACAGGTAACCAATAAATCGCCGAGGTAAACCGAAGCGGCATAATTGGTTTGCGACCTGTGCATGGTATGCTGGTGGTGGTCAATAGTGCCCACTTGTATATTCTGCACACCCAGGTTGCGCAGAAAGCCCGCCATTTCATCAGCGCTGTTGGCAATAAGCACACTCAAAAAATTATCGCCGTAGTCAAGCCCGTGTGCTATACCGGCACCGAGGGCATAAATATTTTTTAATACAGCGGCATACTGCACACCATAAATATCATCGTTGGTGATAGTATTAATATAAGGTGTTTTAAAAGAGGCAGCGATCTCTTCTGTTACGGCTTCATCCATTCCTGAAAAAGTGAGATAGGATAATTTTTCTGCTGCTACTTCTTCTGCATGGCAGGGGCCTAATACCGCAAAATAATCCTGTACAGGCAATGCAAATTCATTTTTTAAAAAATCATTCAGCAATAAATTTTCGTTGGGCAAAATGCCCTTTACAGCACTTACTACTTTTTTACCGGCAAAAATATTTTTATCCAATCCTGTCAAAGCCTCCGTGATAAACGCAGAAGGAATGACAATAACAATACAGTCAGAATAATTGATCACTTCGGCTACATCCGTAGTAAGTTTCAATTTTGCCGTATCAAAGTAGGCCTGGCTTAGATATTGAGGATTGTGCCGGCGGGATTGTATTTGCTGAATGGCTTTTTCACTCCGGTTCCACCAATGAATAGTATTTCCGTTATCAGTTAAAATTTTTGCAATCGCTGTGCCCCAGCTTCCGCTGCCAAGTATTCCGAATTTCATCTTAAAAAGTTTAAGGTTTAAGGTTTAAGGTTTAAGGTTTTGCACAGCGCTCCGCACTTTAAACCTTAAACTTTAGACTTTAAACTGTTTTACAACCCGAGCTTTTCCACTGCCAATTGCGCCGCTACCTGGCTGGCATCTTTTTTATTGTATCCCTTTCCTTCTGCCACCAGTTCACCGTCAACAGTAGCGCCGATAGTAAACAGCCGCCTCCCGTTTTCGAATTTTTCACCGATTGTTTCAAACTCCAGTATTTTGCCGTTTTTGTTGGCCCAGCCGTACAATTTATTTTTGATATTGATCTCCACGGTCTCCAAATCATCCAAAAACATGTGTGTGGAGATGATAGATTTCTCCACCCATTTCTGCGTTTTTTTATATCCCTTGTCAAGATATACTGCACCAATCAGCGCTTCTAATGTATTACCGAAGATTTGTGAGATTTTCAGCGAATTATCATGCTTATTGTAAATAGTAATTTTTTTCAGGCCCATTTTAATACCAATATCATTCAGTTGCTGGCGGTTCACCATTTTACTCCTCATTTCGGTGAGAAAGCCTTCCCCTTTATAAGGATATTTTTTAAACAAGTAATGAGCTACCACAGAGCTCAATACAGCATCTCCTAAAAATTCCAGCCGCTCATTATTTTCATCAGCGCCTTCCCTTACCGAACGGTGGCTAAGTGCAGTGATATAAAGATCCAGTTCCCCCGGGGCAAAGCCGAGAACATTAGAGAGCTGGTTCCTGAATTCTTTTTTTTTGGAATCGCTTTTAAAGATATTTTTAAGAAGCCACAAAACTATGCCGGATTTTAGCCGAAGTTACTATAAATCTGCCGATTAAATTGTACAGCAGAAAATATACAGGGAATGATGATCGGGTATGATAGTACGGTTGATATGATTAACAGGCCTGGCCTGCAGTGTTAGCCAGCATTATCTTTTCAGAAAAAACTTTATCGGAAATTATGCTTTATATTTCTTCACTATCACTGAAGCATTATGGCCACCAAAGCCAAATGTATTGCTGAGTGCAGCATTTACTGTGCGCTGCTGTGCTTTGTTGAAAGTAAAATTCAGTTTGGGATCAAGTTCAGGATCGTCAGTAAAATGATTGATGGTAGGTGGCACAATATCTTTGGTAACTGCAAGGATGCAGGCCAATGCTTCCAATGCACCGGCAGCACCAAGGCAATGGCCGGTCATGCTTTTGGTAGAACTGATATTGAGGTTGTAAGCATGATCGCCAAATACATTCAGGATGGCTTTTGTTTCTGCAATATCACCCAGCGGGGTAGAGGTGCCGTGCACATTGATGTAATCAATATCTTCTGCCGTCATGCCGGCATCTTTTAAGGCAGCCTTCATTACGTTTTGTGCACCCAGCCCTTCGGGATGCGGCGCTGTAATATGGTGTGCATCTGCTGTAGCCCCGCCGCCTGCTATTTCGCAATAAATTTTTGCGCCCCTTACCAGTGCATGGTCAAGGCTTTCGAGGATAAGCGCCCCCGCACCTTCGCCCATTACAAAGCCATCCCTGTCTTTATCAAAGGGGCGGCTGGCAGATTTGGCATCATCATTTCTTTCGCTCAGTGCCTTCATTGCATTGAACCCACCTACACCTGCAGCACTTATCACGGCTTCGCTGCCGCCGGTAACAACCACATCGGCTTTACCAAGACGAATAGTATCAAATGCATCAATAACAGCATTGGTGGAAGAAGCACAGGCGCTCACCACTGCATAGTTAGGCCCGCGGAAGCCATGCTTCATGGAAATATGCCCTGCGGCAATATCCAGTATCATTTTGGGAATGAAGAAAGGATTGAAACGGGGTGTTCCGTCGCCGGTCGCGTAGTTGGTAACCTCTTCCTGGAAAGTGATCAAGCCGCCAATACCGCTGGCAAATATTACCCCTACCCTGTCAACGTCCACATTGTCTTTGCTGATACCGGCATCTTTCACTGCCTCATCAGCGGCAATTAATGCAAACTGGGTAAAACGGTCAATTTTACGGGCTTCTTTACGGTCTAGATAAGCGGTGGGATCAAAGTCTTTAACCTCACAGGCAAATCGTGTTTTGAATTTAGAGGCATCAAATTGCTTGATAAAATCACAACCATTGGTGCCGTCAGATAACCCCTGCCAGTATTCAGCAAGAGATTTACCTAAAGGAGTGATGGCCCCCAACCCGGTTACAACTACTCTCTTTAATTCCATACGATTTGCCTGCAATGATTAAAACAGATGAAGATTTCTGGTTACTTAGCGTGTTCTTCCAGGTAAGTAACAGCCTGGCCTACAGTAGTAATGGTTTCGGCCTGCTCATCAGGAATGGAGATGTTAAACTCTTTTTCAAATTCCATGATTAATTCAACGGTGTCCAAGCTATCGGCACCTAAATCATTTGTAAATGAAGCTTCTGTGGTCACTTCTGCTTCATCAACACCTAATTTGTCAACAATGATTTTTTTTACTCTTGTTGCAATGTCTGACATGGTAGTATTATTTAAATTTTCAGCAGCAAAAATATACTTTTTGAGATAAATACAAAGAAATATTGCCGCTAATATAAAAAAGCAAAAATCCCGTTATCAATAAGCTTTTGCCTGCAACATTACGGTCAACATAAAGTTCAAAAAGCAGTACGATAACAGCAACAATCTTCCTGACGGATTAAAATTACAAGGCGAAAAAAAGCTCTACCGTATCAAAGAATTCCGCAGGCTTTGCTGTTCGCTATGGTTACAGTTTTTATTCTCCCCTATAATCCATCTTCCTCTTTCTTTTTACAGCTTTTGCAAAAATATTCCGGAAAATGGAATAACAGCAACAGTAATTTTTTTGTAATCAACTGATAAACAGCTAATTAATTGTCTGGCATCAATACTGCTTTAACCTGCTAACCCAAAAGCCCCGAATTATGAAAACAAATATTAACTATCAACACAACAGCAGCGGTGAAGGTTCAAAACCGCAACGGTTTACTTTAACCGAAGCCCTTGTATGGTTTTGCCTGGCAGCACTTGCCCTTTTTATTTTAGGAACACCCAACGCTTAATCTCAAAAAAATAAATCCTTCAATTTATGAAACAACTAAAGCATATACTATTAATAATAACCGCAATCACCGGCCCTGTGATCTGTATAGCACAAACAGCTCCCACAGCTTATGACATTACAATGGATCCTATTGTTCAGCCTGCAACTATCCTTCCGTTTTCAGCTACCGCTGTTAACAGTAATATATCTGCTTACACCGTACAGACAGTGCCCGACAGCACACAAGGCATTTTGAATTTGGAAATAAACGGGTTGTCCATCCCGGTAGGGGAAGGAATGATGCTGACTCCCGACCTCGCAGGTTACATGGTGTTTATACCTTCGGTATCATTTACAGGCAATGTTGTTTTTATGTACAGCGCTTCTGACGAAAATGGCCTTGAATCCAATACTGCCAGATATACTATCCCGGTGATAGCCAAACCCGGCAGTGTTTTACCCATCCGGTTACTGGATTTTACAGCCACGGCCGATAATAAAAAATCAGCACAATTACACTGGCAAACGGCACAGGAAAACAACAGCAGTTATTTTGAGCTGGAGAGAAGCAGCGATGGCGAAAAATTTGAATTATTTGCTACTGTAACTGCAAAAGGCAACAGCAACATCAATAATTACCAGCATACGGACGACCTGTTCCTTTACAATTACAATACTGTATACTACCGGATCAAAATGGTGGACATAAACGGGGATCACAGGTATTCAACAGTGGTGAAAATAACATTCGGCAGCGCTGTAACAACCAGCATTAAAGCATGGCCCCTTCCATTCAGCAATAGCCTGAATATAGAATATAACAGCGAAACAGCAGGTGCCATCAAAATCAATATTTACAGCATTAACGGGGCTGCACTTATCAATACCAGCAATGTGGTAAGCAAAGGAAAAAATACTATCGCACTATACCAGGCACAATCCCTCCCTTCCGGCACTTACCTGCTTACAATAAGCAACGGCACCAGTGCACAAACAATGAAGTTGATAAAAAATTAATGTCAATTTTCAGTTGAGTGAGCAGGGGCCGGCGGCCCCTGTTTTATTTTTACCTTAACCATTTTCAGCACAAAGAATTGCTTATATTGCATTATGGCGCTTAAGTTAATATATCATGGCACTCCTGAATATAAGCAGATGGTAAACCTGCGGTACGAAATAATGCGGAAACCGCAGGGGCTTGATTTTTCTGATGACGAACTGCAAAAAGAAAAGGATGATATTTTAATAGGCGCTTTTGAAGATGATAAGCTTATCGGTTGCTGCCTGCTTACCAAAATTGATTCCCGGTGCAGCCGCCTGCGGCAGATGGCAGTGCAAAAAAACAAACAGGGCATGGGCATCGGCGAAAGCCTGATGCAATTTGCCGAAAATATTGCCCGTGACAAAGGCTATAAGATCTTAATGATGCATGCCCGTGATACCGCCATTGGCTTTTATGAAAAATACGGGTATAAAATAAAGGGTGATGAATTTGTGGAAGTAAATATCAGGCACCGCGTGATGGAGAAGAGATTGGTATAGGAGATGGGACAATTCAAACAACTTTTAAGTTTTACCCAAAATTTTACTTTTTAATATTTTTCTTGCTTCATGCACACTGTCTCCTTCAAATGCGGTTTTGGGAACGATGAAAAAAGAACGGCTGTCAAAATACAAATGAAAAAAATAAGGGCTTTCCATCATAGTGCTGAACTGGTTCCAGGGCCAGCTCCGGCTGCCCCTTTCGTTTTCAATCATAAATTCTGATGGACCAAGGGTTACCTTAAACCTGTCTTTAAACGTAGCCGATTTCCTGTAGATAATTCCCGGCAATAAAAACCAGAAAGCTATCATCATGGCAAACCATAATACAGAGCTTAATAAAAAAGCCAATGGCGATATTTTTTTCAGAAAAAATAGCGCTGCAGAGGCTATGGCAAACACATTCACCAGTATCATCATGAATTTTATTTCTTTCCGGGATATAAAATGGTAACGCAGGGCCTGTATCACTTTGCCTTTGTCGTAGGTGAAATATTGGGAGGTCATGCGGCAAAGATATTCATTGCAACCGGGAAGTCAAGTTTTTGAAACCTGGCTTCCCTCCCAGGTTAATAAGGAAGTCCAAGGCTTGTTTTTTCCTCTTTATAGTTTTGAGAACAAGGTTTTCCATACATCCATTCATAACTCCCCAGCCACAAATCAACCTTTTTTATAAATTCCGTTTCCCATTTTTGGCTGATGATGGTTTGCCGTTCTGAAGTTATTATCAAAAAATCTTTCAGGCTGTTATCAAAATAAGGAATGGAATGAATGAACTCTTTTATTTCGGCAGCTGTGGGTTTTGCATACAAAGCCATGTTTAAAGAATGTGGGTTTTGCCTGCGGTGCAGGTGAATGGCAGTGTTCATTTTCTTTTCAATCATATCAAGCAGGTATGTTGCGGTGATGGATTGCATTGGTATAAGTTTTTTAAATCAATTACTCTCTATTGTTACTTTTTTTGCGGAAAAAAATAACTCCCGATATGCATCGGGACAGGCGCCAAAGCCGCCCGAAAACGATATACAGCCCGTTTTCGGGAAGGAGCTATACTCAACTGTTGTACTACTGCGGCTTCGGTCCCGATAGCTATCGGGATAATTCTCTTAGGTTCGGCCTTCCTGTATTATTATTGCACCACTTTTACGTTTCTGTTTCTTTCATTGTTAATTCATCTAAAACAATTTGCCCTGCCCGCCCGGCACACGGAATTTTGTTTTGTCAAGGCTCCAGTCTTCGGCGTTCATGCCATAGAGCTTGCCGTATTTTTTATACTGCTGCGCCACCAGCTGCGCAATATTTCCCTCGCCCCTCATGCGGACACCCCAGCGGGTGTCGTTCACTTTTCCGTCATGGCTTTGTTCTATCAGGTGCCAGATCTTATCTGCCCTGTCAGGAAAATTTTTATAGAGCCAGTCATGGAATAAAAATTTAATGGCCCCGTTCAGCCGGATGAAAGTGTAAGCAGTGAACGTGGCGCCGTTATCCCTTGCCGCTTTCATGATGCGCTGCATTTCATGTTCGTTCAGGCCGGGTATCATTGGGCCCATCATAATACCCATGCGTACACCGGCGCTGCTGAGCTCATTGATCACTTTCAATTTTTGTTTGGCCGTAGTGGTACGTGGCTCCATCGTCCGGCGCAGGTCTTCATTAAAAGAAGTGATGGATACCATTGCAGACACAATATTTTTCCGCCCCATTTCCTGCAGCACATCTTTATCCTTCAGTATCCACGAATTTTTGGTAAGAATGCCCACCGGCTGGTTAAATTCATTGCACACTTCCAGCAAGGCCCTTGTCAACCGGTATTTTTGCTCGGCAGGCTGGTAACAGTCTGTATTGCCGCTGAGCATGATAGGCGTGGCATCCCATTTCGGGTGCATGAGAAATTTGCGAAGCAGCTGTGGCGCATTTTTCTTTACCAGTATTTTTTGTTCAAAGTCAAGCCCGGCGCTGTAGCCCCAGTATTCATGCACATTACGGGCATAGCAGTAAATGCAACCGTGTTCGCAGCCGGCATAAGGGTTCATACTGTAGCCCATGCCCACATCAGGACTGTCCACTTTATTTACAATGGTTTTAGGATGGGTTTCTATGTATTGCGTTGCAGGCGGTGTTTCTTCCCAATCGTCAATAGCCTCAGTGTGCTCTTTTGTTTTTTCATCTTTGAGAAACCGGTTTTTGGTATTGAACTGGGCGCCACGGCCTGCTTTGTATTGAGTGGTGGCTTCCTGTGCTGCCACTTTTACTTTATAATGGTCTTGTTTGAGTTGGTTGTCCATAAATTTCTTTTTAGCCACGAATTGGCACGAATAGGTTAGCCACAGATTGCACAGATGAACACAGAAAAAACAATCTGTGAAAATCGGTGAAATCTGTGGCTGAAAAATTGTTTGTGTTCATTCGTGGCTTTGTTTACATAAATTTAGATTGACACAGATTTGTTGCGGCGGCTTCGCCGCCGCAACTGTTTTTCATTCTTTAAATCCCGGCTATTGATACATTGATTGAACCCCATTTATCTTAAAATAATTCCCCCTGCTTAGTGCTTACCGGTAGGTTTTGAAATTCAAAACGCTGCACTATTTCATATTTTACCCGGCTGTTACCGGTTTCTTCCACCGGCCTTTTCAATAATAACATAGAGGAAGCAATAAATTTTCCCGTAAAATGCCGGTGGCTGTATTCCAGCCAGCCTTTTTCATATTGCCAGGGCAATAATTTTCTTGCTACGGTCAAATGCGGCTCCATGATGAAATGCGGTTTGTTATCATCGTTGAGTTTCATCAGCCGCTGCGTTTCTGCCCGAACCTGCTTAATTAAATTTTGCAACGGCACCTTGCTGCTGATATTTATATATATGGTATGGCTGGGAAAGCTGCCGTAGTCTTTCAGCTCCACTTTTACCGCCGGGTAGCCCATCGCTACTATTTTAAGCCGGTTAATGATCCTCGGTTCCATCATTTCATGCTGTAAAAAATTTACCAGCGTGATATGCGGCTTGCCCCATTTGGCACTTTCCACTTCATACTTTTGAGCAAACTCTTCTTTCACCTTTATTATCCGCTGCCACAGCTCTTCGTGCGGCTGCAGCACCAGCAGGTATTCATTTAGCCTGTAGCCCGGCATGGCGTTTCCTGTAAGTTTCATGGCTTTATATTTTAAATGAGTTTTATCCTGCGACCTCTGTGCCTCAGCCTGTCAAAAACAAATCCCACGCAGAGGCGCTGAGTACGCAGAGAAGGAAACCAATTTTGTTAGCATAAAATTACTAAATAAATTAGTTTTTCAAAATTAATTTTTTCTCTCCCGTTCATAAATTTTTCGCCGCCCCTGCCCTTTCGTAACTTTGCCGGATGCAGCATTATTTAGAAGAACTGAATGAGCCTCAAAGAGAGGCTGTAACCCATATCAACGGCCCGCTCATGATCATTGCCGGTGCAGGCAGCGGCAAAACCAAAGTACTTACCACCCGTATCGCCCACTTAATGGCCAATGGCGTAGATGCTTTTAATATATTGGCGCTCACTTTTACCAACAAAGCCGCCAGGGAAATGAAAGAAAGGGTGGAACGCACCCTCGGCAACAACGAAGCAAGGAATTTATATATCGGCACTTTTCACAGCGTATTTGCAAGAATATTGCGTGGTGAAGCCGGTAAAATTGGCTACCCCAATAATTTTACCATTTATGACACCGATGATGCCAAAAGCGTATTGAAAACGGTGATCAACGAAATGGAACTGGATGATAAAATTTATAAGCCCAATACCGTTTATAACCGCATTTCCTCTGCCAAAAACAGCCTCATCAGCCCGGAAGAATACATGGACGACTGGGCCATACAACAGGAAGATATGAGGGCCAACAGGCCGATGACGGGAAAAATCTACAGCGCCTATAACAAACGCTGCTTTAAGAACGGCGCTATGGATTTTGACGACCTGCTGTTTAAAATGTATGAATTGTTGAAGAACCATCCTGATGCGCTGAGCAAATACCAGCGGAAGTTCAAATACATCATGATTGATGAATACCAGGATACCAATCCTTCGCAATACGAAATCATTAAGCTGCTGGGCGCCATGCATGAAAATATTTGCGTGGTGGGTGATGATGCACAAAGCATTTACAGCTTTCGTGGCGCCACCATCCAGAATATTTTACAGTTTGAAAAAGATTATGACGATGTAAAAGTGGTGAAGCTGGAACAGAACTACCGCAGTACCAAAAGCATTTTGAATGTGGCCAATGAAGTAATCGCACAAAACAAGCAGCAGCTTCCCAAAACATTGTGGACGGATAAAGGCGAAGGCGATAAAATAAAATTAGTACGCACCGCCACCGACAATGAAGAAGGAAAGTTTGTGGCCGATACGATACAGGAGCAAAAGCTCCGCAACCATTACCGCAACAGTGATTTTGCCATATTGTACCGCACCAATGCACAAAGCCGCAGCTATGAAGAAAGCCTGCGAAGGATGAATATTGCTTACCGCATTTATGGCGGCCTGTCGTTTTACCAGCGCAAGGAAGTAAAAGATTACATCGCTTATTTGCGGGTGGTAGTCAATACCAATGATGAAGAAGCGCTGAAACGCATTATCAATTACCCTGCCCGTGCCATTGGCAAAACAACGCAGGACAAAGCAGTGCTGATAGCCAATGAAAACAACCTTACCATGTGGCAGGTGCTGGAAAGCGCTGCCCTGTTTGGTTTTAAGGCCGGTACGCTGGAAGCTATCAGCAATTTTGTGACGATGATAAAAATGTTCCAGAGCGAATTGCAGAAAAAAAATGCGTACGACCTGGCAGTGATTGTTGGCAAGAGCACACAAATTGTAAAAGAACTGTTCAACGATAAAACCACCGAAGGTGTGGCAAGGTATGAGAATGTGCAGGAATTGCTGAACTCCATTAAAGAGTTTACCGAAACGCCGATGAACGAAGAAGACGGCGAAGTGGGCGATAAAGGGTTGGGCACTTTTTTGCAACAGGTTTCTTTATATACTGATGCTGATAAAAATGAAGAAAATGCAGATAGTGTAAAGTTGATGACGATACATGCGGCCAAGGGTTTGGAATTTGATTGTGTGTTTGTAGGCGGATTGGAAGAAACACTGTTCCCCAGCGGCATGAGCATTAACACAAGAGAAGAACTGGAAGAAGAACGCCGCCTGTTTTATGTGGCCATCACCAGGGCGAAGAAAAAATTATGGCTGACCTATGCCAATGCCCGTTACCGTTTTGGGCAGTTGCAGCAAAACGACCCCAGCCGCTTTATTGAAGAAATGCCGGAAGCGTTTATTGATAAGAGTTATGCCGGTGGCGGTGTACGCAACCAGGGTGGTGGTAGCTCATGGGGGCGCAGTGCATTTGACCGCATGAATGGCGGCGGCTTTGGCAACCCTGCTTATCCTGCACGGAAGGAAGAAAAAAGCAAACCGGCTTACTTAGCTCCTGCAAGGCCGCAAACAAAAGAGCATGTGCCGTCTGTTGATTTTGTGCCCAGCGATACTTCTAACCTGCAAGCCGGGCAAAAAGTGGAGCACCAGAAATTTGGTTTTGGCGAAGTGCTGAAGATGGAAGGCGCTGCACATAACCCAATTGCCACGGTTAAATTTGAATTGAACGGGGAGAAGAAGATAATGCTTAATTATGCAAAGCTGCGGATTATTGATACACCGGCTTCGTAAGGCCTTTTAATGAAAAAACCCCGTTCCTCTTGGTTACGGGGCCTCTTCATCTGTCGTGCCTAACAATTAGAAGGTTGCAATCAGCTCTTTAGCATTGCCGATTGCTGTAAGTATTTTGCTGAGGGGGCATAGATAAATAAACAACTGCCGCCTTTGATGATATCAATGATGTCTTTACTAAATGCCGCTGGTACGGCAGGGCAGCCGTAGCTTCTCCCCAAATAACCGTTTTGATGAATGAATGACTCGCTTACGTAATCAGCTCCATGTACCACTACTGCCCTCTTACAGGCATTATCATTAAACCCTTTTTCGCAGCCATTTAATCTTAGTGAATAACCATGCTTGCCGTTATAAGTACCGGCCGTAACATAAAATCCCAGGCTGCTTGCCAAAGAAGAGGCCACGTTGGAAAAAGTTTTTGCCAGTTCCATGCCTGAATTACGGCCATGAGCCACCAACGTTTTAAATAATATTTGCCCGCTGTTGATATCCAGGATGAACAAACGTTTTTCATCTGACCGTTTGCTGAAATCAATGATACTGATTACACCAGGGTTGCCCAGCTGGTTATGCTGCTTCAGAAATTCATATCCTTTCATGGCATAAGAAAATAATTCCGGCGAAATGCCTTCATTTTGCAATTGCCATGCTGAATATTTTTCAGCGATCTTTTCAGAAAAAGTTTTGCTGCTGCTTGCCGGTAACTTGCCTGCAACAGTTATAGAAACGTTGCTGAACCTGCCGGGTAAAAGGATGGCCGGCGTTACTATGCTGATAACAGCTATGTGCAGGCGGATAAACGAAAACATGCAAATTGGTTTTTCTGGATGCAGTAGTGAGCTGCGGATTATAAGCTATTAGCGAAAAAAACGGTGCTTTATTGCAGCAGGGATTAAAAAAATTTTATTGTGCTGGGGAGCTGATTTTTTTCCTATCTTAACGCCATATAATTTACTTCGGTTGCCTGCCAGCAAATAATAAATTAAACGAAGTAATAATGCACCTTTCACCGAGAGAAACGGAAAAACTGCTGCTTTTTTTAGCCGGGGAACTGGCCGAAAAACGCAGGGCAAGAGGATTGAAACTAAATTATCCCGAAGCAATTGCACTTATCAGCAGCCGCCTGCAGGAAGCCGCCCGTGACGGGAAAACCGTAGCGGAGCTGATGCAGTACGGCACTACTATTTTAACCCGTGAAGACGTAATGGAAGGCATTCCCGAAATGATACACGAGGTACAGATTGAAGCCACTTTTCCTGATGGAACGAAATTAGTGACGGTTCATGAGCCGATAAGATAAAGAATGTTTCTCGTTGCTTGTTTCTCGTTATTGGCCCTTCTATATTTGATGCTTTTGCTATACAGTACAAAGCCTGAACCTAAAGGAACGAGAAACGAATCACGACCAACGAGAAACAAGAAACGTCTTAAACGATTTTAAACGACTTAAACGAAAGACTATGATACCCGGAGAATACATTTTAGCCTTAGGCGATATTGAAATCAATGCAGGCAGAAAAACCGCAAGCGTAACTGTAGTGAATACCGGCGACCGCCCCGTGCAGGTAGGTTCTCACTTTCATTTTTATGAGGTGAACAAGGAAATGCAATTTGAAAGAGAGAAAGCAAAAGGCATGAGGCTAAATATTGCAGCAGGCACAGCGGTACGCTTTGAACCCGGCGAGGAAAAAACAGTGGAACTGGTGGAATTTGCAGGGAATAAAATATTGGTAGGGTTTAATAGTAAGGTAAATGGGAAAATAGATTAAAACAGTTACTCGTTTTATGCTTCTTGTTTCTCGTTATTAGGGTCTTTAATTTTTATAGCCCCTGCTATTTCGGATAATCTTTAAATCTAAAAGAACGAGAAACGAATAACGGCCAACGAGAAACAAGAAACGATTTAAACGATATTAAAAATGAAATTGAGCAGGAACAAATATGCCGCCATGTATGGGCCTACAATCGGAGATAAGGTCCGTTTGGGCGATACGGAATTGTTTATTGAAATAGAAAAAGACCATACCGTTTATGGTGATGAAGCCAAATTCGGCGGTGGTAAAACCATCCGTGACGGCATGGCACAATCGGCAATGGCTACACGAAAAGAAGCTGTGCTTGATTTTGTAATTACCAGCGTAATGATCATTGACCACTGGGGCATTGTAAAAGCAGACATTGGCATTAAAGATGGAAAGATTGTTGGCATTGGCAAAGCAGGCAATCCTGATACAATGGAAGGCATCACACCCAACATGGTAATTGGCGCTTCCACCGAAGTGCATGGCGGTGCCGGGCTGATAGCTACAGCAGGCGGTATTGATACGCATATCCATTTTATTTGCCCGCAACAAATTGATCATGCTTTATTCAGCGGCATTACCACCATGATTGGCGGCGGCACCGGCCCTGCCGACGGCACCAATGCAACAACAGTAACACCCGGCGCCTGGAATATTCAAAAAATGCTGGAAGCGGCAGAAGCCTACCCAATGAATTTAGGTTTTTTTGGCAAAGGGAATTGTGCTTCCTTGGCACCACTGGAAGAACAAATAGAGGCCGGTGCATTGGGATTGAAAATACATGAAGACTGGGGCAGCACCACTGCCGTGATAGATGCATCTTTGAAAATTGCAGATAAATTAGATGTGCAAATTGCTATTCATACAGACACTTTGAATGAAGGTGGTTTTTTGGAAGATACGATTAAAGCAATCAACGGAAGGGTCATTCATACCTTTCATACTGAAGGTGCCGGTGGCGGCCATGCACCGGATATCATCAAAGCGGCGATGTACCCGAATGTATTGCCATCGTCAACCAATCCCACAAGACCATTTACCATCAATACTATTGACGAGCACCTGGATATGCTGATGGTATGCCACCATTTGGATAAATCTGTGCCCGAAGATGTAGCATTTGCCGACAGCCGCATACGGCCCGAAACCATTGCCGCCGAAGATATTTTGCACGACATGGGTGTGTTCAGCATGATGAGCAGCGACAGCC
>JBEHYP010000062.1:0-21842 GCA_048498115.1 Bacteroidota bacterium | reverse complement strand
TTGCCCATATTATCACTAAACATATCGCCCCTACGGGGCTCACCACATTTTATTTTTCCACGGCGGGTTTCACCCGCCGCTACCAATATAACGCCCCTACGGGGCTAAGAATAGATTACAGCTCCGACTTTATCGCCTCTAAAAAAATATCTGCCTCTGCCTTTGTAATGTTCAACGCCGGTAATAATCTTATCACATTCGGCTTTGCCTCACCGGTGAATATTTTATGCCTGAACAACAAATTCTTTTTCACCTCTTTTAATTCTTCAGGCAAATCAATGCCTATCATCAATCCGCGCCCACGTACTTCTTTTATTGCCGGCAGTTTTTTCAATTCATTTACCAGGTAATCACCAACTACTGCTGCGTTTTCCATTAGGCTATCCTGCTCTATTATTTCCAGTACTGCTAACGCAGCTGCACATGCCAGGTGATTACCCCCAAACGTTGTACCCAGCATAGAATACTTCGGCTGAAACTTCGGCGCAATGGAAATGCCGGCCACAGGAAAACCATTACCCATACCCTTAGCCATCGTATAAATATCTGCATCCACGCCGCTGAAATCATGTGAATAAAATTTGCCGCTTCTTCCATAACCGCACTGCACAGCATCAGCAATAAAAACGGCGTTGTGTTTATCGCAAAGACTTCTTATCTTTTTCAAAAATGTTTCCGAAGCCACATTGATACCGCCAACACCCTGTATGCCCTCAATAATAACGGATGAAATTTCTTTTTTAGAAAAGATATCTTCTAATGCTGCTTCATCATTAAACGGAAGAAAAATCACATTATCCGTTTGGTTGACCGGCGCAACGATAGCAGGGTTATCCGTTGCAGCCACAGCTAAAGAAGTCCTTCCGTGAAATGATTTTTTAAAAGCAATGATTTTTTTCCTATCGTTATAAAACGAAGCCAGCTTCAGCGCATTTTCATTTGCTTCTGCGCCGGAGTTGCATAAGAATAACTGGTAATCCTCCTTGCCGGAAACCTTTCCCAATTTTTCTGCCAACTGCACCTGCAAAGGAATTTTTATAGAATTGGAATAGAAACCCACTTTATGCAACTGGTCTTCCAAACGTTTTACATAATGCGGATGCGTATGGCCGATGGAAATCACTGCATGGCCACCGTACATATCCAGGTATTGCTGTCCCTTATCATCCCACACGTAAGAGCCTTGGGCTTTGTCAATAACAATATCATTCAGCGGATATACATCAAATAGCTTCATCTTAGAAATAGTTGGCTTTAAGTTTTAGTCCTGTAGTTTCTTCCAATCCAAACATCAAATTCATATTCTGCACCGCCTGGCCACTGGCACCTTTCAGTAAATTATCTATGATTGAATGAATAACTAATTTACTTCCGACTTTTTCCAACTGGATAATACATTTGTTTGTATTTACTACTTGTTTTAAAAAGATAGGCTCATTACTAATGGTGGTAAACGGGGAATCTCTGTAAAATTCTGTATAGAGTTTATTCAAATCTTCCTTGCTTACATCACTACTGATTTGTGAGCTGATAAATATGCCCCTTGAAAAATCTCCCCTCCAGGGTACAAAACTCAAATCAGTTTTGCCTGTTGATTGTAACTGTACCAATGACTGGCCTATTTCTCCAAGGTGCTGATGGGTAAGTGTTTTGTACGCCTGCACATTATTCACCCGCCAGCTAAAGTGGGAAGTTTCTGCAAGCGATTGCCCGGCACCGGTAGAGCCCGTAATGCCTGTTGTATAAATATCATTCAGCAAACCTGCTTTTGCCAATGGCAGCAAACCGAGCTGTATAGCTGTTGCAAAGCAGCCGGGGTTAGCAATATTATTAGCCGCTTTGATTGCTTCTTTATTCAATTCAGGCAAACCGTACACAAATTTTCTTTCACTAAAAGAATCATTTGCTTTCAAACGGAAATCCTGTGATAAGTCAACTATTTTTATTTGATTAGTTATTTCGTTCTCTGCCAAAAACTTTTTTGCATCGCCATGCCCCACACACAGGAACAATACATCAATACTGTCGTCTCTCAAAAAATTATCATCAGTTGCAAAACGCAGGTCAGTCTCTCCCAACAAATCTGCATGAATCGCAGATACAGCATTGCCCGCATTGCTTTTGCTGTGTATCACAGCAATTTCAACAACAGGATGATTGATCAATAATCTGATCAATTCACCGCCGGTATAACCTGCCCCGCCAATAATGCCAACTTTAATTTTACTTGCCATCTACTTCATTTTTTACAGAATGAAATATCTGCGTTTGGTTGCCGAATATTTTTGTAAAGCCTCTCACATCTTCACCTGTCCAGCCAGTATTCATCTCTCCATACTTACCAAACTTGCTGCTCATCAGATCATAAGGCGATTCTATGCCACCGATTTGAAAACGATATGGCTGCAATTCCACAAACACTTTACCGGTAACATTTTGCTGGCTGCTTTCAAAAAATGCTTCAATATCCCTCATCACAGGGTCTAATATCTGCCCTTCGTGCAGCCAGTTGCCATAAAACAATGCCAGCTGGTCTTTCCAATTCAATTGCCACTTGGTAAGCACATGCTTTTCCAAAGCATGATGCGCTTTTAAAATGATCATGGGCGCTGCCGCTTCAAAACCCACACGGCCTTTAATGCCGATAATAGTATCACCAACATGAATATCCCTTCCCACGCCAAAAGGCCCGGCAATGCTCTGTAAATATTGTATCGCTTCCGAAGGGTGTGCAAACTGTCTACCATTGACAGTTTTCAGTTGGCCTTTTTCAAATCCAAGTTCTATATTTTCTATTCCTGTTTTTGTTACCTGTGTTGGCCATGCTTCTTCGGGCAACAGGCCTTTGCTGTTCAATGTTTCTTTCCCGCCCACGCTGGTGCCCCACAAACCTTTGTTGATAGAATAAGCAGATTTTTCAAAATTCATTTCCACGCCATGCTTTTTCAAATAAGCAATTTCTTCTTCCCTGCTCAGCTTCATATCACGGACGGGGGTAATGATCTCAACGCCGGGTATCATGATATTAAAGATCATATCAAACCTCACCTGGTCGTTGCCGGCGCCGGTGCTGCCATGCACCACTGCTTCTGCACCGGTTTTTTGTACATGCTCTGCAATGCTGAGCGCCTGGCTGAGGCGTTCGGCACTTACACTTAAAGGATAAGTGTTATTCTTCAAAACATTTCCGTAAATCAGGTATTTAATAATGCGGTCGTAATAAGTTTTTACCGCATCAACAGTGGTATGCGTTTTTACACCCAGCTTATAGGCATGTTCTTCTATCTTCTTCAATTCCCCTGCGCTAAAACCGCCGGTATTTACAACGATGGAATGTACTTCATAGCCTTTTTCAACAGTGAGGTACTTTACACAGAAAGACGTATCCAGCCCGCCGCTGAAGCCAAGCACTACTTTTTTGCTCATTTATTAATTAAACTTAGGTTTGAAAAAATATTTTAGAACCATTTTTGAAAGGCTGCTGCTCTCCTGCTTGTCTTCTTTGCTCTTTAAAAATTTAAGCAGGCCCACTTCCCTTATCTTCATCAGCCTTTCGTACATTTTTGATTTCTTAACAAAGCTTTCCTTTGTTTCCTCCGGCTCGTAGTGGTCTTCGGGATCGTACAGCATCGCCGTGCACATGCAGTTTTTCCTGTCTTTGCTCATCAGGATATCATAGTTCACACAACTTTTGCAGCCGGCCCAAAATTCTTCATCATCCGTTAGTTCAGAATAAGTAACCGGCTCATAGCCCAGTTCAGAATTTATTTTCATCACGGCAAGCCCGGTTGTTAAGCCGAAAATCTTTGCATGGGGATATTTTTCCCTTGAGAGATCAAAAACCCTTTTTTTAATCTGCTTGGCCACCCCGCTCTTCCTGTATGCAGGCGCTACGATGAGGCCACTGTTGGCAACAAATTGTTCATGCCCCCAGGCTTCAATGTAGCAAAAGCCTACCCAGTCACCATCTTTTGTTACAGCAATTACCGCTTTGCCTTCCAGCATCTTTTTTTCGATGTAGTCCGGGCTGCGTTTGGCAATGCCGGTGCCCCTTGCCCTGGCAGAGGCTTCCATTTCATCGGTAATTGTTTTTGCGTAATGTATATCGCCAATATTGGCTACCCTGATAATAATATTATTTGTTTCCACTGGAAAAAATAATTGACTTGTAATTAAGAAAACTTGTTAAAAAGTCCGGGGCTTTTTTCACTGACAGGGGCAATTCGAAGATTGCTCGGCCTATCAGCAACGGGGGCTACGTCGGGGGCAATGAGAAGGTACATTCACAGCAACGCAGGCCATCATAAAATGCCTGCTGTTAATGTCAATATGTAAAGAATGTCTTTTCACTTCTTAGCTGTTTGATATTGAGGGCACAAAAATAAATGTATTTTCAATATAATGAAGATTTTTTTTGCCGGGAAACGGCAGCAGGAGATTATTAACTTTTTGTTGGGATGATAACAACAGGTGGCTTTTATAAACAGCTTTTCTGTATAAAAAACAGTTAACAGCATTAGGTACAATCAAATACTATTGCACCCATCTTTCCAGTTCATCCGCAATCTTCCTATCATTGCTCAACCGCGGCACTTTATTTTGACCGCCAAGCTTGCCAACGCTCTTCATGTAATCAATAAAGCCATGTTTTTTTACAGGCGCTATCTGCAGGCGCTGCAAAATATTGCCGCTAATCAAATCATCGTAATACACATTTTTCTGCCGCAGGTTATCGTCAACCTTTTTGGCAAAAGCGGTTATATCTGTCGGTTTGTTTTCAAATTCAATAAACCATTCGTGGTAGCTCTTTCCTTTATCCTGTGCTATCATTGGCGCCACGGTAAATTCAGTGATATGCACATTTTCCTCTTTAGCAGCTTTTAATAATGACGCTTCCACTTCTTCCACTATCACATGCTCGCCAAAGGCAGAAATATAATGCTTCGTTCTGCCGCTTACTATCAGCCTGTAAGGATTAGTGGAAACAAACTTCACCGTATCGCCGATATTATATGCCCACAGCCCTGCATTATTGCTGATGATGAGTGCATAATTCTCTCCCACTTTCACATCCTGTAATGATAACCTGGCGGGGCTTTCATTAAAAATTTCGGCCGCAGGCACAAATTCAAAAAATATCCCGCTGTTCGTGTTAAGCAATAATCCTTCTTCTTTTTGCGAATCCTGGAAAGCAAAGAAACCTTCGCTGGCAGGGAACAATTCAATCGTATCCACTTTTCTCCCGATGCTTTCAATCAATTTTGATTTGTAAGGCTCAAAGTTTACGCCGCCCTGCACCATTACGCTGAAATCAGGAAATAGCTCCCCTACTTTTTTACCGCTTTTCTCTATCAGCCTGTCAAAATACATTTGCATCCACGGCGGTATGCCGCTGATAAGCGTCATGTTTTGTTTGATGGTTTCTTCTACTATCTTATCCAGTTTCTCTTCCCATTCTTCAATGCAATTGGTCTCATAGCTTGGCAATTGGTTAGCCCTTAAATACCTGGGCACATGATGGTTCACAATACCGCTAAGCCTGCCGGTGGGTATGCCGCCAATTCTTTCCAGCTCGGGCGAGCCGCTTAAAAAAATCAATTTGCCACCCGCAAATTTTGTATTGCCTGTTTCTGCCATATAGCACAGCAGCGCATTACGGGCGCCGTTAATATGGTTGTCAATAGAATCTTTTGAAATAGGGATGTATTTAACGCCGCTGGTGGTGCCGCTTGTTTTGGCAAAATAAATAGGCTGGCCTTTCCATAGCACATTATGCTTTCCTTCTTTTATTCTTTCAATATAAGGCTTAAATGCTTCATAATCCCTGATGGGAACAAGCTTCTTAAAATCATCATACAATCTGATGGATTCAAACTGGTGCTGCTTTCCAAATTCTGTTTTGGAGGCTGCTTTAATAAGGTTATTAAAAATGGATTGCTGGTCCTGCACCGCAGTTTCCATTTCTTTCTTCACCCGTTTGTATATATAGCCGGCAAAAGGTTTTGCCAGGAAGGTTTTAATTTTCATGCACCACTAAAATAAAAATAATCATTTACCACAATGCCGCCACGAAGCAAAAGTAAACAACCGTACCGTTTATTACAAGCCTTCGTGTGCATTTTATATAACCGGCAATAGCAACAACCGGTAAGTTTTTTTGTTCAATGGCAATCACCACAGGGCCACTCTGTATCCAGGTCAATTACTGTTACCACTACCAAATCATTTTTCTTTGGTGCCACCACTACCCGCAGCCGTTTATCATCTTTTGTTTTTCCTTCCAGCGGATAAGTTTTTCCCCGTTCATCCTGTTCTATCTTTTGGCTGTTCACGTTTCCTGTCAATATAATTTCCTGTATATCATTTTCACTAATATGCCTGCATTCCATACGGCAACGGGCATGCTTGGTATAAATAATTTTATCAGGGTGCCGGCTGAAGCCCTCATCAGCGGCTACGGCATCCGTTGTTACTTCAATGCGTTCTGTATTGCTGCTGCCCCGCTGGTTGCTTTTAATAAAGAAAAGCAAAAGCCCGGCCAGCAACAACACGATATAGGCAGCATATTTTTTCAATGTTATTTTTTTACGAAAATAGATGAAAAACCTCACCCTCCTTCTCCCTCTCCTTGCAAGGAGAGGGAGCGGCACTTCATATCTTTAATAAACATTTTAGCTTCCACATTATCATTTATTCTTTTATCAACTCAAAGCCCACCCTGTATTATTTGAAAGAATTTTTGGCTTACAGAGGTTAAAAGCCTCCCCTGCGGGGAGGTTGGAGGGGGTTTTGTATCTTTGCCCCAATGAAAAAATCGGTGGCATTACATACGCTTGGCTGCAAGCTCAATTTTTCCGAAACCTCCACTATCGGCAGGTTGCTGGAGAACGATGGCTTTGAGAAAAGAGAATTTGATGAAGTGGCAGATGTATATGTAATTAATACCTGCTCCGTTACCGATAATGCCGATAAAGAATGCCGCCAGCTGGTGCGCCGCATACAGCGCAAAGCACCGGAAGCAATGGTGGTCATCACCGGCTGCTACGCACAATTAAAACCAAAAGAGATTGCAGAAATTCCCGGAGTGGATTTGGTATTGGGCGCTGCTGAAAAATTCAATATTGCGCAGCACTTAAAAGAAATCACCAAGGGCAACAGCACCAAAATTTGCAGTTGCGATATTGAAGATGTAAACACTTTTACTGCCTCACATTCTATTAACGACAGGACGAGGATATTTTTAAAAGTGCAGGATGGCTGCGATTACAATTGTTCATTCTGCACCATTCCTTTGGCAAGGGGCAAAAGCCGGAGCGACAGCATTGAGCATGTAACAGCGCTGGTAAGTGATATTGCTGCAAAAGGCGCCAAAGAAATTGTGCTCACCGGCATCAACCTCGGCGATTTTGGCAAAGGCCTGCACGGCGGTAAAAAGAAAGAAGAAAGCTTTTTTGAATTGATACGGGCACTGGATGAAGTGCCAGGCATTGAACGCTACCGCATTTCTTCCATTGAGCCTAACCTGCTTACCAACAACATCATTGAATTTGTAAGCAACAGTAAAAAGTTCATGCCGCATTTTCATATTCCCCTGCAGAGCGGCAGCAATGAAGTATTGGGCAGGATGAGAAGGCGCTACCGCAGGGAATTGTATGCAGAGCGTGTGGGCCTCATCAAAACCATGATGCCGCATTGCTGCATAGGCGTTGACGTTATTGTAGGCTTTCCCGGCGAAACTGATGAACATTTTAAAGAGACCCATGACTTTTTACATTCGCTGGATATTTCTTATTTGCATGTGTTCACCTATTCTGAGAGAGACAATACAGATGCTTTACAATTAACTCCTGTGGTGCCCATGAACATAAGGCATGAAAGAAATAAAATATTGCGTAACCTCAGCTACCGGAAGATGCAGTATTTTACCAGCCTGCACATTGGGCAGGAAAGAAAAACACTGTTTGAAACAACAAACAAAAACGGGATGATGGAAGGCTATACCGATAATTATATTAAAATAACTGTTCCCTATAACAGGAGTTGGGAAAACAATATTGTACCATGGAAAATTTAAGCACAGCATTTCCCCATTTACCCTGTAACATGCCTTTTATTGTATAATTCTTGTTGAAATTTAATCCAGTACAGTAACAAGTAATTTCATATAAAATTTTACCATCAACCGGAAGCAATCCTTTGCTTCACAATTGATTAACGCTATTATTAATACTATTGCCCTTACATTTGCGTTTAATATCAGGATGAGCTAACTACTTATTTCCAATATTTTTCCTATGGCGCAAAGATTTTATCAATTTGACTTTGCTGAAATGGAAGGACCTATAGTAAAAAACCTTGGTGTATTAAACTTTCAATCAGCTACAAAAGTGTCAAAAGACATTTTAAAAGAATTTACCCGGCAGTATCTTAAAAACCCTGCTGCCAATATCATTATTTCCCACGTTACGAAACTGAACAGAACGGAGTTTGAAAAAATTACCGGTAAAAGAACGGGTTAACTGTAGCCACAAGCTATAAAACTTATTGCCTTTCTATTGTATAAAAGAGCACAAAATATAAACCCACCTTTATGGTGGGTTCTTAATTTATTTTGCTCCCATGGTTCGGTTCTTATTTAACAGGCTTATAGTACGTGAGCGCCTCGTCCATATACGACTGCAGCCTGGCTATCCTGTTTTCATCAGAAGGGTGCGTGGCTAAAAATTCAGGAGTGCCATTGCTGCCGCCCTGCGACATTCTCTGCCAAAAAGGAATAGCTTCTCTTGGATTATAGCCTGCCATAGCAGCAAATATCAACCCGTAATGGTCAGCTTCATATTCCTGGTTTCTTGAGTTGGGGAGCAATACACCTATCTGTGCGCCGGGCGCATACACGCTGTTGAAAATACTGTTTACTTTAGGATTACCGCTGGTAAGGGCATCGCCCAACGTGCCAAGGCCCTGCGCTACCAATTCGTTGTTCATCCTGGCGCCGCCATGTTCGGCAACAGCATGGGTAATTTCATGCCCCAATACAATGGCCAGCGCCGCTTCATTTTGTGTTACGGGCAGCAGGCCGGTGTACACTACTACTTTTCCGCCGGGCATGCACCATGCATTCACTTCTTTATTATCCACCAAATTAAATTCCCATTCATACCCTTTGGTCACATCTGTAAGCCCCTTGCTGGTATAATATGCCTTGATGGCATTGGCAATACGGGTGCCCACCCTTTTCACCATTTCCGCATCCTTATTACCGGTGGAGCTTACCACTTTGTTTTGTGATAAAAAGGTACGGTATTCCGTAAGTGCCATCTGCTCCAGCTGGCTTTCGGAAATAAGGCTTAAATGCGATTTTCCGGTAAGGGCATTTTTAGTACACGATACAAGAATCAATGCGGCAGCAGTAACAGTTAAAATATTTTTCATTTTCCGGGGTTTATAAGTTACAAATAAACAATTGATGTACCAATTTTACCAAAGACGTTGTTTTCACTTCTAAAGTAACAAATAAAGTATTATTTTTTTACTGAAATTGAATTATCGTGCAACAGGCCTATGCCATTTGCAGCCCTGCCGCAGTTAGCTTTTCATGCAAAAGCAATAATATCTCGCTTTTGGCCTCTTCTGATTTATATACATCGGCAGACCAATAAAATACCCTTACATCAAAGCCATTTTCCTTAACCGCCCTGAATAACACCTGCGGCTCTTTGTTCCTGTAAATGTATTTTGAAGAAGCAAGGATATTTTTTATCCGGGCAACCAACTGCTCCGCATCCCTGGTGCCGCTTACGGAAATATCCGTTTCAATCCGCTGCTGGTCGTTTGACAATGTCCAGTTGGTGATATGCTGGTTAAGGAGATCGCCGTTGGGAATAATAACTTCTGCCCCATCGGGTGTTAGCAGTGTGCTTGATCGCAGGTTAATTTCTTTTACACGCCCTGCTTTATTCCCTATTTCCACGGAATCTCCTATCTGCATGGGCCGGTCAAATATCAGCACAATGCCCGATACAAAATTGTTTACAATGCTTTGCAGGCCCAGGCCAATACCCACGCCCAATGCGCCCAGCACAATAGTAATCTTGTCAAGCGGCAGGCCCGAAGCAGCAATGGCCAGCAAATAACCGGCGCATAATAATACCAGCTTTGTTATTAACAGCCTTGATCTTTTCGCTTTGTTCCGGATTTCATCTTCCACGCCCGTTTCCCCGAAAAAATAACCGATGTACCGCTGCAGCAAATGGGCAACCCAGATAATAAAAAAGAAGAGGATAATGCCACCGAAAGAAAAGTTAGCGCTGCCAAGGCTTCTCGGGCTGGTTAAAAAAGAAGTGATACCGTCCAATACCGAAGAGTAAACATTAAGGTTGGTAGTAAAAACGATCAGCCAGAGAATCACTACCAAAAACAGCACCAGCTTGCGGAAGCCGTCAAGCACATGCTGAAAATCGAAGCGGACACTTGCATTGCGCCTTACACGGCTGGTGGCAATCTGCAGCAGCAGGGATTCTACGCAGATCCTGCTGAATATGGCCAGCGCCACCGCCTGCGTAAAAGAGAAAATAGCCGTATTGCCTAATATCTGCGCCAGTGAAAAACGCCCAAAAATATTGCATACAATTGCCAGCACATTCATTACATTGTGCAGGATAATCACAAACCTTATAAACCCTTTAAGAGGCAGGTGCTGCCGCATCTGCACCAGGAAAAGTGAGCCCAGCACAATAGAAAGAATATTCAGCGCCATCAGCCATACCCGCTGTAACAGCCCCGGTGCTGTAGTATGGTGCATCAATGAAAATGAAATAAAAAGCACTACGATACCCGTCCAGTAAAAAAACATCCGGCGGGGCCATTTTTTCCAGCAGATAATGGTGAGCACCAGCACGAGTAAAAGCTGCATTGATTCCACGTACACGGATGGTGCATTAAGATCAAAAAGCGGGGCCACGGTAAATAATACCACCAGCGATGACAGGATATAACCGGGAAGTATAAACGAAAAATCCATTTCCTTTAACGCAGCAAAGGCATTTTGCTTCTTCAGCAAACGAATGTTCCGGTATATCCATATAAAAAACACCAGGCCTATTAATAAAAGAAGCAACCTGCGGGGGCCGGCATCTTTAAAGTAGTACCGCAATGCTTTTCTTTCGCCGGAATACACTTTCTTAAATGCCTTCCTTACTGTTTTTGTAATACTGTCAGGCGTTTTTTCCCATATATAGTTGTACTCTTTCCCGAATATCCTCGTGGCGGAAGTAGCCAGCAGGGCTTCCGCTTTTCCCAGTAATTGTATGGTGAGTATGGAGTTGGCCGACACCCTTGTTTTAAGCTGCTCTACAAATGCCTGGCTTTGCCGCAATTGCCTGGTGCCGGAGCGCCAGTAGCTTCTCATTTCTTTCATCTGCCCGGCAAACTGCTGCCGTAGTGCAGAGTCCTGCATCATCTGCCGCAATACCGTATCAGTGATAAGCAAACGCATGTCTTTTTTAAGCAGGTCCAGCCGCCTGTCAGCGCTGTCCAGCATTACCTGGTCATCTTCAAGGTCATGGTTAATGTTCCGCAATAAAGTTTTATACACTTCCAGGCTACGGAGGCTGAGGGCCTTGCTGTAATTGGTGAGGTTATCTTTAAGCACTGCCAGCGCCGTATCACTGTCGGTAAGCTCTGCTGCTATGTTTCTTATACCAGGCCCCACATCGCTGTTATTTTTTATTTTATCCAGCAGCACATACGATTTTTCTATCTGCAGCTGGTAATCGCTCACCGTGAGCTGGCTGGAGTCTGCAAAAAGTGCTGCCATTCCGCCTCTCCTGGAACGGTTGCTGTCCGGCATCTGCGAACGGGCAGAATCTGTTCTGAAGCGGGAACGTTTTTTTTCCTGTGCAGTGGTATCCTGGGCAGTACTATTAAAATACAGGATAAAAAACAGGCAGGTTATAAGGTATGGCCGGAACATTCAAATTGGTTTTGAATGCGAATCTATTGAAAGAATGGAATTGAAAGAAATTTTATGCTGCTGCTGTCAACTTTTTATCCCGCTGCTATTTCTTCTTCAGCTTCTTTGCACAATGCAAGCCGGTGCAGCACAATTTTTTCCTGCTCCGTGTTTACCGTCAATTCTACCCAGCCATTATAGCGCCGGTCATTTTTTATCATTTGAAAAGGAAGGTATTTTTTCACCACCCCTTTCCAGTGGCCCTGCCAAAAAATATCCCCGCCGGCATTTTCAACCCTTTCCACCAGCAGCACTGAAGATACCAGCCACCATTCATAACCATTAAAGTTTTCAATTGGAATAAGATCCCCTTTATTCATTACCGGTACATACGATGAGGCGTTCACTGCCAGCTTTGAATGAATGCCTGATGAAACGGTGAACTGTCGCTTGTCCTGGTGCAATACCGGGTCGCCTACCAGCGTAACGCCAAATTTAAGATCGGAAAAACCATCCGCATCAAAATCAAACAAGGCCGGCAGATGGGCATACATGATAACAGAATCATGCAGGTTGATGTAATCCATCGGCAGTGCCGGCTGTACAGGCGCCTCATTTTTTTTGCAGGAAATAAACAGGAGGCACGCCCCCTGCTGCTGTAATCAATAATTTATTCATGGCTATAGTTTTAAGACTGCAAAAATGTGCAGAATAAAAACAAGCCGCAACCGCATAAATGTGTGAAATGAAAAACGAGCTTGTAATTTCTTACTTTACTTAATGGTTTTACATCTTCGCCGTAATATCAATATCAACGCTCAGGGTTGGGTAATTTTTGCGCTTACTGTTGTATGGTAAAGTGTGCCGCCCCAGTCTCCTGAAAACTGGATACCGCAAAATGTTATTCTCTGCTTGCCGTTGACATGGCTGATATAAACAGGCTTGTCCGGATCGGCCACCCAGTAAATACTTTGGTTTACATCGTTAATATACACTTTGTCTATATCCCCATATTCCAGGGAAGGAATACTGGTAGTATAATAAATACCGTCTTCCAGATCGTGTGTAAGCCAGTAGGCGCTAAATTTCAGATTTATATCCCCGTTCGAGCTGTTGCCTGTCACTTCATAATCACCAAGCACATTTTCAAAAGAGACAAAGTAAAATTCCTGATCTCCTAATAATACCCCACCGTTAAAAGTGGCAGTATTATTTGCAGGTGTGCAGGAAGGTGCGCCCTGCGGAAGCTTTACATCTACATATACACTGTCAAAGCGGGAAGTACACCCTTCATGGGATATCCTTACGTAGTACCAGCCACGGTAAGTGTAATCTGCATAGTCGGTTATAACATTATTTTGATCGTAGCTTTCATAATATCCGGGGCCTGTCCAGTAATAATCGGCTCCGGCAAGTGAATCAACGGAAATTTCTATGGGTTGCCCTGTTGCAACTACAGCAACGGGATGTGCTTTTACAGCAGCCAGCCTGGTGCACAGGTCAGCATTATCATCATTGTTGTTATTATCGTCATCGGAAGGGCTATCCTTTTTACAGGAGAAGAGAGCAATACACGCCAGGAATAACAGTATATGCAGAACCGGGAAAAGAAATGTTTTTTTCATACTTGCTGGTAGTTTAAAAGATTACAGGGCTAAGATAAGTATAATTGCAGTTCAACGGTTAGCATGATGAAAATAATTTACTAAAAGATAATAATAGCATTCAGCAGTACATGATTATTTTGAAGAGAAAAAGTCATCCGCTTCCTCAAAAACTAATCTAAAAAGCAAATGCCATAACTTGCATTTATAATAATTGTGCATGAAGACAGGACTGGTCATTTTGATAAGTGCTTTACTCTCATCCCATATTGTATGGCTAACCGATATTGACAAAGCAAAGGCAGCAGCCGCAGCGGAACACCGGTGCATCCTGCTGGATTTTTCCGGCTCCGACTGGTGCATTCCCTGTATCCGCTTAAAGAAAAATGTTTTTGACAAGGAAGAATTTATTTCATACGCTGATTCATCGCTGGTTTTATTAAACGCTGATTTTCCCAGGGCAAAAAAGCTGGAAAAAGAGCAGGTATTGCATAATGAAGCCCTTGCAGAAAAGTACAACCCGGCAGGCAAATTTCCCTTCATCGTTTTATTAGATGCTGACGGCAATGTTTTAAAAACATGGGAAGAAATCTCCGACAGCCCGGCAACATTCATTTCAGGCATCAACAACGTTCTTCATGCAGGCAACTGACAATGCAACATTGCGCCTGCAGGCACATACAAAAGTATTGCGCCTGATGGGAAACCGTTTTGCCATTACCGCGGTGGCAGGCGATGAAGCATTGGCAAACAGCGCCATTGAAAAAGCTGTTGCAGAAATAAAAAGGATAGAGCAACTGCTCACTACGTTTAATAACAGCAGCCAGACAAATTGTATCAACCAAAATGCAGGCATTTCCCCTGTAAACGTTGACGAAGAAGTTTTCCGGCTGGTACAGCATTCCATAAAACTGTCTCATTTAACCCAGGGCGCTTTTGATATTACCTATGGCTCTGTTGACAAAGATTTCTGGAATTTTAACAAGGGAATGAAAAAATTGCCGGATGCTGTGGCGGCAAAGCAAACAGTGAAGCTGGTAAACTTCCGCAATATAATACTGGATGAAAAGGACTTTACTGTTTTCCTGAAAGAAAAGGGCATGCGTATCGGCTTTGGCGGTATTGGAAAAGGATATGCTGCTGACAGGGCGAAATTGATCTTGCAGCAAAACGGGATTGAAAGCGGTGTTGTAAATGCAGCCGGCGATCTTATTACATGGGGCTTTCAGCCTGGTGGAAAACCCTGGACGATTGGCATTGCCGATCCCGGAATGGCGGGCCATGCTTTTTCTTCCCTTAATATTACCAATGCCGCCATTGCCACATCGGGCAATTACGAAAAGTTCGTAGTGATCAATGGCATAAGGTATTCCCATACCATCAATCCTAAGACAGGCATGCCCGTTAGTGGCATTAGAAGTGTTACTGTTATCGGCCCCACAGCAGAAGTAGCGGATGCCATGGCAACACCGGTAATGGTGATGGGCGTAAAAGTGGGACTTAACCTCATCAACCAGGTAAATGGTATCGAATGCATCATCGTTGATGACAATAATAAAATTTTCACCTCTTCAAATATCACTATTATATGAAAGGAACAGCAGCGCTTCTTTTTTTAATTTTATTATATGCGGTTTCCTGTACGCCGGTAAAAGAATACCAGAAGAATAAAATCAATGACGGGGAAATGGAATTAGGCGCCCGTAAATCGCAGAAGACCGAAGTAAGCTTTCAATCTTACCGGGAAGGTGCCTCAGGGGTAAATGGCGGCAGAACAGGAGGCGGTTGCGGCTGTAATTAGAAGCCCCGTTAAAATTCTTTTCTCTGAACCGTGCAAGCGCATACCGGCATAAAGAATAACAGCTTACTTGTATGTCTTATATAGTTAATCATTTTTCGCTTAAAAACCAGAAACTGCGTGAAAAAAATTTGTCTTGTAGTTGTTGGCTTATACATCGGGCTGCTGCATGCTTTTTCGCAGGCGGTTGATTCTGCTGCTTATAAAAAAAGAAAGCTTTCTGTGGATGAAATAAACATACTAAGCTCTTATTATTCGCAGGACGGGAACAATTCGGCCGTTACCGGCGGCATTGGCACCGAAGCCCTGAAAGATTATTCCCTGTATGCAGAATTGAAGATGCACAGGTATGACCGTCATAACCGCAAAAGAACATGGAACCTGAACCTGGGCGTTGATTATTATACGTCCGCTTCCTCAGACAACATCAACCCAAACACCATCTCTTCCGCCTCCTCCGAAGACCTGCATATTTATCCTTCTGCAGAGTATATTGTAGAGAATGAATCCAAAAAAAGGAAATTGCATTTTGAATTGTCTTCTTCTGTGGAATCTGATTATTTTTCTGTTGGTGCGGGCGCCGGCATCAGCAAAACATCAAAAGATAATAACAGCGAATTTTCTGTAAAAGCCAAATGCTATGCCGACCAGGTAAAAATCATTCTTCCCTATGAGCTGAGAACGCCTGAAACAGGCGGGCTGGATGGTTACCCTAACAAGCATGATTACCCATGGCGCCCACGTACCAGCGCAAGTCTTTTGTTTTCGTACAGCCACATTATGAACCAGCGCCTGCAAATGTTATTTTCGGCAGAGCCTGCTGCACAGTTTGGTTTTTTAAGCATGCCTTTTCACAGGGTGTATTTTAAGGACGGCACAGAAAGCACAGAACATTTGCCGGCATCAAGGTTAAAGCTGCCACTGGGTATCAGAACCAATTATTTTATCGGCAATAAAATAATCCTGCGGTCCTTTTACCGGTTTTATTGTGACGGCTGGGGATTGAGCGCCCACACTGCAGACATTGAAACAGTTTTTAAATTAACGCCGTTTTTTTCCATCAGCCCGTTTTACCGGTTTTATACCCAGAATGGCATTAATTATTTTGCTCCTTACCAGCGGCACGGCACCACTGATGAATTTTATTCCAGCAATTACGACCTCTCCCCTTTTCACAGCCACTTTTTCGGCACAGGGATAAGGATTACTCCTTTGCAAAAAATAATGGGCTTTACACAAATAGAGCTGCGGTACGGGCATTATAAAAGAAGCAATTCGCTGCAGTCGGATGTGCTGAGCTTATTGGTGAAATTGAAATGAATTATATCAAAGCAAATTTTTAACCTGGATGCGCAGGTGGAGGCGATCATGGTGAAGGCGCTCGCTCGTGTGCAATAGTATGTAAATTCACTTTTGATTTTTGGCACGAAGAGCAGCTTGCTTTCTTCTCTTTCGCCGGGCTGCGAAGAGATACTATTCCTCTTTTAAAGCAACTTCAATCCGTTTATCGGGCACGATCCACATCAGTGCCACGAAAATGTACAGTATGCCCGCAAGCCAGGTGCTGAACCAGCAGGCAATGATCCCGATAACGTATAGTACAGTTGAAATGTTTCCCTTAACATCCTTACCTATTGCTTTATGCAAAATGGCAGAGCTGTGATGTTTTATGATCACCTGCTGCAAAATGAAATAGGCGATGGACGACATCAGCAGCACAATGCCATATAAAACCATTGGCGCTTTCGCAAAATGATTTTCACCAATCCAGGCCGTTGCAAACGGCAGCAACGACAGCCAGAACAGCAAATGCAGGTTAGCCCACAACATTGCGCCCGTTACTTTTTTTACAGTATGCATCATGTGATGATGGTTGTTCCAGTAAATACCAATGTACAGGAAACTCAGCACGTAGCTCACAAATTTTGGTATCACAGGTTTCAGGTCCTCAAAACTTGCGCCTTCGGTGGCTTTCATTTCCAGCACCATAATGGTAATGATAATGGCAATCACACCATCGCTGAATGCTTCTACACGCCCTTTATTCATTATAAGAGTTTTGCAATTTTAAGCAAATTGTAAATTTTAGCCAAGGTCCATGGAGACAGGAGCTTCCCCGCTTTATATAAAAAAGCACAATGAAGATATACACTTTGAATTGTTCCGAAAAATGATAACTTACAAGCTGTTACTATCAGTTACAGGTAATGATAAAGCACAATAAAAGATCATTCTTTATTATTTTATTAGTTGGCGGATCGATACTTTTCCTCTCCCGTTGTATCAACCCGGCAGAAGGTAATGATCCCCGCGGGCGGAACTATGCCGGAGCCCTGGCGTGCAGGCAATGCCACCAGGCTATCTATGATTCATTTTTAACTACAGCGCATTTCAACGCCACGGCAAAGGCAGGAATCAAAAACATTCTCGGCAATTTTAACAGTGGGCGGAATATTTTCAGCTACAATGATTCGCTTGCCATTGCGATGGAAAAAAGAGACAACGGTCATTACCAGGTGCTTTACCTAAACGGCAAAGAACAGCATGCGTATCGTTTTGATATTTTATTTGGGTACCGCCATGCACAGACAAGCCTCTACTGGAAGGGGGAACGGTTGTACGAATTGCCGGTATCCTATTATAGTGAATTGAATGCATGGGGCTCCAGCCCCGGCCCCAATTACCCTGCCGATCACCCTAAATTCGACAGGCTTATTAGCGAAGAATGTTTTGAATGCCATAGCTCCAACTTTGATATAAGCGCCAATACGGCAATGAACAGTGACAGGTCACTGGACCGGCAAACGGTAGTGTATGGCATAGATTGCGAAAGGTGCCATGGGCCGGCCATCGATCATGTGAATTATCATTTGGCAAATCCCGGTGTAAAAACAGCCGCTTATATTACAAAAGGAAACAACCTTAGCCCGTCACAAAAATTAGATGCCTGTGCTATCTGCCATTCAGGAAATGACAAAGCCCCAATTCAATCGAGGTTTTTGTTTAAAATGGGCGATACGCTGGGATATTTTTTTATGCCGTTCGGTAATGAATCAAAGGAGCCTGATGTGCATGGCAATCAAATGGGGTTATTGGCGCAGAGCAAATGTTTTAGTGTAAAAACAATGTCCTGCGGAACCTGCCATGATCCGCATACAAATGCCAGCGCTGACCTTGCATTCTATTCGCAAAAATGTTTGAGTTGCCATAAAGTGGGAACCAATAATTTTTGCCCTCAATATAAAACCATAGGCGAAACAATCAAATCGAATTGTATTGATTGCCACATGCCTAAGCTGCCATCTGCTGCAATCACTTTTTATTTGCCGCAGGGCAAAGAAAGATCGTCTTATTTTCTGAGGACGCACAGGATTGCGGTATATCCTGATAGTTTGAGAAATGTTCATGGGAGGATTTCAAAAGCTGTCTCGCTTAGATAATTTTGAACGCCCGCCTAGCCTCCGGCCAACGGGGATATCAAAAGTTTTTTTACCTGACGCCTCTGGTCAGAGAAAGAGTAACATCTGTAACGGCGAAAAAACAACAAAAGGTTCCAGCAGCGGCCTTAGGAAGCCTTTTTACAGCAAAGACCTAAAGCTGCTTGTAGTCTAAATTTTGTATCACTTTCAGGTTATCAAATTCAATGCGCTGGGCGTTATTTTTAGTAAACCCAAGGAAGTTGCCCATCAAAGATTCTTTTGGAATGGTATTTACAAGCTGCCCGTTGATCATTAATTTCCAGTAATCCCCATCCCTGATAATTTTAATTTCATTTTCAACATAATTGCCTTGTTTAACAAGGGCGCTTACTGTCCATGGCACCAGCGTAGAATAACCTGCAGAAGTGTTTTTATCCAGCCGGTAATAGCCGTTAGCAGATATAGAAAAGGAATAATAATTATTGAGATCGGAGCCGCCGAAATATATTCCAAAGGCAGCATTAACAACGCCTGTTGTATGCACCATGGTGGCACTAATGGAGTAACTTCTGGAGGTGTCAATCTTAACCGGTATATATATGTTGTAAGTGAAGGAATCCATCACATCCAGAACATATTTGCCATTATAGACCATATAATTAACGTCAGCAGCATTGCGTATTGACCAATTGTTTTTATTGCTGCTGAAATCATCAGAGAAAATTGTTTTTTGAGCCTGCGCTGAAGTTGTATAGATAACGCAAAAGGATAAAATTGCCAGTAGTAAGATTTTTTTCATAAAACAGTTTTTAATTTCCTTAAAGATAAATAATTTTTTTTCCGCTATACTAAGTTTCTGTTCTTTAACATAAATGGGCTTTCTCCCGGAAACAAACTGGTACTTATGCAGGATAATTCCTTCGCCTGCGTTTCAGCACACGAATGCATCGGCAATAATTATATCTTATCTCGTTTCGTGTGCCAGGAATCAGGGCAGAGGGCACGAAATCTAAGGCGGAAGATGATAATAACCTTTTTTGCTGTTCTTGGTGAATATTACTGATGGCTGGAAAATTTCTGCTCTTATTTTGTTCCATCTACATCAAGTACAAATGTAATGTCAGTGAATGTCCTTTGCCTGGTGCCTTTGAATAGCACTGTTATTCTCCGTATATGCCTAAACTCACTACGCCAAGTATATCCCTTACCATACATTCCACCAATAACTGATGCCGCATCTATATACACAACAATCTCTCTCTTTTCGCCCGGAAGAATAATATCTTTTGAATATTCGCATCTAGTATTTCCATTACCTATTATGTCTTCAATTTGCACTGGGTCTTGTCCCTCGTTGATAATCCAAGTGTTTCCTTTCAGTTCTTTTGTACTTTTGAATTCACTGTAAGCCACATAGTGTTTGCCAAAGTCCCACCATTTTTGCTGGAACTTTACAGGCATATGAAGAGGAGCATTGTATATATCGGCACAATGATAAAATAAAGTATCGCTATAAGAATCTTTCACACAATCATACAACTGCTGGTGCCGGGGATACTTTTGCATAAAAGCCTGGTATTCCTTTTTGTAAGGTTTTAGTACCCCTGTACCCAAATAAGAGAAGTTGGTAGCATATATATCACTGTTTAAATCATCAGAAATAAAAATACCAGGGTAATCCATCGGACGTAAGTTTTGTCGTGCAGGAGGATTATATTTTTCCCCGTTTAGCCAATACAATATTCTCAACCCCGGCCCATATACAAATATCACGCCTTCATCATCAACAATATACAATTCACCTTTATAAATCCTGAAAAGCCTGTGCTTGTATTCAAAGCCCCATATTTCCTCGGGCTTGTAAACCACTTCAGAACCATCTTTTATATAAAAATGCAGCGTTTTTTTTATATAAGCAGCTGAATCAAAATCTTGGATATGATTTTGCTGAAAATCTTCGAACGTTTTATAAATGGAATTGGTTCCGTATACAAACGAACTCAATAATAAAATAATAGCTGCAATACCTGCTCTCATAAGCAAGGCTGTAGAAGAAAATTTATGATACATGATGCGTTTTATTAGGATAATGAAAATGTAAGATAGTCATTTTCCATACCCGGATATTCAGGGAGTAATAAAGGTCAATTTTAAATTCTCACTATTAGCCTAAGCAGCCCTCCGCCTTGGCTCATTTCTCCACGAGCCATCTACGCTTCAATAAAAGATGCACAAGCACAAGTGAGTGACACAACGATGCTGCCATAAAATACAAATGCCTATACCCTCGTCATTTTATTATTGTCTGGTAAATTCCCCGTTTCCCGGAATGACAGTTTCATTTTATTTCTTATTCCTTCTCCCTTCCAAAATGCGATAAAAACTCCTGCTCCGTATCTCTTCGATTGTAAGCCCGGTAACGGTAGCTTCTTCTTCCGAGATCGCCCCGCAGTTAATGGCTTTTAAAAAGAAGTTGAGCAGGCCCTGGCCGGTGGCGGCATCATCAAATATATCGCCGGTGAGGGTGCTGATGGCAGCACGCTCTACAAAGGTTTTGAGGCGGTGCACTGCATCGCTGTAGCTGCTGAGGAAAAAGTTGTAAGTGGCGGCATAGCGCATGGGAAGCTGTGCAGGGTTGAGGTCCCAGCCCTGGTACAGGCCATTGATAAGCGAATGCGTAGTGTGGTTGTAGCCAATGCGCCATGCATTGTGCACGCTGTCACGGTTTTCAATGAGCTGTTCGGTGGTGAGGTTGTCGCCACGGTGCGGCGCCACGGGCATTACGTTGGTGGCGCCATCGCTGAGAAAAATGCCGGTGTGCGCCAGTGCCACTTTGGTCATGTGATGGGCAAAGTCGCACACAGGGTGCGCCATGGTTTGGTATTTGGCGGTGATGCCGCAGCTGGCAGTGTAATCGTAAGTGCCAAAGTGTGCATTGATGAGGCGGCCCTCTCCTGCCCTCACAATACGCATGAGCGGATTGCGGCCTTCATCGTCCATGATGATCTGCGTGGCTTCCACCATCGTTTCCATTTTGAGAGTGCCGGGAGTGAGATTGAATTTCTTTTCTG
>JBEHYP010000061.1:0-21960 GCA_048498115.1 Bacteroidota bacterium | reverse complement strand
AAGGCCTGGGCGCTGATCGCCTTCAGGGCGTCGGCGGTGCAAACCACTTTCAGCGTATCTACCAGCCTGCCCGCCGGCGATACTATTTTAAATTATTTATGGGATGCAGGCAATGGCCAGCTCCCAGTTAACAACACTGACAGCAGCACCATTGTTACTTACAATACCACTGACAGCATCACCAATGCCAATGTAGTTATCAGCACAGCGAGGGGATGCCGTAATGTGTTCAGCTTTTCTCCCTTCGCTTTTGGCACACCGCCGGTAAATACCTCATTACATGCAGAAAGGGATACGTTTTGCGGCTCTGAGTATGCAAAAGTTTATTGCAGCTCCACCAGGGCCAATGCATACGAATGGGATTGGGGCGACAGTTCACAGGCTTCTACCAGCGACAGCATTGCCACACATAAATACAGGTCGTTGGGAAAGAAAAAAATCGTTGTGACGCCGCTTTTCAACGGGTGCCCCGGCGCTAAGGACAGCATTGAAATTGTTGTAACAGGTGTAATAGCGCAATTCGATTACAGCAATACCTGCGGCAGCAAGAACAGCTTCCTGTTTAAAAATGCATCACAGGGCAACATCAGCTTTTTTAAATGGGAATTCAGTGACAGTCCCGGCTATGCCGATTCCACCAACGATACTACAGCCCATACTTTTCCTGTGTACGGAAGCTTTGTAACATCATTGACACTGAGAGACAGCAGCACCGGTTGCACTGATACCGCCCGGCAGAATATTTATACTGCGGTGCCTGTTTTCAGTAGCAGTGCAGCCAAAGTATGCAAGGACAGCCTTATTATTTACAGCGTTGGTCAAACTTATCCCGCCGAAGCGGGCTTTATGTACCGGTTCCATGTTATTGGCGATTCGGCAGACAACGGCACTGATTCCGTTTTGCAGTACCATCCTGACCGGCATGGCAGCTACAGCGATTATGTGGTAATAAAAGACGGCTATCCCGGCACCTGCGATGATACACTCCGGCTGGTTCCTAATACTATTGTAAGAGGGCCGGTAGCAAATTACACATCAGCTTCACGGCTTTGCGTAAACAAAACATTTTCGTTTGCCAGTTCCAGCTATCCGTTTTACAGCAATGAGCCCATTACGCAGTGGCGCTGGAGTTTTGGCGACAGCAGCTTCAGCACTTCAGAAGCGCCGTCACCACATTTGTACAGGGCCGCTGGCAATTATCTTACACGGCTTACCGTGACCGATGTTAACGGTTGTGCACAAACGAAAACGGGAAATGTGGAGGCAGAGCGCCTGCCCAAAATATTTGTATTTCCTGCAATGGACACCATTTGCAAGGGCAAAGACAGCGCTACGCTGGAAGCCTATACCATTGATACGCTGGTGTGGCAGCCTTTATCAAATATCAGCTGCGATTCATGCGATACAGCAAAAGTATCCCCGCCTTCTACTACCCAATACATTGCAAAAAGCATCAGCAGGTTTGGCTGCGTTAATTATGATACTGCAATAGTAAAAGTAGTGCCGCCGCCCAATCCACGCATAAGCCCTGCAGACACATTCGTATGCCCGGGGCAGCCGGTGCAATACAACCTGAATGCAAACGGCATTATTACCTGGCTGCCGGCAACAGGATTAAGCAACAGCACCATTAAAAACCCAGTGGCTATTACATCGTCAGATATCAGTTATTCAGTGGCCGTGCAGGATTCTGCCGGATGCTTTTTTGATACAGCCACTGCCAGCATTCATGTGTACCCTCTGCCTTCGGTAAATGCCGGCCCCGACCTGGTAGTTCCGTACAATACAAGCTTTACTATTTCACCGGTATATAGTGACGCTGTTGCATCCTATTTATGGACGCCCGATACAGGATTAAGCTGCAGCAATTGCCCCTCGCCTTCAGGTATTGCTACCAAAACAAATACCTATATCATTAAAACGATTTCTGCGCAGGGTTGTAAATCTTCCGATAATATTACCGTGTATATTGCCTGCGAAAACAGTAACCTGCTGCTGCCAACGGCGTTTTCCCCTAACGGTAACGGAGTAAACGAATACTTTTACCCTATAACAAGAGGGTATAAAGTGATCAAAAAATTTGTGATCTACAACCGCAACGGGAACAAAGTTTTTGAAAGGCAGGATTTTTACCCCAACAGCCCTGCCTATGGCTGGGATGGCATTGTAAAAAATTCGCAGAACGTGGCAGACAGTGAGACCTTTGTTTGGTACATTGAAGCGCAATGCGACCAGGGGCAGCTGGTTACGAATAAAGGAACGGTAGTGCTGATACGGTAAATAAACTGTACTTTTACTACATTCGTTGTCCTGATAAAAACTTATCGAGCAATATTTATGAAAACCGTTGCAACTGCATTCCTGTTTATTATATTTTACAATGTTGCTTTAGCACAGGCCCCTTTTGAATATACAAGGGATTTTAAACCCATCCTTGACCAGACACAGGACAGGGACAACCCGCTGTTTTACCAAAAACTATTGATCCGTTTTCTTGATAATGACAGCAGCCTCAGCAATGCAGAAGTGCTGGCGCTGATGATCGGCTACACTGAGGACAGCCATTACAAACCTTTTGAAGACATGGATGCGGAAAAAGAAGTATTTGACCTGAATGATGAAGGCAACGTGGATGAAGCGCTGGTAAAAGCAAAAAAATATTTGCAGACGCACCCGCTCAGCCTCAGGGTACTGAAAGAAGCATCTTACAGCTATTATTCGCTGAAAAAACAGGACAGCGCCGATTATTACATGGACCTTGTTGACAAAATAATGAACGCCATGATATACAGCGGCAATGGCAAAAAGCCCGAAACACCTATATTTTCACTGGGACTGGCAGACGGAGAATATTTTATTCCCAATATCGGGCTGAAAGTGCTGAATAAGGACACTGACTGGAACAAGCAGAATTTGTTTATGGAAGTAATTGATGCTTCTAAAAGCGGCGATGACCATATACCCTATTATTTCGTTATCCAGCACGCCAAAAATAAAATTGATGACGATAAGGTGAATGAATCTGCCGGGAAAAAGAAGAAAAAAGATGACAAGAAAGATAAGGGGAAGAAGTGGGGCAAGGATAAAACAGCAGCACCTGCACCGTAATGAATTTCAGCCGGGCATTGTTTTTATTCCGGCGAATGCTTACCTTTAAAAAAGTTAATTGTAATAACAATTAACAGCAACTACCAAAAGTACCCTGAGCAGGAACCTTAAAATTTCACTATCATGCCTATTGCAAGGATACTTTTTTCTACAGCATTTTTCCTGTTATTCGCCAACACAATACACGCCCAGTATGTAGAAATTCCGGACGACAGGTTCAGGAGTTTTTTACAACAAAAATATCCCGGCTGTTTTGACGGTAATGGATACCTCAATACTTCATGCAGCTCCATTACAACAGAAGATTCCCTTGTATTCCATATCCATGACCCAATTTGGTCTTCAATGGATCTTGAAGGCCCAGTATTTTACTTCCCTTGTTTACCTGGACTGCAGTTCTACACTTATAAATTCCTGCCCGGCCTTACCGGCAAGCTTAAAATACCTTGATTTTTCACATGTCAGCCCCAGCCCGGGAGATGGTTTCCTTCCGGTATTACCGGAAGGTTTGCTATACCTGGTTTGTGAAGGTAATTATATATTCAATTTGAATGTTGATGATTTGCCCGGCAGTTTGCGATATTTAGATTGTTCCGATAATGCCATTTCTACATTGGGCAGCCTGGCGGCAATGCAACTTGATACATTCATCTGCTCCCGCCAATTCGGCCTTTCTCCCTACACCCATGTATTATCCAGATTACCGCAATTGCCGGCTTCTCTTAGATATCTTGATTGTTCGGATAACGGGCTTGGCCCTTCATTATCCGGCCTGCCAGCGGGGTTACTTTATCTTAATTGCAGCACCCAAAATATAAATACTAATCCTGAAGAAACTTTACAGACGCTCTTTTCTTTAACATTGCCGCCCAACCTGGAATTTTTAAACTGTTCTTATAACGCCATAACAGATTTACCTGCGCTGCCTGCTTCTTTAAAAATAATAAGCTGCTCAAATCAATACCAGAACAATTGGAATGGCGATCCAAGACCGGGTCTTGAATATACACTTGCATTCCTGCCTGCGCTGCCTGTATCCCTCCTTGCACTTGACTGCCATGAAACAAACATTACCTGCCTGCCCAGGTTACCGTTTACGCTGGCAACATTAACTTATGACAGGGACAAAGTAAAATGCCTTCCCAACAGCATCCCGGCTGCGCCAAATGCTGTTATTTGCGATGCAGCCACCAATGTAAACCAATGCAATGCTTTTCCTGTCATTAAAGGAACAGTATTTACCGATAATAATGTAAACGGCGTAAATGACTCCGGCGATTTTCCGGGAAGAAATATAAAAGTGGTTTTGTCAAATGGTGCTTATACATTTACTGATAATAATGGCCATTTTGCATTAGCCACAGACAGTATTGGGTCTTTTTCTGTTTCAGTTGTTTCACCGCCCTATTTTACCAGTTTGCCTGCTGCTTCCTCTTTTATTTTTAACAGCTATGACACAGCCGTAACAACTAATTTTGGCCTGCAGGCTGTAGAGAATATAGACAGTGTTGCCATCAATATTACTCCCTTTTCCGGTATAGCCAGGGCAGGTTCTCCGCTCGTTTACCGCATCACCTGCGAAAACGCAGGCACTACCACCTTATCGCCGGACGTTTCATTTTTCTTTGATGATACCAGGCTCAATTATGATTCGTCTTCTAATCCTCTTGTCGTAAATAGCGGAGGAAACCTTAGTCTTTCCCTGTCTAACCTGCTGCCGGGGCAAAATAGTTACTTTGATGCCTATTCACGGTGGATATAAGCGCTTCTTTGGGAGACACCTTGCGCTCGTCAGCCTTTATTGAAAGCAATACCGTTGTAAACAGCGACAGCAACAATATGGTAATACAGGGTTCTTTTGATCCCAATGATAAACGGTCAACAACACAGCTCAGTCCCGCAGAAGTAACAACAGGCAAATACGTTGACTATACCATACGTTTCCAGAACACAGGCACTGATACCGCATTTAATATCGTTATCAGTGATACGCTCAGTAACCAATTAGTATTAAGCTCACTTGAACTGGTAAATTCATCCCATTCCTGCAGCATGAGTGAGAAAGAAAATATTATCTATTTTGAGTTCAAAAACATTTTGCTGCCCGACAGCAATGCGAATGAACTGAAAAGTCACGGGTTCGTACAGTTCAGAATAAAACCCCGGCAAAACCTTCCGCTTAACACAATTATTGAAAACAGGGGCAATATTTATTTTGATTACAATGCACCTGTCATTACCAACACCGCTTTTACAATTATAAAAGAACCAGGACAAGTGTACATTTTCACAGGAAATGGCAATTGGAATACAGCAGCCAATTGGAAAAACTATGCAATACCCCCATCATCAATTCAACACAATGAAGCCATTATTATTGACCCGCCGGCCAATGGTTCCTGTGTATTGAATGTACCGGAAAATATTTTACCGGGCGCTTCATTAACAGTGCAAAAGAATAAAAAATTTGTGGTGCAGGGAAACCTTACCGTTCAATAAAAACTAATCAAACAGGTCAGAACTCAAATACCTGTCTCCCCTGTCGCAAACAATAAATACGATCACGCCTTCTTTTAATTCTTTTGCGAGCTCAATAGCAGCATGTGCGGCGCCGCCGCTGCTCATACCGCTGAAGATGGCTTCTTCTCTCGCCAGTTTTTTTGACATTATCCTGGCGTCCTTTTCATCGATTTCAATGATGCGGTCAACACGGCTTCGGTCAAATATTTTTGGCAAATACGCTTCGGGCCACTTGCGTATGCCGGGAATTTTGGAACCGTCTGTTGGCTGGCAGCCTATTATCTGTACATGCGGTGCGGTTTCTTTAAAAAATTTTGACACGCCCATAATCGTCCCTGTAGTGCCCATGGAAGAAACAAAATGGGTAATCTTTTGATCAGTATCACGCCATATTTCAGGACCAGTGGTACGGTAGTGCATATTGGGATTATCGGGATTCCCAAACTGGTTAAGCATAGCATATCCGCCTTTGGCTACCTGCTCGTTGGCATAATCAATAGCTCCTTCCATTGATTTTTCTTTTGGTGTTAGTATTACTTTGGCGCCAAAGGCTTCCATTGTTAACACTCTTTCCCTTGTAGCATCTTCGGGCATTACCAGTTCTATCGGCACATTAAACAAGCTGGCTATCATAGCCAGTGCAATGCCGGTATTGCCGCTGGTGGCTTCTATCAGAGTAACACCTTCTCTTATTTCGCCCCGGTCAATAGCCCCTTTAATCATGCCGTAAGCCGCCCGGTCTTTTACGCTGCCGCCGGGGTTGTTGCCTTCCAGCTTGCCATAAATGGTCACATTTTTATTGGGGTTTAATCTTTTTAACTCTACCAAAGGGGTATTGCCAACCAAATCCAGTATTACGGCCATAATATTTTTTTTAAACGTTAACGGGCTATTTATTCACAAATATACTTGCTGTAAAACAACCGGTAAATATTTCCATAAATATACCATACCTTGACCGTGGTTTGAAAATTGAAAGCGATATTTTACGCATTTCAAAAGCAGGAACCCAACTTCAAAAAATGACGCCTGTAGCCAAATCAAAAACCTTTCACTGCATTCTTTTCAACAAACAATTAATAGTCCATCAAATTAGTAGGATTTTATTTTGTAAAGCAAATAAAAGTTTTCATCTTAGCATGGATGGATGAATAATGGTGTACCGTACAAGAGTGCGACGCAACGATGTTCAATCGAAGAACAAATGCAGGTAACAAAAAATCAGACATCATAAATCAGACATTTAAATCTTACATCATAAATCAACAATTATGGCTTCAGAAGTTAAACAAAAACAAACGGCTTTAGGCGATAGGGCGGCGAGGCAGCTTGCCATTGCCACCCGTACAGTGCCGCAACTGCAAAAAATTTCGCCGAGATGGCTTACACATCTGATGAATTGGATACCGGTGGAATCCGGCGTGTACAGGCTGAACAAAGTAAAGGATCCCGATGCGGTGGAAGTGGATTGTTCAGCAAGGGATGAAAGGGCGCTGCCGCAAACCTATGTTGACTATATTGAAAACCCACGGGAGTATAACCTGAGTGCGGTGAATACCGTGGTGGACATTCATACCCGTGTGAGCGATTTGTACAGCAAGCCCTACAATCAAATCAGCGAACAGCTGCGCCTTACCATTGAGATTATCAAAGAAAGGCAGGAAAGCGAATTGATCAACAACAAAGAATATGGTTTGCTCAGCAGCGTGGTGCCTTCGCAGGTAATTAAAACAAGGAGCGGCGCTCCCACGCCTGATGATTTGGATGAGCTAATCACCAAAGTATGGAAGGAACCCGGCTTCTTTTTGCTCCATCCATTGGCCATTGCTGCATTTGGCAGGGAATGTACAAGGCGTGGCGTGCCACCGCCAACTGTTTCCCTGTTCGGCTCACAATTTTTAACATGGCGCGGCATCCCATTGATACCTTCTGATAAAGTGCCGGTTGAAAAAAATAAATCAAAAATTATTTTGTTGCGCACCGGCGAAGCAAGGCAGGGCGTAGTGGGCTTGTACCAGCCCGGTTTGCCCGGAGAACAATCTCCCGGTTTATCAGTACGCTTTATGGGCATCAATGAAAAAGCAATTGCTTCTTACTTAGTTTCCTTATACTGCTCATTAGCTGTATTGGTTGATGATGCCATTGCTGTATTGGAAGATGTAGAAATAAATAAATACCATGAGTACAAGTATTGATAATACTGGTTTGCCTGATATTGAAGCGCTGACGCAGCTGGCAAACCAATTTTTTAAAGCACCGCCAGGCAATGTACCTGATGTGCCGCAACCATTGGCCACACAGGGTTTCAATCCTGCCTACCAAAGCTATTTGGTAAATGCACCGGTAACACAAAGTGGTTTTCCTGATCCGCATGTGGCAGCGCCGGTTGCGCCACCTTCTGTGGGTGGGGCAGGTGTTTCTCCCGGCCTGACCTCCGGTGCCGGTCAGGGCATAAACCATATTGACCTGAGAAGCAACGGTACTAACGGTGATGTACAGCCGCCTTTTGGCGGCATTGACCTGGTGCCGGCATCTGTTGGCGGGGTAAACCCACACAATAACTTTGGCAGCAGCAATTATTTTGAAACAAAAAGCACAGAGCCTGCCACTAATGGCAACGGGTATATGGGTTCAGGAAAAATACCACAATCCGTGGCAGGCAGCGGCAAAAGCCCTGATGCACCGCACCAGTACACGGATTTTGATATCAATGATCCGCAGACAAGCCTGCCCGACCCGCATTTTGCCGATGGTAAAATACCAAAGTCTGTAGCAGGCAGCGGCAGGCAACCTTCGTTGCAAAATCAAAAGGATGGCTATGGCACACCGGCTACTGCTAAGAAAGAAGAACTCCCTTATTCAAACGATAATCCGTTTGAGCAGGGCCTGGCAGAAGCATTGTCGCTGATCAATTCCTTTGTGCCTGCTCCGCAATTACCAACAGGCGCTGAACAATCATCTTTTTATTTTTTACCGAAAGTAAACTCATCATCCAGCAATGCCTTTTCGCCGGATGCATTGCTGGCACAAAAAGCACAATCGGGCATTGCGGCGCCTTTTGATGTAAATGTGGTGAGAAGGGATTTTCCCATTTTGAATGAAAGAGTGAACGGAAGGCAATTAATTTGGTTTGATAATGCAGCTACTACGCAAAAACCACAGCAGGTAATTGACCGTATCAGTTATTTTTATCAGCACGAGAACAGCAATATCCACCGTGCGGCACATGAGCTGGCTGCAAGGGCTACCGATGCTTACGAAAAAGCAAGGGAAACCGTAAGGCAGTTTTTAAATGCAGGCTCGGTAAATGAAATTGTTTTTGTAAGGGGCACAACTGAAGCTATTAACCTCGTTGCAAAAAGCTGGGGCGAACAAAACCTGAACCCCGGTGATGAAATTTTGCTGACACATCTGGAACACCATGCCAATATTGTTCCCTGGCAACAGCTGGCTGCAAAGAAAAATTTGAAACTGAAGGTAGCGCCGGTGGATAATGACGGGCAAATTATTTTAGATGAATATGCAAAGCTGCTGGGGCCAAAAGTGAAGTTGGTTTCCTTTACGCAGGTGTCCAATGCGCTGGGCACTATTACCCCGGCACAACAGATGATAGAGCTGGCGCATGCATCGGGTGCCAAGGTTTTACTGGACGGCGCCCAATCTGTTTCACACATGAAAGTAGACCTGCAGCAGCTTAATCCTGACTGGTTTGTTTTTTCAGGCCATAAAATTTTTGCGCCCACAGGCATCGGCGTTTTGTATGGTAAAGAATATTTACTGAACGAAACACAACCCTGGCAGGGCGGCGGCAATATGATAAAGGATGTAACATTTGAACACACTACTTTTCACAACGCTCCCGGCCGCTTTGAAGCCGGCACCGGCAATATTGCCGATGCAGTAGGACTGGGCGCTGCACTGGATTATGTAAGCAAATGGGGCATTGATTTGATTGGCCAGTATGAACATTATTTGCTGGAATATGCCACCAGGTTATTAAAACAAGTGCCCGGCTTAACGCTTATTGGCACTGCACCTGATAAAGCAAGCGTATTATCGTTTGTGCTTGACGGTTATAAAACAGAAGACGTAGGTGCTGCACTGAATGAAGAAGGCATTGCAGTACGTTCGGGCCACCACTGCGCACAGCCTATATTGAGAAAGTTTGGGCTGGAAGCCACAGTGCGGCCTTCACTTGCCTTTTATAATACCTGTGCCGAAGTGGATAAATTATATACCACGTTGCTGAAATTGAAAGGAAAGTAACCCGCTTATGAGAAAGCAAGCAAACCGGCCTTTACCTGGCCGGTTTTTATTTGGCAAGATAAATATTCAAAGTCTATCCATTAAGTAGGGTACATTATCTTTGCCCAATGAATTATTGTATGAAAATAAGAACCTGCTTAACCATCTCATTTTTCATTACAGCAAAAATGTATGCCCAATCGTGGGAAGCACAGCTGAAAAGAAGCGACAGCAACGATATCCGCTTTTGTTTTGACTGGAAAACAGAAAAAGGAAAACCTGTTTGGTACATACGCAATGCAGCAGAAAGGATAAAGGTTGACAATATAAAGCAGGAAGGTGATTCTTTATTTGTTCAGATGCCGGTATTTGAATCACAGTTCAGGGTAAAAAAAACTAAGCACCGGCTGGAAGGCGTATGGATAAAAGCTGGCGCATCCAGAACAGCTGTTATTCCTTTTGTGGCAAAGCCCGGCAATAAAAGGTTTATTGCAGCAAAGCTGCCTGCAAAAAATGTTTCCGGGCGATGGGCTGTAAACTTTGCTACTAATAAAAGCGATGAGCTATCAGTTGGCGAATTTAAGCAAACAGGCAGCAGGCTCACCGGCACTTTTTTAAACCCCAGCGGCGATTACCGTTTCCTGGAAGGGGTGGTAAGCGGCGATTCCCTGTATTTATCCGGCTTTGATGGTGGCCATGCTTATCTTTTTACCGGTATTATTTCCAATAACAAAATTGTCAACGGCAAATACTATGCATCTGCCACTTACACAGAAGATTGGAATGCACTAAAAAATTCCAAAGCCAAAGTGCCTCTGGAATCAGTGACCATGCACCTGAGGCCCGGTGAAGAAAAATTGAATTTCAGTTTTAAAGATCTTGACGGGAAGCAGGTGTCTATCAACGACAACCGCTTTAAAAATAAAGTAGTGGTAATACAATTGATGGGAAGCTGGTGCCCCAACTGTATGGATGAAACTGCTTTTTTAAGTGAATATTATACTGCCAACAAAAACCGTGGCGTAGAAATAATTGCGTTAGCTTATGAATACAGCACCGATTGGGAAAGAAGCATAAAAAGTTTGCGAAAATTCCAGCAACGCTTTAATGTACAATATTCCGTTTTAAATACAGGAGTAGCAGTAACAGATTCACTGCGTACAGAAAAGACATTACCTGAATTAACACCTATCAAAGCTTTTCCTTCCACCATCATACTGGACAAAAAAGGCAAAGTGCGAAAATTAGATACCAGCTTTAACGGGCCCGGCACAGGCGAGCATTATACGGCATACAAAAAAGAGTTTGAAGAGACGATTAATACCCTGCTGAAGGAAAATTGAGCCCGGTTATTAATACTTGGGACATAATAACGGAACGAATATCTTTGCTGTAATTACGACTTCGTAGCTCAGTTGGTAGAGCAACTGACTCTTAATCAGTGGGCCGAGAGTTCGAGCCTCTCCGAGGTCACACCTCTTAAAACGGAAAGCGCTTACACAATGTAACAGTTGTTGTCGGCGCTTTTCCTTTTATAGCAATCCTGCAATAAAAATATTAGTCTATAAATTTGGTAGACTAATAATAAGCTCCTACTTTTATCCCCTCATTATTTCATTAAACCAAACCCAATGGCTAAGTACAGCATAAAAATCAAATTTCCTGAAAGGGATAATAACCAATACCTGCAGCTTAATGCAGCATTAAAGCAAACCCCCGGAAGAAGCTTAAAGTTCTTTATACCGGCAAATAGTGTAACCAGGGATGGAGAATATGATGTGGAAGGGAATATTTCCATTGCCGATCTTGGCAACCTTGTATCCGGCATTGCCGCTAAAATAAACAAGGATTACTCATTTACTATCTTGCGGAACAAAGCTGCAATATACAACTGAGCAAAACCTTGTGCCGGTACAAACAGATGAATATAAAAGCAAGAATAGCAAAGCTTGCTATAAGCTTGTGGGTGCTGCTGCCTGGCGTAGCATCAACGGCGCATTCACAGAATGCTTATGCTCCCCTGCCCCTGCCGGCCCATCAAAAATTCAGCACACTGTATAAAGACAGCAGCCTATTTCAATATGATGAGGTAGTAGAACAGGAGATTGCAGAGCTGGAAAATATAGAACAGGACAACGGCAGGCACCGGGACTACAGGAAAACAATGTTGCAGTTTTTAAGGGTACTTAGAGTAAAAAGGGCCTTCAGGAATACGAGGTACAAAGAACGGTTATATACTGATCTGGCCAATATAGCCGCAAAGCTTAAGCTGTACCCATTGACCATGCAGTTTTCTGCCGGGGCAAATAGTTTGCCGGGTGAAAATAATACTACTGCCGTAAACATTACCGGCGGCGTTTATTCAATAGCAATGCCCGGTATTGCCATTGACCTGGACACAACGGAAATAAATATTGCCGGTAATACCAAAGTGGAGTCAGAGCCGGTAAGCACAAATGATATTCTTCAATCTTTTGATGACGGCAAAGAAGCCGGCGAATACGCATTGATAGTGCATGTGAAACAGCCCTCACCGGGAAAGCGCAAAGCCTTTACAGGTATTGACAATGTAGGGCACATGTTCATCACACTGATAAAATATAATACAGACAATAGCTACGTAACCCGTTCGTTTGGATTTTATCCTCATAAAAAAGGAGTTTTCTCTGCAACGCCTTTCCATCCTTCTGCCCCGCCGGTTTTTAAAGACGATGCCCTGCACGACTGGGATGAAGCAATAGGAAAATTTATTTCAAACAGGAGATTTGTCAAGATCATTCAGCTGCTTACAAAGTATGATTGCAAAATGTATAATCTCAATTATAACAATTGTACCGATTTTGGTTTAGCAATTGCCTCTCTCAGCGGCATCAGCATAACAGACACGAAAGGAAAATGGCCGCTGGGCAAAGGAAATAATCCTGCCAATGCCGGGCAAAGTATTTTAGAAGATAAAGTGTCAAATGCAGACACGAACAACAGGGAAGGTATATTTATTTTTAAAAATGCAGCAGTTAGGAAGTGATCATTTAAGACTCATCTATACAAAATATTTTTATTCCTGCATAGCTCCCGGCACATTCTTAATATAAATTAAGAAATCTCACAGCGTTTAAAACAATGAAGTTTTATTTCTAATTTGGTATTGATTTTACAGCAGGCCTTACCTGCTATTCGTTAAAACAATAAAAAGAATGCTATGCAAAAACTGATTACCGGCATCCACCATGTTACCGCCATTGCCAGCGATGCACAAAAGAACCTTGATTTTTATGCCGGTATTTTAGGATTACGGCTGGTAAAAAAAACTGTGAATTTTGACGGGCCTGATGTGTACCATTTGTATTACGGCGATGAAGCCGGCTCACCTGGTACTATCATGACCTTTTTCCCTTACCAGGGCCTGGTGAACGGCAGGCATGGCAAAGGAATGCTGAACACTACTGCGTTTTCAGTGGCAAGCTCTTCATTGAATTTTTGGCTGGAACGGCTGAAGCGTTTTAACGTAAACCATAAAGCGCCCCAGAAAAGATTTGAAGGGGAATTGGTTGTTTACTTTGAAGATACGGACGGCCTTGGGCTTGAGCTGGTTTTTAATGACAAAGACCAGCGCAGTGGTTTTTCGTTTGGAAGCATTCCTGCAGAATATGCCATCAAGGGTTTTTACAATGTAGAAATTTGGGAAGAAGGATATGAGCGCACTGCCGGATTGCTCACTGAACAATTAGACCATGTGCTAATCGCAGAAAAAGGAAACCGCTTCAGGTTTGCAGCTACCGATGCACCGGGCAATTACGTTGATTTAATTTGTTCACCTGATAGTTTGCGTGGGCTTGCAGGCAGCGGCACCGTTCACCATATTGCTTTCAGCACACCGGGAAAAGAAAGCCAGCTTGATGTAAGGCAGAAAATTGTGCAGCGCATGCTGAACCCTACGCCCGTGCTTGACAGGAATTATTTTTCGTCTATCTATTTCCGTGAGCCGGGCGGTGTGTTATTTGAAGTGGCCACGGCAGTGCCGGGCTTTACAGTGGACGAGCCATTGGAACATCTCGGTGAAAGCCTAAAGCTGCCCCCTCAATATGAACCCGGCAGGGAACAGGTAGAAAAAAATTTAGCTCCCCTGCATCTTGAAATAAGCAAATACCAATAGCGGTGCATAAAAAAAATATCATCTTCGCCGGAAGTACATTGGATAAAAACAGCAAAGTGCTGCTGCTGCTGCACGGGAGGGGCGGCAGTGCAGAAGATATACTTACACTCAGCGAACATTTTACTGTAGCCGGCTTTTCATTGATTGCGCCGCAGGCCACCAATAACACATGGTATCCTTATTCGTTTTTGGCACCGCCAAAAGAAAACGAGCCCTGGCTGTCGTCAGCGCTGCAATTACTGGAGGAAATAATGGATGATTTGCAGGGTATTGGTATTCCCACACAACATATCTATTTCACCGGCTTTTCGCAGGGTGCCTGTTTGATGCTTGAATTTGTAACGAGGAATGCCAGCCGGTACGGAGGTATCGCAGCTTTTACCGGCGGGCTGATCGGGGATAGAATTTATCCCGAAAATTACAAAGGGGATTTTAAAGACACTCCTGTTTTCATCGGTACCAGCAATCCTGACCCCCATGTGCCGGTAGAAAGAGTATATGCCACCAGCAATATTTTAAAAACAATGCATGCAGCCGTAACGGAAAAAGTATATGACAATATGGGGCATACCATTACACAGGATGAGATCGAAATGGCCAATAAACTGGTTTTTAAAAATCCCGCTGTTAATTAACCGGCATGTAAATAAAAAAGCTGCTCTTTCCAGAACAGCCTTTCCAGTATTTTCGAAAAAACGATTATACCCTGAAATGTGCAAAAGCTTTATTTGCTTCAGCCATACGGTGGGTATCTTCTTTCTTTTTAAATGCAGCACCTTCGCCTTTGCTTGCAGAAACAATTTCGTTTGCTAATTTTTCGGCCATGCTTTTACCGTTCCTTTCACGGCTGTAGCGTACCATCCATTTTACGCTCAAAGAAATTTTCCTGTCGGCACGTACTTCAGAAGGAATCTGGAAAGTGGCGCCACCGATACGGCGGCTGCGTACTTCCACACCCGGTGTAATGTTTGCCAACGCTTTTTTCCAAACATCATAACCGTTTTCGCCGGTTATTTTTGAAACCCTTTCCAGCGCTTCATAAAAAATTTCGTAAGCAACGCTTTTTTTGCCCTGCCACATTAAGTTGTTCACAAAACGGGTAACCAACTTATCGTTGAACTTCGGGTCTGGCGCTAATGGTATCTTTTTCGGCTGTGATTTACGCATTGTTTAATTTTGATTTTAGGCTGAATTTCTTCAAGTATTAAAACTTTACTCAACCGTTTTAAATTAGTGAACTATTATTTTTTAGCTTTTTTAGTACCGTATTTACTGCGGCTTTTTTTACGGTCTTTTACGCCGGCAGTATCAAGGCTGCCACGTACGATATGGTAACGTACACCCGGAAGGTCTTTTACCCTGCCACCACGGATCAGTACGATAGAGTGCTCCTGCAGGTTGTGCCCTTCACCCGGGATATAGGCGATAACTTCCACTTTATTTGTCAAACGCACTTTGGCCACTTTACGCAAAGCTGAATTTGGCTTTTTAGGCGTAGTGGTGTACACCCTTGTGCAAACGCCACGGCGCTGCGGACAGGCGTCCAAAGCCCTTGATTTGCTTTTTGCAGTAATGATTTCTCTTCCTTTTCTTACTAACTGTTGTATTGTAGGCATTTACTAACCTTTTTTAAATTTGGACGGCGAAGGTAGGCATTCTCTTTTAATTTAGAAACATTAAAGGAGATTTTTTTACCATTTTGCCCGAAAATTCTGCATTACAGCGGGTTTTCCACATAAAGCCGTTTGTGAACATATATTTTTAGCCACAGATTGCATGGATTTTTACAGATTTGCTCAATCTTTCTGCACTCTTTTGACCTCTTAATCTTTATACCGGCCACATCCAGCTATGGCTGTCTTCCCCGGTACCATAGCGAATGCCGTCCATTCTTTCTTTTACAGCGGGGGCCACCGTCCATGCGGATACATCAAAACTCATCTCATAATCTTTGTACCCCATTTCCCTTACCGGCGCAATGGTAACAGCTGTGCCTGTGCCAAAAATCTCTTTCAGCCTGCCGCTTTTATAGGCATCCATTATTTCGTCAATGCCCAGCGGCCTTTCTTCCACCGTTAAGCCCATTTCTTTTAATACAGTAATTACACTGTCCCTTGTTACACCGGCCAGGATAGTACCTTCTTCCAGCCCCGGGGTAATGGCTTTGTTATCTATAATAAAAAAAATATTCATGGTGCCGCATTCCTGCACATATTTATGCTCGCCGGCATCCATCCACAGCACCTGGTCGTATCCTTTCTTTTGCGCTTCTGCAGAAGGTAATAAGGCAGCGGCATAATTGCCGGCAGCTTTTGCAAAGCCAACACCGCCGGGAGCGGCCCTCACGTATTTTTCTTCGGCATAAATGCGCATGGGCTTGCTGTAATACGGCCCGGTAGGGCTAAGAATGATTATGAATTTATATTTTTCGCCCGGCCTTACACCAATCGCCTCATCAGTGCTTATCATAAACGGCCTTATATACAGCGAATGGTTTTCGTTGCCCGGCACCCAGTCCCTGTCAATATCAATCAGGGTTTTCATGCCTTCCATAAAGATATCTTCCGGCACTTCGGGCATCTGCATCCTTACAGCAGAAATATTAAAGCGCCTGTAATTATCGTGCGGCCTGAATATTTTAATAGAACCATCGGCCAGTTTATATGCTTTAATGCCTTCAAAAATGGCCTGGCCGTAATGGAACACTGCCACGGAAGGTTCAAAAGAGAGCGGCTGGTAAGGCAAAATTTCGGCTGTTTTCCATTCGCCGTTTTCATAATCTGCCACCAGCATGTGGTCGGTAAAAATCCTGCCAAACGGAATGTTTTCCAGTGGGGTGCTTTTGAGCCTGCTTGCTTGTGCAAGCGTAATTTTAAAATCTTTCAGCGCTTCCATTATCCTTATTTTTACGGCAAAGAAACAAAAATTTTAAGCAGTAAAGCACCCTTCATGAGTTTAGATAATATTCAGCTATTGCCTGCCACCATCTGTGAATTGTTCAAAGCATCGCTGGTAGCCGTAAAAAATGCTGAAGCTGCTGTACCATTGCCCCCGGCTTCAATCAATATTTTAGGAAAGAGCGGGAAGCATATAATAATTGTGGTGAATAACAGCACCGCCGCTTTTCTGCCGGATGAAGAGCTGAATTTTTTATTGGGTATCCTCTCAGCCTGCAGGCTGAACATGGATGATGTGGGGATCATCAATATTAGTAAATACCCCGGCGTTGATTACAAAACCATTTCAACAGAGCTAAATGCCGAAAAAGTTTTTTTATTTGGTGTGCCGACAGCAGCAATAGCATTGCCAATGCTGTTCTCCGATTACAAGGTGCAGGCCTATAACGGCATTACTTATTTATCAGCACCTGGCCTATCAGCATTGCAGCATGATAAAATACAAAAAACGCAATTATGGAACTGCCTGAAGCAGGTTTTTTCAATTTAATAATAGCCACAATTTCCTAACCGGCCTGACCTTTGGTACCGGCCGGAAAATTTACAATAAATGAACCAATTAGTATTTGCCACCAATAACACAAACAAAGTAGCAGAAGTAAGAACCGTATTGGGCGGCCTGTTTGAGATAATTTCTTTGAAAGAAGCAGGCATTGATATTGACATACCGGAGCCGTATAACACGCTGGAAGAAAATGCAGCCACCAAATCAAAAACGATTTTTGAATTAACGGGCAAAAATTGTTTCAGTGAAGATACCGGTTTGTTCGTGGACGCATTGAATGGCGACCCCGGCGTAAAAAGTGCCCGCTATGCAGGGGCCAATGCAAACAATAAAGACAATATTGCCAAACTGCTGCACAATCTTGATAATAGTATAAACGGGAAGGCACGTTTCAGGACTATCATTTCTTTAATACTGAATGGAACAGAACATCAATTTGAAGGTGTATGCGAAGGTGAAATAATAACTGTTCCCCGGGGAGAAAAAGGTTTTGGCTATGATGCCGTATTTATTCCTGCCGGCAGCGAAAAAACTTTTGCGGAAATGGATACAGAAGAGAAGAATGCATTCAGCCACAGGAAAAAAGCAATGAAGAAATTGATTGAGTTTTTGTCAGCCGCGAATTACACGGATGGCCACAAATGAAAAACCTGGATTATCACTTGTAAGCTATACCTGTATGGTTTGTATAATTCGTGGCTGACAACTTATTCGCTGTTCCAGATACGCCAGCTTTCTTCTGCCTGCAGTATCAGCATTTGATAACCATTTTGTATGGCAGCACCCTGCTTTTCTCCTTCCTGCAAAAAAGCAGTTAAGCCGGGCCTGTACACCAAATCGTATAAATAGTGTGAAGCTGTTACAAATTGATAAGGAATGGCCGGAGCATCGTTATTGGGCGGCATGCCAACAGGTGAACAATTGATGATGACAGTATATTCTTCCAGTAATGCTTCATCAATATCGTTGTAAGTAATTTGGTTTGCGTTTTTATTTCTTGAAACAATTAAAAATGCAATGCCCAATTTTTGCAGCACATACTGCACCGCTTTGGAAGCACCGCCGGTGCCCAGCACCAATGCTTTTGTGTGATGAGGCTGTAATAATTTGGTGAAAGATTTTTCAAATCCAGCTATATCTGTATTGTACGCCGTTAGTTTCCCATTGCTGATTTTAATATTGTTGGTGGCGCCAATTGCTTTTACTTCATCCGACAGTTCATCAATAAACTGCAATACTTTTTCTTTATAAGGAATGGTAACGCTTAATCCTTTTAAGTTGGGATGAGCCTGCAGCAGTGAAGGAAAAGCTTCAATCGTTTCAATAGGAAAGGCCTCAAAGCTGCAATCAGCGATGCCTTCCTTTTCAAACTTTTCAGTGAAATATTTTTTTGAAAAAGAATGACCGAGCGGATAACCTATCAGTCCATAGAGTTTCATATTGCTTAATTGTTGTATTGCTAAATGGTTAAACTGTTGGGGAATTTAATTACAGGCAAGCCCGGCAATTTAACAATACAACCATGCAGCAAATTATTTTTTAATCCCGTTCTTGTTAAGGTATAATTCAAACGTATCGCCACGCAAGCCTATCCTCATTGTTTCAAGAGCGATCATTTCTGCAGGCGCTATATTGCCAAGATTTACATTGCAGCCAATCAGTTCAAGAAAATATAATTGCTGTGCTTTCTGCGGTGCTTCCCACAAAATTTTTTCTTCCGGTATCTGCGTCAATATTTCCTGCACCAGTCCTTCCCTTACTTCGCCGCTGCCACGGTAAATGCCCACATTGCCGGCTTCCCTCGCCTCGGCAATTACATAGCTGGAGCCGGCTTCTATCTCCGCTTTCATCAGTTCAATCCATTTGTACGGCGGAATGATATGCGCTGCATCTTTGCTGCCTACTTCGCTTAGCACTGTGCCATGTTTGGTGAGCTTTTCTATATAACCACATTTTTCTGCATGGGGAATAGAAATAGAGCCATCGCTCACTTCCATATACTGAATGCCGAAATCCCTGCAAACGCTGATATAATCTTCAAACTGGTTCCTTATTAGAAAGGCTTCGAATAATGTTCCCCCAAAATATACCGGCACATTGTATGATTGGTAGACAGCAATTTTTTCACGAAGATTGGGCGTTACAAACGCAGTTCCAAAACCCAATTTCACTACATCCACATACGGATGGGATATGCTCATGAAGTTCTTCGCTTCTTCCAGGCCCAGGCCCTTATCCATTACCATAGTGATACCTTTTGTACGGGGCTTGCTGGTCCGCTCCGGTATCTGGGTAAGATGAAAATTCATAAACAGCTTTTTTAATCCCGGTAGCTACCGGGAGGCGCAAAGATAATTATTTGAGGAGTAAAAGACAGCGCCAGGTAAAGATTGGTAAGTGATTATTAACAATATAGCATTTTAATATTTTAATCTGTCTGTTGTCTCAATAAACACATTATTATGCAATTTTTCTATGGCAAATGGGATTAAAAATTGCTTTCGCCAATGATATTCTGCCGCCATAATAAAGAGAGATAAAAACGCTTATATAGATTTATTCCTCTTAAACTTCGCCACCACATCCACTATCAACTGGTTTTGCAAAATAGAAGGGTTCAGTTCCACCAGTTTTTTTATCAGCTTAGGATTTTTCTCCATACCTGTTTCCAACTGGATAACGGCTTCTTTGCTTTTGCCCAGCGCCAGTAAAAAAGCAGATTTATAGAAAAAGAAAATTGGCTTTTGTGTCATTAGCAAAGCATGGTCTACATATTCAGCACCTTCTTCAAAGCAATTGGTTTTGTAGAGGCATTTCAGTAATTCCTGCCAGCCGTTCACATTTTTAGGTCTGGTGCGTACCACGTTGCCGAAATATTGCACGGCTGCTTCCACATTGCCCATTTCCATATAACACTGGCCCATGGCCAGGTTAAATTCTGGCTGGGACTTGTTTGTCCGCATGGCGGTTTCCAGGTTCTTTACAGCGCTTTCCCACACGCCTTCATTCATATAAGTGCAGGCAATTTTAAAAAACAGCAGGCTGTTGTCCTGGTTAAGATGTGTTGCCTTGCGGTAGTGGAACCTTGCCTGTGCATAGTTGTGCAGCTTATCATAGCAATGCCCGATGGCTTCATAAATCACATCTTCCGGCCTTGCCAGCTCCAGCACTTTTTGCAGGGCTTCAATGGCGTCTTTGTAGCGGCGGAGGCGCAGGTAGGCATCGCCCATATTGCGCCAGGCATAATCAAATTTTTCATCAATGGCCACGGCGTACTGGTACGCATCAATCGCTTTTTCGTACAGCCGGATGCCCTGGTAAGCGGCAGCCAAATTAAACCACGCCAGCTCATTGTATGGAAATTGGTCAATAATAGCCTGGTGCAGCCTGATGCCTTCTTCGTTGCGGCCGGTAAAATCCGTCCAAAAACAAATTTTATACAGTGCTTCTTCATTATTGGGATCCAGCTCCAGCACCATTTTCAGGCAGTCAAATACCTTATCAAAATTTTCATAATCATCGTACACATCGGCCAGGTTAAACAGCAGCTCCAGTTTTTCTTCCCCGTCAAAATTATGCAGGGCAGCTTCCAGCACCGCAGCCGCTTTTTCCTGCTTGTCAAGCGCCAGGTAGGCGTCTGTTTTTAAAATGTAGAGATTGATGTCGCTGGTATCCAGCACTTCCGCCTGCTGCAGGCATTGCAATGATTCCCTGTATCTTTTAGCAGCTATCAGCAGGTCGGCCCGCCGGAGGAGCAGCATGGATGAATAAGGATAGCGCTCAATAGCAAAGCCGGTGGCTTCCAGCGCATTGTGCAGGTCTTCCCTTTCATCATAGTATTCTATGATCTGTTCAAAAGCATCCTCTTCAAGAAAATGGTGGGATTTTCCGGCCTTCAGGTTCTCATATTGTTGTATCAATTCCTGAATTTCTTCCCGGTTCTGGCGGTAATTGTAGCTGCTCATAGGCTGAAGGTTTTCGAAAGTTACGGCAATTTTGCATTCGACAAACCTTTTTCCCTTATTTATTAACTAAATCGTTAAGAATGTGTAAAAAGATTTATGAACGGTACCGGATTTAACAAAGTTTTGTTTAGTTTTACTTAAAATTTTTACCATGACAGGGTTCGTTAAAAAAGCAACAATCATTTCAGCGCTGATTGGCGTTGCTATGGTTTCTTTTGCCGACAGGGGAACCGGTAAAAAAACCAAAACACGTACTAACCTGAACATCAGCACTTCATCTGTTTCGCTGAAAGCTTCAGTGCTGAACAATATTAAAAACGGGCTTACCTACAAAGGCAGCCTGCTGGCGGGCCATAAGGTTGTGAACAATACCACGATTGTTAACAGTTCACTGATGACATACCAAAAAGGGAACACCACTTATATAATACCCTTTAAAAGCAGGGTAGCTGTTCCTGAAATGAGCCGCACCAGCCGCTGCGCGATCAGGGCGGCGGCAGCGCCATC